>NZ_JCAFWP010000005.1:0-144066 GCF_059295135.1 Stenotrophomonas sp. INTA L402-1
TCGGCTGTCCAAACAGGGCGCGCCAGTGCTGCGCCAGATGCTCTACATGGCCGCCATGGGGCTCAAGCGGTGTCGTCGGGGGCAACCGCTCTACGACGAGCTGTCAAAACGCGGTCACCCCAGCACCGCCGTCTTCAACATCCTGGCCAGAAAGCTGGCCAGGATCGCCTGGGGTGTCTTCAAAAGCGGCCGGGACTTCGATCCGGCCATGCTGAAGGTGGGTCAAGCCTGCTTCCAGCAGGCTTGACCGCGAACATAGGATCTCGACTGCTTTCACGGTGAGTCGAGCATGGCTCGACGCCACAGAAGCAAAGCCGGCCAGCGGCCGGCTCTCCCCATCGTGCCGCTCAGCCCAGCGCCGGGTTCAACGTGTAGGTGCCATGCAGTGCGGCTTCGGCCAGCACGTGGCCGTGCATGGCGCGATATGCGTCGGCGGCGGTGAAGCGCGCCGGAAGCTCCAGCGAGGCCACATCCAGCGCGAACACGCGGAAGAAATAGCGGTGCACGCGTTCGTCGTTGAACGGCGGATACGGGCCGTCATAGCCCAGATAATCGCCGGCCATGTCCGGGTTGCCCGCAAACCAGCCGGTGAAGTCGTTCAGGCCCTGGCGGCTGCCCGCCGGGCCAGCCGGTGCGGTCTTGCCCTTCACCACGAAGCCATCGCTGCAGCTGCCGGCGGCGATCTCCTGCACCGAGGCCGGAATATCGGCCATCACCCAGTGCACGAAGTCGCAGCGCGGCTGGTCGCGCGGCACGGTCATGTCGCTGCGGCCGACCGTTTCCGCAACGGTCGGCACATCCGGGTCCACGCACACCAGCAGGAACGAACGCGTGCCTTCCGGTGCGCCGTTCCAGGCCAGGTGCGGATTGCGGTCCGGCGCGAAGCCGGTGGCATCGCCGGCGGCGAACGCGCGGTCGATCGGCGCGCCGTTGGTCAGGCTGTGGCTGCTCAGTTGCATCGGCTTCTCCTTACTCTTCCGGGTAACCCAGGCGCACCGCAATCGGGGTGAGCTTGGCAAAGGCGGCGCTCATCACGTCGCGGTAGTTGCGCCAGTGGCCCGGCGGGAAGCGCGGTGCGCCCAGCTGTGCGGCCGGCGGCATCTGCCGCTCGAACAGGCGTCCCAGCAGCTCGGCCATCGCGTGCGGATCATTGCCGATCTGGTCGATGCGCAGCAGCACGTGCGGATACAGTTCTTCCTCATGCAGGGTGGCAACCTGCGCCAGCCCGCGCGCCAGCCATTCGCTGGCTTCAGCCAGCGAGGTCATCGCCAGCGGAGCGGCAGCGCCGTAGGCCACCCAGTCCAGCAGCATGTCGCGCGGGTCACGCAGCACGAGCACCAGTCGTCCCTGCGGCAGCTGCGGGCGCAGCGCCCACAGCAGGGCGTTGTCCCACCACAGCAGCCAGTCGATGACGGCATCGCCCTGCAGGCCACGCGCCGGCAGCTGCTCGCGCCAGCGCTGCACCAGCCGCTCCGGGGTCAGCACGCCGGAGGCGAGGTCCTGCAGCGTGTGGTAGTTCTGGAATGCATCATCCGGCGGATTGCTGGTGTAGCGGTCACTGCGCAGCACCGGGCTGGCGGCCGCCAGGCCGGTCGCAACCCGCTCCACACCCGAACCCGGCGCACCCCACAGGAAGATCGGCGCGGAGCTGGCATCACTGTCGATCTCGCCCTTCTCCGGCCAGCTCGGCGGCGCCTTGGCCTGCGGTGGAAGCGGCAGGCGCTGCGGTGCCTGGTCGGCCTGCAGCGCCATCCACGTCTGCAGCGCCTGTTCCGGCTGGCCAGCGCGGTCCTGGATTTCACCCAGCCAGGTACGCAGGTCGGCGCGATGGCCGTCCGGCGCCCTGTCGATCAGCGCCTGCACGCGCGCGATCGCGGCAACCGGATCACGCTGCAGCAGGCCTTCGACCAGGCGTGATTCGCCACTGACGCGGCCCGGTTCGAGGCTGACGATACGTTCGGCGATGGCTTCGGCCTGTTCGTGTTCGCCCACCATGTCATGCAGGCGCAGGCGTGCTTCCAGTGCCGGCAGATGACCCGGCATCGCGTCCATCCAGCGCTCCACGGTCGCCGCGGCGGTCGGGCTGCCGACTTCTTCCACGGCCAGGCGTGCCAGCCACAGGTCATGCAGCTGCGGATGCTGTTCCAGGGCCGCGTCCAGGCGCGCGCGGGCCTCGTCTTCGCGGCCCAGGCGCTGCCAGGACATCAGCAGCAGCTGCAGCACCTGGCGGTCGTCGGGGATCGATTCCAGCAACGGCAGCAGATGGTCCAGCGCCTGCAGCGGCTGGCCGCCGCGCAGCGACAGTTCACCGGCCAGGCGACGCATCGACGGCGTATCCATGCCTTCCTGCTGAAGCGCGATCTGCATCGCTTCGGCAGCCGCCTCCAGGTTGCCCTGGCGCAGCGCCAACTGCACTACCAGGCCATGCAGCGAGCTGATGGCCGGGTTCAGTTCCAGCACGCGGCGGAACGCCTGCTCGGCGAAGGCAAGCATGTCCTTGCCCAGGTAGGCGAAGCCCAGTGCGTACAGCACGCGGGTGTCGTTGGGCTGCGCCTGGTTGGCCGCCGACAGCAGCGTCAGCGCACGATCCGGGTCGTCGCGGCGCAGCGCGATCATGCCGTCGATGGTCAGCAGTTCCGGGTGGTCCGGCTCTACGCGCGAGGCCAGCGTGGACAGGCGCTGGGCTTCATCGAAGTCGTTGCGGCCGATCGCCAGGTGCGCCTGCATCAGGTAGGCGGCGAATGAGTTCGGGTCAAGCCCGGTGGTACGTGCCAGCGCTTCGTCAGCGCCCTGGTACTGGCGCAGGGCGAGCAGCAGGCCAGCGTGCTGCAGGTGCAGCTGGGCATCATCGGGGGCCAGCTGCAACGCCTGCTGCAGCGCCTCCATCGCATCCTCGGCCTTGCCCTGCTGCTGCAGCGCAAGCGCCAGCCAGCGGTGGGCTTCGGCCTGGCCGGGTTCATCACGGGTCCACGCCTGGGCCAGCTGCACGGCCTGGTCGGCCTGGTTCTGGCGCAACGCTTGGATGATCTGGTCTTGCATGGCGGTCCGGTTCAAGTGCAAACCCGCATTGTAGCGGTCCACGCACCGGTGCCGGTTCAGCCCGCCAGCACCCGCTGCAGGCGCTGCGCCACCCAGCGCTCGGAGAAGCCGTCACCCCGCCAGTTTTCCAGGAAGCCGCAGTGGCCTCCCCAGCAGGCGGTTTCCAGGTGCGCCTGGCGCGGCAGCTGCCAATCGCTGAAAGTCGCGTACGGGATCACCGGGTCGTCCTGCGCCATCAGGATGTCGGCCGGCACCTGCAGGGTGGACAGGCGGTCACCGGCAATCGAATAGCCATCGAAATAGGCCTGCAGCGAGCCGAAGGTGGTGTGCCGTTCGACCAGCCAGGCAGTCAGTGCACGGATGTCCAGCTTCAGCACGCGGTCGTCGCAGTCGCTCAGCTCGGGAAACAGATCGCGCTTGCGGCGCAGCGAGCCGGCCCATTTGCGGCGGAAGTACCAGTCGTACATCGCCGGGCCGTTTTCGATGCTCTCCATCGTCAGCCCCGGGTCCAGCACCGGGCACACCGAGGCCACCCGCAGCAGCGGCACGCCGGCAGCCGGCGCGCGCAGGGCCAGGCGCAGCACGAAGTTGCCACCCAGCGAATAGCCGGCGGCCACCAGCGGCAGCTGCGGCCAGCGCTGGGCGATGTCACCCGCGGCATGCACCACTTCATCGATCAGGTTGGAGTGGAAGATGCCGGGGTTCAGATGGTGGGTGTTGCCATGGTCGCGGAAGTTCAGCCGCACCACATCGAAACCCTGTTCGATCATGCGCGCGGCAGCCATGCGCATGTAACTGGATTCGGCACTGCCCTCCCAGCCATGCAGCAGCAGGGCCATGCCCTTCGGTTCGCGGCCTTCGACATGGCTGTGCCAGCCCTGCAGGCGCACGCCATCACCGCCGTCGAGGATCAGCTCTTCGCTGACCGCACCGGTGGCGGCCAGCAGCAGCAGGCCGCGCTGCAGGCGCATGCGGCTGGAGCTGAGCATCGACTGCAGGTGCGGATTGCGCAGCCAGCGCGGCGGCTGGTAGTCAGTCGCATGCAACGTCGGTGTACCGGCGTCCAGGACGGGTGGCGGGACCAGGGCCACCGTGCCCTCAGCCGGTGCTCATGGCCGCCACGATGCGCGCGCGCGAGGTTTCCGCGATGCGTCGACGGCCTTCCAGGTCCTGGGTACCGATCGGCTCCAGGAAATGCACTTCGGTATGCCGCGCCGGCTCACCCAGCAGGCGCAGGAAATTGGCGGCGAAACTCTCGCCCGGGCCGAATGCCACGATGGTCTGTGCGTCACCCTTGAACCCATAGACCAGCGCCACAGGCTGCACCGGAACACCGGTTTCGACCGCGGCCTGGAAGATGCGGGCATGGAACGGCCCCACTTCATGGCCACCGCGGGTGCGCCCTTCCGGGAACACGCCTACTGCCTTGCCGGCACGCAGGCGATCGGCCATCACCTGCATCACGCCACCGAGCGATTCGGTGTTGCCGCGCTGGTGGAAGATGGTCTGCCCGCGCGCGGCGAGCCAACCGACCAGCGGCCAGCTTGCGATTTCGCGCTTGGCGACGAAGCCCATCATGCGCTGGCTGTGCAGGATGGAGATGTCGACCCAGCTGACGTGGTTGGCGACGAACAGCACGGCACCGGGCAAGGGCTGGCCCACCCGTGACAGGCGGAAGCCGAAGATCCACATCAGGCCGCCCTGCCACCAGTTCACCACCTTCGCCCCGAAGGTATCCTCGCCCACGCGCAGCTCGCCCCACGGCGGGAGCATGCCGATCAGGATCAGCGGCAGGAACACGGTGATGTGGACCAACAGCAGCGGTACGCGGTACAGGTAACGGCACACACGCGCCACGCCGCCACGGGGGGCCGGAGTGGGGGAAGTCATCCGCGCACGATACCGGAGCGCCGCAGCAGCTGCCAGCCGATTTAGGCCATAACCGCCATTGACCGGGGCAATCGGCGGGGAACGCTGGGTTCTGCCGCCGTCAACACGCCCGCCGGGGGCTCAACCGTGGCCGGCGGCCACCACCGCCAGGGTCAGCCGAGAGATGCACACCAGCCGGCCCTGCTCGTCTTCGATGCGGATCTCCCACAGCTGGGTGCTGCGGCCGACGTGCAGCGCGCGGGCGGTCCCGGTGACCGTGCCCGAGCGCACGGCGCGCACGTGGTTGGCGTTGATTTCCAGGCCCACGCAGATCTGCTTGCCGGTATCCACGCACAGGTTGCCGGCGCTGCTGCCCAGGGTCTCGGCCAGCACCACCGAGGCACCGCCGTGCAGGATGCCGTACGGCTGCCGGGTGCGCTCGTCCACCGGCATGGTGGCCTGCAGCCAGTCTTCGCCCGCAGCGCTGAAGACGATGCCGAGGGATTCGATCGCCGTGTTGCGGCTGAGCGCGTTGAGCTGCTCGATGGAAACGGCTTCGCGGAATACCTGGGTCATGCGGGCACCTTCAGAGGATGGGAACGAGGCCGGCGCCGAATGCAGTCAGCATGCGTACCAGCAGCCACTTCGGGCCGACGTTGACTTCGGGGAAGTCGCCGACGGCGACGTAGCAGTTGTGGAACGCCGGGTCCTGCCGTGGCAGCGGCTGCGGGCAGTCCGGACCGGGCTTGAACTCGTAGTCGGTGGCGTAGCGCCACGGCCAGAAGTCGAGGATCGGCAGCGCTTCGGAGGCTTTGCCGACGCTGTAGTTCAGGCCCGACAGCACTGGCGGCTTGGCCCGCGGCGCCACTGTCCACGAGTTCTGCGGATGGGTATCGCGCAGGATGCTCTCGGCCAGCTGCTCGGCAAACACCGGATCGTCGATGATCACCGCGCCTTCGGTGTTGTAGTTCTCGCTGCGCGGATCGAAGTTGTGGGTGCCGACCACGCCGATGCGGCGATCGACCACCAGCGACTTGGCGTGCAGGCCCATGCGGGCGCCCTTGCGGGTGACCGGCAACGGCTTGTTGACCGCCTTGCTGCCCAGGAACGACGGACGCGTCTCGGTGCGCAGCAGGCGCGTTTCCACCTCGCTGCCGGCGGCGCGGCGACGTTCGCGCGCGTTCTGGTAGGCACTGCCGGTACGCGGATGATGCACCGCCACCTGCTTGCGGGGCGCGGCCAGATCCCCGTCGCTGCCACCACCGGCATTGCTGCCAGCGGCGCTGCCGCCGATCAGCGGATTGCGCCCGCCGTCGTCGTCGCCTCCGGGCGCGGCGATCGGGTCGGGCAGCAGGTTGCGGTAGTCGACCGGTGCATCCAGCGGGAACGGCTTGTATTCGAAGATGTTGAAGCCCAGTTCGCGCATGTTGCGCCGCTTGTACTTGTACGACAGCGCATACACGATCGGGTTGTCGGTGGCCGCCAGGCTGTTGCTGGACACCACCACGCGCGGCGGCTGCGGGCGCTTGCGCAGCTCGCGGAACAGCTTCTGCGCCGGCTTGGACAGCACCAGGTACGGCGTCTGCAGGATCACTTCCTTCTGCGCGCCGGCGATCAGTGCATCCAGCTGCGGCTCGGTCACGTGCTGGCCGGCCAGCGGGGCATCGGCCTTCTCGCGGCGGTGCTTGCGCGGCAGGTCGGCGACGTAGCGCACCGAGGCCACCGGCAGCGCGGTATCCACGAAGGAACGGGTGACGAACTCCATGTCATTGGCTTCAGCGCTGACCCGCTGCACCCGCTCCGGGCGGCGGAACGTGGCGGGCGGCAGCACCGGCACGCCTTCGCGCAGCAGGGTGCGGCCCACGTCATTCAGGCGCTCGGCCGGCACGCTGCGCTTGGCGCGCCAGAACGCATCGAAGTTGGCCGCCATCGCCCGCGCTTCCGGGCCGGCGATCATGACGTCGCGATCGCGGAAGTTGTACTCGCGATCCCAGTCGTAATAGTCGTCCTGGTAGTTGCGGCCGCCGACCACGCCGATCGCATCGTCGATCACCAGCAGCTTGTTGTGCATGCGCTGGTTGAAGCGACGGAAGCAGCACAGCACGCTGCCGGCGTAATCGAAGTAGTTCAGCCGGGCCTTGCCGAAGGTCGGGTTGTAGACCCTCAGCTGGAAATTCTGGTGGGCACCGGACAATGCGCCGAGGATCTGCAGGTCGGAGATCGCCGAGAGCTGGTCGATCAGCACCCGCACCTTCACCCCGCGCCGCGACGCGGCCAGCAGTTCGTCGATGACCAGCCGCGCGCTGTCGTCCTTGTCGAAGATGTAGGTCTGCAGGTCGATGCTGCGGGTGGCACTGCGCAGCAGGTTCAGGCGCGCCACCAGGGCGCCCTCCCCCTCGTCCAGCAGGGTGGCGTAGTGGCGCGGCTGCTCCGGGGTGGATTCGGTGAACGCCCGGCCGGCCAACGCCCGCAGCGGCGAATCCTGTGCGCAGCGGTCGGCGCGCTGGCAGTCGACCTGGATCGAGCGCGCCTGCACGGCGATCGCTTCGGCGCGGTCGCGCTCGGCATTGGACAGCGATGCACAACCGCTGCCCAGCAACACGGTTGCCAGCGCCAGTACACGCAGCAGGAGGTTCACGGTTTCGGCGCCTCGCTCAGGCGCGCTCGCAATACGAAGGTCACTCGGTCACTCAAGGCAAGCTGCCAGCTGTCCATTCCATACCGGCCTCGCTGCACGGTACCGCGGCTGACGACGTCGCAATCATAGCCGGGTCGGGCGCAATCCGCCTTCTCGACCTTCAGTGTCTCGGGGTGGCTGATCCCGCGCAGGGTCAGCCGCCCGTTGATGTCGCCCCCGTCTTCCACGGTCTCCGGCCAGTACGGCAGCGAGTCGAACTCGACCACCGGGTGGCGGCCTGCGTCGAAGAACTCCTCGCCGCGCATCCAGCCGGTGTAGCGCGCCTTGCCGGGGATCTCGACCGAGCGCGTGAACATCTTCAGGTGCACCTGGTGGCGGCCGTCGGAGAGGATCTCGATGCGACCCTCGAAGTGCGGGAACAGGCCTTCGATGCGCTGCCCGAAGCGGGTGCGCACCTCGAAACCGATCTGCGAGCGCTGGGTATCCAGGTGCAGGACCCGGTGCGCTTCAGCGACCACCGGCGGCAAGGGCGTTGGCGGTGGCGCGGCAGCCCAGGCCGCGCCGGAAGCCAGCAGCACGGGCAGCAGAAAGCGGCTGCGCCGCGCCAGGCTCATTGGATCACGGCCACCAGAACGCGTTCAGGCTGGCCACGCCCGGCTCGATCGAGGCCTCGCGCGGGAAGCCGAGCACGGCAATGCCGGCCGGCGGCATGCCGCGATAGTCGCTGCTGGTGCCTTCCGTCATCAACGCCACCAGGCGCTCCAGGCCGGGGTTGTGGCCGACGATCAGCACCCGGTCGAGGTCACGGCGGTCGTCCACCAGCGCCGCCAGGGTGCCGGGGGTGGCCTCGTAGATGCGGTCTTCCAGGCGCTTCTCGACATAGCCGATGGTGCCGAGCACGGCTTCCAGGGTCTCCCGGGTGCGCCGCGCCGGTGAGCACAGCACGCAGTCCGGCAGCAGGTTGTTCTCCTTCAGCCACTTGCCGGCGGCTTCGGCTTCGGCGAGCCCCACCGGCGACAACGGCCGGTCGAGGTCGGCCTGGCCGGGGGTAGCCGGTTCGGCATGGGCATGGCGCAGCAGGATCAGTTCACGCATCGCGGGTTTCCATGAAGAAGAGGATGCAGCAGAAAGAGTGACGCAGGCATCAAAGCTTCAGCCAGGACAACAGCGGCTCCCAGTCGGCCTGGTGCTCGCGCACCTGGGCCGAGCGGTAGTCGAACAGGCTGCGGCCCAGGCCGGTCATGACCACATAGCTCTGGCTGTCGCGCAGCTGCGCGACCACCGGGTACGGCCATTCACCCAGCATCTGCAGCGCCTGCTGCGAGGTCTGGGTCCATGGTTTGGTACGGTTGAGCACCAGCCCCACCGGCAGCTTGCGGCTGTGCACGCGCGGGTTCTGGGCCAGGCTGTTGAGGAAGCCGACGATCGCTTCGATGTCCAGCGCCGAGGGCAGCACCGGTACCACCACCGCGTCGGCAGCGTCGAGGAAATGGGGAATATCGTCAGCCAGGGCACCGGCCGGCGCATCGATGATGACGGTGTCGGTGCCGTCGGGCAGCTTCTGCGCCCACTGCTTCTTCCGGTACACGTCGATGGGGAGCACCGCGCTTTCCAGCCCGGCACGGCGTTGTGCCCAGCGGGTGCTGGAACCCTGCGGGTCGGCATCGGCAATCACCGTGGCCTTGCCCTGCAATGCCGCGTACGCGGCCAGGTGGGTGGCGACGGTGGTCTTGCCCACCCCGCCCTTGGAACCGGCCACCAGGATCGTCTTCATGCCAGCCTCGCTTCCGGGTACGTGCCCCGAGCGTACACCGGTGATGGTGACGGTAGGTAGCGTCGTGCTGAACCAGCGGCCATCGCCTTTGCTATCGTGGCGCCCCCGAAGGATCGAACCGGCATGAGCGAACTGCAGGATCTGAGCGCGTTGATCCGCGCCAATACCCCACTGATCGTCATCGAGACCCAGGACGAGGGTCGCATCGTCGAGCTGTTCCGGCAGACGCTGATGCACGTCTGGCGGGCCCTGCACCGCTGGTCGATCACCGAGGGCCTGCGCCGCATCGATCTGGACAGCGAGGACCCGGCGGTCGGGCCGCCCGATGCCAGCGCGGCCCTGCAGATGATCCGCCAGGCCGACCAGCGCGGGGTCTACCTGCTGCTCGATTTCCACCCCTACCTGGGCTATGCCAGCCACCAGCGCGCACTGCGCGACCTGATCCAGCGCCGCCACAGCGAGCCGCACGTGCTGGTGCTGATCGGCGCCAAGGTCGAGCTGCCGGCCGAGCTGGAAGCGCTGGCGGTGCGCTTCAACCCGCGCCTGCCCGATGCCAACGCCCTGTTGAAGATGCTGCGCGAGGAGGCCGACGCCTATGCACGCGAGCATGGCGGTCGGCGGGTTGAAGTCGACAGCGAAGCGGTCAAGAAGATCCTGAAGAACCTGCAGGGCCTGAGCCTGGTCGATGCCCGGCGCATCGCGCGCCAGCTGATCTACGCCGACGGCGCACTGCGCGACGACGACCTGCCGCAGCTGGCGCGTCTGAAGTTCGAGCTGCTCAACCGCAGCGGCCACCTGTTCTTCGAACATGACAGCGCGCGCTTCGGCGACGTGGCCGGAGCGAACCGGCTCAAGCGCTGGATCAACCAGCGCCGGGTCGCCTTCATCGCCGGCTCGGCGCCGGCCGGGCTGGACCCGCCGCGCGGCATGCTGTTGCTGGGCGTGCAGGGCTGCGGCAAGTCGATGCTGGCCAAGGCCACCGCCGCCGGCTTCGGCGTGCCCCTGCTGCGCCTGGACGTGGGCGCGCTGTACAACAAGTACCACGGCGAGACCGAAGCCAACCTGCGCCAGGCACTGGCCTCGGCCGAACAACTCGCGCCCTGCGTGCTGTGGATGGACGAGATCGAGAAGGGCCTGGCCAGCGGAGGCGAGGACGGCGGCGTGTCACGCCGCGTGCTCGGTTACCTGCTGACCTGGATGGCCGAACGCAAAGCGCCGGTGTTCATCGTCGCCACCGCCAACCAGGTGCACGAGCTGCCCGCCGAGCTGCTGCGCAAGGGCCGCTTCGACGAGATCTTCTTCGTCGATCTGCCCTCGCCCGACGTGCGCGTGGAACTGCTGCGGCTGCACCTGGGCCGGCGCCAGCTCAACGCCGACGACTTCGCGCTGCCCGCGCTGGCGGCGGCCGCCAGTGGTTTTTCCGGCGCCGAGATCGAGCAGGCGATCGTGGCTGGCCTGTATGCGGCGCATGCCGAGGGCCGGCCGCTGGACACCGAGCTGCTGATGACCGAGATCCGCGCCACCCGACCGCTGTCGGTGCTGATGGCAGAGCGGGTAGAAGCACTGCGTGCGTGGGCGTCGGGACGGACGGTTTCCGCGGACGACTGAGGGGTTTCCAGCGAACGGCGCAGCCCCTCGTGGCGGCTGGTTGACTGTGAACATCAAAAGCCGCGCTTGGCCGGCCGCTCTTTGCTGAGCCGAGCCCACACTCGGCTGCATTTCGATCAGATATCGAATAGTCGATTCCGATACAGATTCATCCACGCATGGCGTGGATCTACCGTGTCGACCAAGGTCGACACCTACCAACAGCTGCCGGAATCTGTCGAAGGCGGGGCACTGTGGGTTTGCGGGGTGTGAGCCGCATGGATGCGGCGACCAAGCCCCCATGGACGGGTTTACGGCGGCCCCGCAAACCCACAGTGCCCCGCCATCCCGCAGGAAGCCCGCTGTTGCTTCGGCTGTTGCTGTTGCTTCAGCTGTTGCCTCTGCGGGTGCCGGGTGCAACCCGGCCGAACCCCTTCCCTCAGGGCCAGGCAGGCGGTGCGGCCGCCCAGGCCTGCTGCACCTCGGCCAGCGACGCGCGCTCATCCTCACGCCACTGCGGCAGCAGCTGCCCATAGTTGGCCGTGGTACTCCACTGCGTCGGCTCGGTGCGTACCGCAGCCGCATACCACTGCACCGCCTCCTGCTTCTGCCCCATCCGCCACAATGCCAACGCATAGGTCGGTGGCACCCAGGTGGGCTTCGTACGGGCGTTGCTGGCCGATACCAGCCACTGTTCCAGCGCCGCCTCCGGCTTGCCCTGGCGCAGCAGGTCCCAACCGTAGTTCCAGCGCACGCTGCGGCCACTGCTGCTCTGTGCCGGCGCCTCTTTCATCGCCTCGCCATACAGCTGCTCGGCCAGCTCGCCCCGGCCCTGCGCACCGGCCACCGATGCCAGCTGCACCGTCGCTTCCACCGCGCGGCGGCCGCGCTCACGCAGCTTGACCAGCTGGGCCACCAGCTCATCGCCCTCGCCCTGCACCGCCACCATCGGCGTGGCCGCCAGATCGTTGTCGAAGTAGAACTCCTGTGGTGCCGGCACGGCCGGCGCGGCCCACGCAGTGGCCACTCCCGAGGCCAGCAGCACGCTGGCCAGGATCTTTCCTGGAACTGACATCCCTTCTCCCCAGGCCGCAACTGCAGCCTCCCTCTCTCTCCCCGATCCTAACCCCAGCACCGCCGCGGGCGCGAGTGCCGGGGCCTCGCGGCCCCGCTGCTACAATTCGCGCCTTTCCCGTCGCGTGCCTGCACGCGGCCGGTGCCAGCCGATCCTACCGGGCCAGCCATGACCAGTACCGCGCAACTCACTTCGCCCTCGTCCGCCGACCTGCTCGACCGTGATTACACGCTCGACCACAAGTACACCCGCAGCGAGGGGCGGATCTACCTGAGTGGCGTGCAGGCGCTGGTGCGGCTGCCGCTGATGCAGCGGCTGCGCGACGCCGCCGAAGGCATCGACAGCGCCGGCTTTGTCAGCGGCTACCGTGGCAGCCCGCTGGGTGGCTTCGACCTGGAGCTGTGGCGCGCGCGCAAGCACCTTGAAGCAGCCAAGGTGAAGTTCACCCCGGGCCTGAACGAGGACCTGGGCGCCACCATGGTGTGGGGCACGCAGCAGACCAACCTGTTCCCCGGCGCCAACGTGCAGGGCGTGTTCGGCATGTGGTACGGCAAGGGCCCGGGTGTGGACCGTTGCGGCGACGTGTTCAAGCACGCCAATGCAGCCGGCACCTCGCGTTATGGTGGCGTGCTGGCACTGGCGGCCGACGACCATGCCTGCCGCAGCTCGACCCTGCCGCACGGCAGCGAAGACGAGTTCGTCAGCGCGATGATGCCGGTGCTGAACCCGGCCGGCGTGCAGGACATCCTCGACATGGGCCTGCTCGGCTGGGCAATGAGCCGTTACACCGGGCGCTGGGTCGGCTTCAAGACCATCGCCGAGACGGTGGAATCCTCGGCCTCGGTGGAGGTCGATCCGATGGCGCGCCGCATCGTGCTGCCGGAAGATTTCGAGATGCCGTCGGCTGGCCTCAACATCCGCTGGCCGGACCCGCCGCTGGACCAGGAGATGCGCCTGCACCGCTATGCGGTGAAGGCTGCACAAGCGTTCGCCCGTGCCAACGGCATCGACAAGGTGGTGATGGATGCCCCACGCGCGCGGCTGGGCATCGTCACCACCGGCAAGAGCTACCTGGACGTGCTGCAGGCGCTGGAATACCTGGGCCTGGATGAAGTCGCGTGCGCCGACATCGGCATCCGCGTGTACAAGGTCGGCATGACCTGGCCGCTGGAACCGCAGGGCATCGCGCGCTTCGCGCAGGGCCTGGAAGACATCATCGTGGTGGAGGAGAAGCGTGCCTTCATCGAGCGCCAGATGAAGGAACAGTTCTTCAACTGGCCGGCCAGCTGGGGCCAGCGCCCGTCCATCGTCGGCAAGTACGATGAAAGCGGCGAATGGATCCTGCCGTCCACCGGTGAGCTGACGCCGGCCACCATCGCCGGCGTGATCGGTCGCCGCATCCAGAAGTTCTTCAACAACGAATCGATCGAGCAGCGCCTGCAGTGGATGCAGGAGAAGGAAGCCGAGCTTGCGTTGCCGCGCGCCAGCTTCCCGCGCGTACCGCACTACTGCTCGGGCTGCCCGCACAACACCTCCACCCAGGTGCCGGAAGGCTCGCGGGCGCTGGCCGGCATCGGTTGCCACTACATGGTGACCTGGATGGACCGCAGCACCGACACCTTCACTCACATGGGCGGCGAAGGCGTGACCTGGGCCGGGCAGGCGCCGTTCACCGACACCCCGCACGTATTCCAGAATCTGGGCGACGGCACCTATTTCCACAGCGGCTCGCTGGCGATCCGCCAGGCGGTCGCCGCCGGCGTCAACATCACCTACAAGATCCTCTACAACGACGCGGTGGCGATGACCGGCGGCCAGCCGGTGGACGGCCCGCTGAGCGTGCCCGACATCGCAAAGCAGATGCGCGCCGAAGGCATCCACACCATCGTGGTGCTGTCGGACAACATCGGCAAGTGGACCGGCCAGCGCGAGCACTTCCCCAGCGACGTCGAGTTCCACGACCGCAGCGAGCTGGATGAGGTGCAGAAGCGCCTGCGCGAGGTGAAGGGTGTTTCGATCCTGATCTACGAACAGACCTGCGCCACCGAGAAGCGCCGCCGCCGCAAGCGCGGCAAGCTGGAAGATCCGCAGAAGCGCGTGCTGATCAATTCGCTGGTCTGCGAAGGCTGTGGCGACTGCGGCAAGAAGAGCTTCTGCGTGTCGGTGCTGCCGAAGGAAACCGAGTTCGGGCGCAAGCGCGAGATCGATCAGTCCAACTGCAACAAGGACTATTCCTGCGTGAACGGTTTCTGCCCGAGCTTCGTCACCGTGCACGGTGGCCAGCCGCGCAAGGGCAGCAAGCGCGATGCTTCCACCCTGCTGGACAACCTGCCGGCACCGGCCATCCGCGGCACCCTCGAACAGCCCTGGAACATCCTGATCACCGGCGTCGGCGGTACCGGCGTGGTGACCATCGGCGCGCTGCTGGGCATGGCCGGCCACCTGGAAGGCAAGGGTGCGACCGTGCTCGACCAGACCGGCCTGGCACAGAAGGGCGGCGCGGTGACCACGCATATCCGCATTGCCCGTCGCCCTGAAGACATCCACGCCGTGCGCATCGCCGCCGGCGAAGCCGACCTGGTGGTGGGCTGCGACATGGTGGTGGTCAACGACTACTGGGCCCTGTCGAAGGTGCGTGCCGGCCGTTCGCAGGTGGTGCTGAACACCTACGAAGCGATGCCCGGTACCTTCACCACCCGCCCGGACATGCAGTTCCCCGCCGCCGACATCGTGGCCGGTGTGCGCGTGGCGCTGGGTGGCGAGGAACCGCTGCTGCTGGATGCCACCCAGCTGGCCACCGCGCTGCTCGGCGATGCGATCGCCGCCAACCTGTTCATCCTCGGCTATGCGTGGCAGCAGGGCCTGGTACCGCTGTCGTTCGAGTCGCTGATGCGCGCCATCGAACTCAACGGCGCGGCCGTAGCGATGAACCAGCAGGCCTTCGCCTGGGGCCGCCTGGCCGTGGTCGATCCGCAGGCCGTGCAGCAGGCTGCTGGCCTGGTGCGCAACCGCCACACCGATACCGAAACCACCCCGGGGCCGCTGCATCCGCTGCCGCCGGGTGAGTGGGAAGGCAACGAATGGGGTGCCACCGCGGCACCGCGCAATACCGGCGACGAGCGCGAACTGCGTGGCCTGCCCTCGCACGGTGGCGACGTGGCGTTCCTGCCGCTGGACGACGCCCGCCTGTCGCGCTCGCTGGACGAAATGATCGAGCGCCGCGCGGCCTTCCTGGTCGAGTACCAGGACGACGCCTACGCCAACCGCTATCGCAGCCTGGTCGAGCGCGTGCGCGCCGCCGAAGCCGACCGCATCGGCGGTTCCACTGCATTGACCGAGACCGTGGCCCGCTACCTGTTCAAGCTGATGGCCTACAAGGACGAGTACGAAGTGGCCCGCCTGTACACCAGCGGTGACTTCCAGCGCCGCCTGCAGCAGCAGTTCGAGGGCGATTACCAGCTGCGCTTCCACCTGGCACCGCCGCTGTTCGCCAAGAAGGACGAGCAGGGCCGGTTGCTGAAGAAGGAATATGGCCCTTGGATGTTCAAGGCCTTCGGCCTGCTGGCCAAGCTGAAGTTCCTGCGTGGCGGCCGACTTGATGTGTTCGGCCGCACCGAGGAACGCCGCATGGAGCGCAAGCTGATCGGTGACTACGAGGCCACCGTGCAGCTGCTGCTGGACGGCCTGGAAGACGGCCGCCTGGCACTGGCGGTGGAAATCGCCAGCGTGCCCGAGCACATCCGCGGCTTCGGCCACGTCAAGGAAGCGCATTTCGAGCAGGCCAAGGCGCGCGAAGCCGCCCTGCTGGCGCAGTGGCGAAACCCGAAGGCGCTGCATATCGTGCAGGTGGCTTGAGCGCCGCTGACGGCGCAAAAGCAACCTATTGATTGCATACTGAGATAGCAATCGATAGGTTGCCTCCAGCGAAGGAAAGAGATAGGTTGCTTGTCGTAATGCAACCTATCCCTTGCGTACACGCTCGCGTACGGTCACTTTCTCGGGGACTGCCGATATGGACAGGCCGCTGCACACGGTGAGGACACCTCAACAACTGGCACCGCTGATGCGTGCGTTCAGGCGCCAGGCGGGCCTGAGCCAGGCGCAGTTGGCGGCACAGCTCGGCATAAGCCGCCAGGCAGTAGGCGCATTGGAGCGCGACCCGGCATCGGCAAGCTTCGAACGGCTGATGCGGGTCTGGGCAGTGCTGGGTCTGGAAGTCAGATTGCAGCAGCGAAGTCCCCCGGAGACAACGTCAACGTTGGAGTGGTGAGCCATGGGTACGCTGCGGGTCTGGATGAATGGTGTCGAGGTCGCGCTCTGGGATGATGTCCGGAGCGGCTCTTCCCGGCTTTCGTACGTCGACTCGTGGATCAGCTCCGCCCAGTCCCGGCCGATGTCACTCTCACTGCCCCTGCTCCCGGAGGGCGAGAGCCATCGGGGTAATGTCGTCAACAACTACTTCGACAACCTTCTTCCCGACAACGGTGTCATCCGCAACCGGATCCGCGACAGGTTCTCCACGCGCAGCAGCGACACATTCGATCTTCTCGAAGCCATTGGCCGGGATTGCGTCGGCGCAGCGCAACTGCTGCCGCTTTCGCATACACCGGGGGACATCCAGCAGATTACGTGCGAAGCGTTGGACGAATCAGGCGTCGCTGCGATCCTGCGTCAGGTGACGACAGGGAACCTGCCTGGCGCACCCACCAGTGATGATGCGTTCCGCATATCCATCGCCGGTGCGCAGGAGAAGACGGGACTTCTGCTGCATGCTGGCCAGTGGTGCATTCCTACCGGCAGTACCCCATCCACCCATATCTTCAAGCTGCCGCTTGGCATTGTGGGCAACATGCGGGCGGACATGCACCAATCCGTCGAGAACGAATGGCTTTGCATGCAACTGCTTTCCGCCTTTGGAATCCCCGTTGCGAATACGCAGATGGGACGCTTCAAGGACGAACGCGCGCTTATTGTGGAGCGATTCGACCGCCGCCTTTCTGCGGATCGCCGGTGGTGGCTGCGGCTGCCGCAGGAAGACATGTGCCAGGTCTTCGGTCTGCCCGCTGCCAGGAAGTATGAATCCGATGGCGGCCCAGGCATCGTGACCATCATGGATCTGCTTCGACAATCCGAGCATTTCGAGGATCGGGCGACCTTCTTCAAGACGCAGATTCTTTTCTGGATGTTGGCTGCAACCGATGGACATGCCAAGAACTTCAGTGTTTACCTCGAAGCCGGTGGACGCTTCCGCCTGACACCCGTCTACGACGTATTGTCGGTGCATCCCATCCTGGGTAGGGGGCCAAACCAGCTCGACCCGCGGAATGCACAGCTCGCCATGTCCGTCCAGGGCAAGAATCGCCACCGGAAGCTGCACCTTGTGCGACGACGCCATTGGAACGAAACCGCACGCGCCTGTGGTGTCGCTGATGGTGCGGAGCCGTGGATCGAAGCGCTGATCGCAGCCGTCGAACCCGCCATCGAGCAGGTCACGCGTCAGCTCCCAAGTGATTTCCCCGTAAACGTGTCCGAACCCATTTTCAACGGGCTGCGCGCTGCGGCGGCACGCCTTTCCAGCATGTCGCCGGACGCCTGATCACCCCAGCCGCCACAGCAGCAACCGGTTGTTGGCCGGCATCGCCACATCACCCAGGCGGGTGAAGCCGTTGTCCGCCGCCAGCGCCTGCACCGCTTCCACATCGCGGATGCCGCTGCGTGGATCACGCGCCTTCAGCCAGGCATCGAACTGCGCGTTGCTGTCGCTGGTGTAGCGACCGCCGTAGTTGAACGGGCCGTACACCGCCAGCAGCGCACCATGCCGCAGCACCGACGGCAGCGCGGCGAACAGCGCCTGCACATGCTCCCAGCCCATGATGTGCAACGTGTTGGCACTGAATGCGGCATCGAACGTGCTGCCCTCGGGCAACGACAGGCCCGGCGCCGGGGGTAGTTCCACCTGCAGTGCCACCGGCGGCAGCAGATTGAGCAGCGCCGCCTCCGCGCGCCAGGCCTCGATGCCGGGCAGATGGTCCGGATGATCGCTGGGCTGCCAGCGCAGCCAGGGCCAGCGCTCGGCGAAGAACGCCGCGTGCTGGCCGGTGCCACTGCCGATCTCCAGCAGCCGATGGCGGTCGCCCATCCACGGGTCGAGTGCGGTGGCGATGGGTTCGCGGTTGCGCTCGCAGGCTTCTGAATACGGCTTGCTCGACATCAGGGACGGTGTCCAGGCGGGGTCGGCCCCATTGTGCACGAGGGGGTGTCTGCAGGGCTTGCAGCCCTGCACCCGCAGGAGCCGGAGCAACAGCAACAGCCAAAGCAACTGCAACAGCGGGCTTCCTGGGGGATGGCGGGGTGGGTCCGGTTGCGGGGGACGCCGTGAATCCATCCATGGAGGCTCGGTCGCGCCATCCATGGCGCTCACGCCCCCGCAACCGGACCCACCCCGCCTTCGACAGTTTTCTGCGGTCTGTCGGAACGGCTCTTGGGGTCAGATCCGTTTTCCGCAGGAGAACGGCTCTGACCCCGGATACATTTCGATATCTGACAGACGTGTCGACCAAGGTCGACACCTACCAACAGCCGAGTGAACCTGTCGAAGGTGGGGCGGTGTCGGATTGCGGGGTGTCAGCCGCATGAATGCGGCTGCCAAGCCTACAGGGACGTACTTGCGGCGTCCCCGCAGTCCGACACCGCCCCGCCAACCCACGGAATGCCGCTCTGGCTTTGGCCGTTGCCGTTGCCGTTGCCGTTGCATTGAGCAGGTGCAGGGCTGCAAGCCCTGCCGAAACCCACCCAACCATGACTGCAGTCACTTGCCCGGACGCGCCGCGCTGGCGAAAGTCGAGGAGTTGACGTGATCGGTCCGGCCCGTTGCCAACCGCACGCAAGCGAGAGAGAGAAACGCTGTGCAACGACGTGAGTTCCTGGCTTTTTCCGGTCTGGGCCTGGCGGGCCTGCTGCTGCCGCATTCCCGTGCCATCGCCGCCGAGCAGCTGCTCGCCCCGGTCGATACCGCCCAGCGCAGACGCCTGGCGGACGTTGCGCTCGCCGCCGCACGCACCGCCAAGGCCAGCTACTGCGACGTGCGCATCGGCCGCTATCTCAACCAGTCGGTCATCACCCGCGAGCACCAGGTCGGCAATGTGACCAACCGCGAATCGTCCGGTGTCGGCGTGCGGGTGATCGTCAACGGCGCCTGGGGCTTTGCCGCTACCCACCAGCAGACCGAGGCTGCCGTGCGCGCGGCGGTCGAGCAGGCCGCAGCGATCGCCCGCGCCAACGCCGGCATCCAGACCCGGCCGGTGCAGCTGGCACCGACGCCGTCGGTGGGCGAGGTGCGCTGGCAGACCCCAGTGCGCAGGAACGCGATGGCGGTGCCGATCCAGGACAAGGTCGAGCTGTTGCTGGCACTCAACGCCGCCGCGCTGAACGCGGGCGCCGACTACATCAATTCCACCCTGTTCCTGGTCAATGAACAGAAGTACTTCGCCTCCAGCGACGGCTCGTTCATCGACCAGGACATCCATCGCATCTGGCTGCCGTTCACTGCCACCGCCATCGACAAGGCCAGCGGCAGGTTCCGCACTCGTGCCGGCCTGTCCTCGCCGATGGGCATGGGCTACGAGTTCCTTGATGGCGATGCGCGCGGCAAGGTGCAGCTGCCCGGTGGCATCACCGCCTACCGCGATTCCTACGACCCGGTCGAGGACGCCATCGCCGCCGCCCGCCACGCGCGCGAGAAGCTGAAGGCGCCATCGGTGAAGCCGGGCAAGTACGACCTGGTGCTGGACCCGTCCAACCTGTTCCTGACCATCCACGAGAACGTCGGCCACCCGCTGGAGCTTGACCGCGTGCTCGGCTACGAAGCCAACTACGCCGGCACCAGCTTCGCCACGCTGGACAAGCGCGATGCAGGCTTCCGCTGGGGCAGTGACATCGTCTCCTTCTTCGCCGACAAGACCCAGCCGGGCAGCCTTGGCGCGGTCGGCTACGACGACGAAGGCGTGAAGACCCAGCGCTGGGATCTGGTGCGCGACGGCATCCTGGTCGACTACCAGGCCACGCGAGATGAGGCCCATATCCTCGGCCGCAATGCCTCGCACGGCTGCAGCTATGCCGACTCCTGGTCCAGCGTGCAGTTCCAGCGCATGGCCAACGTCTCGCTGGCGCCGGGCAGGAAGCCGCTCAGCGTCGAGGACATGATCAAGGACGTGGAGAACGGCATCTACATCCACGGCCGCGGTTCGTACTCGATCGATCAGCAGCGCTACAACGCGCAGTTCGGCGGCCAGCTGTACTACCAGATCAAGGACGGAAAGATCACCGGCATGGTCGAGGATGCGGCCTACCAGATCCGTACGCCGGAATTCTGGAATGCCTGCGCCGCGATCTGCGACGAGCGCGATTTCCGCCTCGGCGGTTCGTTCTTCGACGGCAAGGGCCAGCCCGGCCAGGTCTCGGCGGTCTCGCACGGTTCGTCCACCACCCGCTTCAACGGCATCAACATCATCAACACCGCGCGCAGTCTCGGCGCTTGAGCCACCCATCGTTCGACATGGAGAGCAGCCTTGCAAAGACGTGACTTCCTTGCCCTGACCGGGCTTACCGCGGGCGGGCTGATCGTGCCCTCCTTCTTCGGCAAGGTGATCGCCGCCGAACAGCTGCAGTCCAGCCTCGACCCGGCGTTGAAGAAGCGCCTGGCCGACGCCGCGCTGCAGGCTGCGCGCAGCGCCGGCGCCACCTACTGCGACGTGCGCATCGGCCGCTACCTGCGGCAGTTCGTGATCACCCGCGAGGACAAGGTGCAGAACGTGGTGAACACCGAGTCCACCGGCGTGGGCATCCGCGTGATCGTCAACGGTGCCTGGGGCTTCGCCGCCACCAATGCGCTGGGTACGGCCGATGTAGCCAAGGCCGCGCAGCAGGCCGCAGCAATCGCCAAGGCCAATGCCGGCGTGCAGACCGCACCGGTACAGCTGGCCAAGGCGCCGGGCGTGGGTGAGGTGAGCTGGCGCACGCCTATCCGCAAGAATGCGATGGAAGTGCCGATCAAGGACAAGGTCGGCCTGCTGCTGGACGTCAACGCTGCGGCGATGGGCGCCGGCGCCAGCTTCGTCAATTCGATGCTGTTCCTGGTCAACGAGCAGAAGTACTTCGCCTCCACCGATGGTTCCTATATCGACCAGGACGTGCACCGCATCTGGGCACCGATGACGATCACCGCCATCGACAAGTCCAGCGGCAAGTTCCGTACCCGCGAAGGCCTGTCCTCGCCGATGGGCCTGGGCTACGAGTATCTGGACGGCGCGGCTGCCGGCAAGGTGGTCAGCCCGAATGGCGTGGTCAACTACAGCTCTTCCTACAACATGAAGGAAGATGCCATCGCCGCCGCCAAGCAGGCGCAGGAAAAGCTGAAGGCCCCGTCGGTGAAGCCGGGCAAGTACGATCTGGTGCTCGACCCGTCGCACACCTGGCTGACCATCCATGAGTCGATCGGCCACCCGCTGGAGCTGGACCGCGTGCTCGGCTACGAAGCCAACTACGCCGGCACCAGCTTCGCCACCCTGGACAAGCGCGAACAGCATTTCCAGTACGGCAGCGAGCTGGTCAACATCTTCGCCGACAAGACCCAGCCGGGCAGCCTCGGTGCGGTGGCGTACGACGATGAAGGCGTGAAGTGCAAGCGCTGGGACCTGATCAGCAACGGCAAGCTGGTGGATTACCAGACCATCCGCGACCAGGCCCACATCCTCGGCAAGACCGAGTCCGACGGCTGCTGCTATGCAGACTCGTGGTCCAGCGTGCAGTTCCAGCGCATGGCCAACGTGTCGATGGCACCGGGCAAGAAGCCGCTGAGCGTGCCCGACCTGATCAAGGACGTGGAGAACGGCATCTACATCATCGGTGACGGTTCGTTCTCGATCGACCAGCAGCGCTACAACGCGCAGTTCGGCGGCCAGCTGTTCTACGAGATCAAGAACGGCCAGATCACCCGCATGCTGGAAGACGTGGCCTACCAGATCCGCACGCCGGAGTTCTGGAATGCCTGCACCGCCGTCGCCGACGAGCGCGACTACCGCCTGGGCGGTTCGTTCTTCGACGGCAAGGGCCAGCCGGGCCAGGTCTCGGCGGTCTCGCACGGTTCGTCCACCGCGCGCTTCAACGGCATCAACGTCATCAACACCGCACGCAGCCTCGGCTGATCGGTCAGGAGCCCTTACACCATGAGTATCTTCACCGAAGCCCAGGCCAAGGCCATCCTCGACAAGGTCATCGCCCTGTCCAAGGCCGACGAATGCACCGCCGTGCTGGCCGGCGCGATCAGCGGCAACATCCGTTTCGCGCTGAACAATGTCTCCACCAGCGGCATCGTCGACAACACCGAGCTGGCGGTCACCGTTGCCTTCGGCAAGCGCGTCGGTACCGCATCGATCAACGAGTTCGACGATGCCGCGCTGGAGCGCGTGGTACGCCGCGCCGAAGACCTGGCGCGCCTGGCGCCGGAGAACCCGGAGTTCATGCCGGCCATCGGCAAGCAGAGCTATCGCGCCAGCCCGACCTTCAGCGAATCCACTGCAGCGATCGATCCTGCCTTCCGCGCCAAGGTCGCCGCCGATTCGATCGCCCCGTGCCGTGGCCACGGCCTGATCGCCGCCGGCTTCCTCGAGGACGGCCAGGGCTTCCAGGCCACCGCCAACAGCAACGGCAACTTCGCCTACCAGCGCACCACCAACTTCGATTACACCTGCACCGTGCGTACCGAAGATGGCCGCGGTTCGGGCTGGGTCGGCCGCAACCTGAAGGATGCCGCCGACTTCAAGGCCGACCAGGACATCCGCATCGCCATGCGCAAGGCCACCGAATCGGCCGAAGCCAAGGCGCTGGAGCCGGGCAAGTACACGGTGATCCTGGAACCGGCCGCGGCCGCGGGCCTGATCAGCTTCATGATGAACTTCTTCAGCGCACGCTCGGCCGATGAAGGCCGCAGCTTCCTGTCGAAGAAGGGCGGTGGCAACAAACTGGGCGAGCAGGTCTACGACCCGCGCGTGACCATGATTGCCGATCCGTGGCATCCGGACGCACCGGTGCTGCCGTGGGACGGCGAAGGCATGCCACGCGAGCGCATGGCCATCATCGAGAACGGCAAGATCGCCAACCTGGACTACTCGCGCTTCTGGGCGCAGAAGCAGGGCAAGACCGCCAAGGCAACGCCGGGCAACCTGCTGATGAGCGGTGGCGACAAGAGCACCGCCGAGCTGGTGCGCGGCACCCAGAAGGGCATCCTGGTCACCCGTACCTGGTACATCCGCATGGTCGATCCGCAGACCGTGCTGCTGACCGGCCTGACCCGCGACGGCACCTTCTACATCGAGAACGGCCAGATCAAGCACCCGGTGAAGAACTTCCGCTTCAACGAATCGCCAGTGATCATGCTCAACAACATCGAAGAGCTGGGCAAGCCGGTGCGCGTGGCCGGTGATGAATCCAGCTACGTGATGATGATCCCGCCGATGAAGCTGCGCGATTTCACCTTCACCTCGCTGTCCGACGCGGTCTGATGGATCGCCGGGCCTGCCTGCGCTGGTTGGCCGCTGCCGCTTCGGCGGCGGTGCTGCCGGCCTTGGCGCAGTCAGGCCCGCGCAGTTCGCGCTACGACTTCTGGTTCACCCGCCTGCAGTACGACTCCGGCGACTGGGACGTGGACGCGCGCATGCCGTCCAACCTGATCACCTCGCTGATTGACTACACCTCGCTGCGCGTGGATCCGCAGGAGCACGTGGTGGCGCTGGCCGACCCACGCATGCTGGAAGCGCCGTTCTGCTACCTGGCCGGGCACACGCTGGTGGAGTTCAACGCCGCCGAGCGGCAGAACTTCGTGCGCTATGTGCGCAATGGCGGCTTCGTCTTCGTCGACGACTGCAACCACGATATCGACGGCCTGTTCGCCACCTCGTTCGAGGCGCAGATGGGTCGCCTGTTTGGTCCCAAGGCACTGCAGAAGCTGCCCAACAGCCACCCGCTGTACCGCAGCTTCTTCCGCTTCCCCGATGGCCCGCCCGCCACCAGCTTCGAACTCAACGGCTGGGGCGATGACCTGGTACACGACTACCTGAAAGGCATCGAGGTCGACGGCCGCCTGGGCCTGCTCTACAGCAACAAGGACTACGGCTGCGAGTGGGACTACGACTGGCGCAACAAGCGCTTCCTGGCCGAAGACAACACCCGCTTCGGCGTCAACATCGTGATGTACGCGTTGAACAATTGATAGGACCTGCACGACCATGACTTCCCCCGACCTCGATTCCCTGCTGCCGCGTCTGGATGCGCTGCGCGCCGCGCTTGCACGCGCCGTGGTGGGCCAGAACACCGTGGTCGAGCAGCTGTTGATCGGCCTGCTGGCCGGCGGACACTGCCTGCTGGAAGGTGCGCCCGGGCTCGGCAAGACCCTGCTGGTGCGCTCGCTCGGGCAGGCGCTGGAACTGCAGTTCCGGCGCGTGCAGTTCACCCCGGACCTGATGCCCAGCGACATCCTCGGCACCGAGCTGCTGGAGGAAGACCACGGCACCGGCCATCGCCACTTCCGTTTCCAGCAGGGCCCGATCTTCACCCACCTGCTGCTCGCAGACGAACTCAACCGCACCCCGCCCAAGACCCAGGCCGCGCTGCTGGAAGCGATGCAGGAACGCACGGTCAGCTACGCCGGCACCACCTACGCATTGCCCGCGCCATTCTTCGTGCTGGCTACGCAGAACCCGATCGAGCAGGCCGGTACCTACCCGCTGCCGGAGGCACAGCTCGACCGCTTCCTGCTGCACGTGCTGGTGGATTACCCGAGCGAGGACGAAGAGCGGCAGATCCTGGAACAGACCACCGGCGGTGCCACCGACGCGGTGCCGAAGGTGATGGATGCCGAAGCGGTGATCGCGCTGCAGGCCGCAGTACGCCAGGTGCATGTCAGCCCTGATGTGCTGGCCTGGATCACCCGCCTGGTGCGCGCCAGCCGCCCAGGCGAAGGCGCACCGGCGGCGATCAACCAGTGGGTGAAATGGGGTGCCGGCCCGCGCGCCGGGCAGTCGCTGGTGCTGGCGGCGAAGGCACGCGCATTGCTGCAGGGCCGTTTCGCCGCCACCCGCGAGGATGTCCAGGCACTGGCCGCACCGGTGATGCGCCATCGCCTGCTGCTGTCGTTCGCCGCCGAGGCCGAGCAGAAGCGTGCCGACGACGTGGTCGCCGCCCTGCTGCAGGCCGTGCCGTTCCCGGGTTGATCCACGCGTGAACGCTGGTACGTCGTTGACCCTGCCACCCGAACTGCGCGCGCGCCTGCGCCTGCTGCGGTTGCGGCCGCGCCTGGCCAGCGGTGCGAGCGGCATTGGCCAGCACGCCAGCCGCAGCCGTGGTGCCGGCCTGGAGTTCGCCCAGTACCGGGCCTACGAGCCGGGTGACGAACTGCGCCAGATCGACTGGAAGCTGTATGCACGCTCGGACCGCTTCTTCGTGCGCGAATCCGAACGCGAAAGCCCGATCACGGTCTGGCTGCTGCTCGATGCGACCGCCTCGGCCGGCCAGGCAGATCGCGCCGCGCCGGAACGCACGCGCCTGGATCATATGCGCGGCGTTGCCGCCTGCCTGGTCGAGCTGGCCCTGCAGCAAGGCGACCGTTTCGGCCTGCTGGCGATCAATGGCGATGGGCTGCAGCTGGTGCCCGCAGCGAGCGGCGCACGCCAACGTGACCGCGTGCACCTTCAACTTCATGCGCTGCAGGCGCGCGGCGGCTGGCCATCGGCGGATCGACTACGCCCGCTGTGGGAACGCGTACGCCCCGGCGACATGCTGCTGGCCATTGGCGATGGCTTTGATGAAGCCGGCATCGTGCTGCTGGAACAACTGGCCAGCGCGCGCCGTGAACTGGCCCTGCTGCAGATCCTGACTGCCGACGAGCGCGACTTCCCATTCGACGCCGGCCACCGCTTCCGCGACCCGGAGACCGGCGAGGAACTGCTGGGCGATGGCGCGGCGATCCGCAGCGACTACCTGCAGCACTTCGCTGACGCACGAAACGCATTGCGGTCGCGCCTGCAGGCCAGCGGCATCGCCAGCGCCACCGGCTGGCTCGACCAGCCCCTGGACCAACCACTGCAGGCGCTGTTTGGCCGTGGGGGCGGTGCATGACCCTGCTGTTCCCATTGGGTCTGGCCGCGCTCGCCGCATGGCTGCTGCCGCTGCTGATCCACCTCGCCCGCCGCCATCCGTACACACCGCTGGATTTCGCCGCGCTGCGCTGGCTGCGCGCACAGATCCGGCCACGCCAGCGCATCCGCTTCGATGACTGGCCATTGCTGCTGGTGCGCCTGCTGTTGCTTGCCGCGCTGGCTTTGCTGTTGGCACGGCCTGCGTTGACCGGCCCCGTGCCGGCCCCCAGTGCATGGACGGTGGTGGCCCCGGGGCTGGATGCCGCCGCACTGCGCGGCACCGCTGCGGATCGCAACTGGCACTGGCTGGCGCCCGGCTTCCCGGCCATTGATCAGGCGCCCCCCGCAGCCAGCGCATCCCTGCCCAGCCTGCTGCGCGAACTGGATGCGCAGCTGCCAGCGGGCACCGCGTTGACCGTGCACGTTCCCGATCCCCTGCCCGGCCTGGATGGCGCCCGCCTGCAGCTGTCGCGTGAGGTGCAATGGCACACGCAGCCGATGCCGGTCACTGCGCAACCGCGTGCCGCAACGTCGCCGCGCCTGCGCGTGCACAGCGATGCTTCGGCCGCTGCCCAGCACTGGTTGAATGCACTGCAGCGCGCGTGGGGCGTGCAGGCGCCGCTCGCTCCTCTGGTGGCGGATGCCCTGCCCGAACGCGGCGAGATCGGCGTATGGAGCCGCAACGACGCACTGCCGGCGAACTGGCAGGCGTGGCTGCAAGATGGCGGCAGTGTGCTGATCGCCGCCAAGCCCGCCACGGAAGCCCAGGTCCTGCTGCGCAGCGCCGAAGGCGTGCCGCTGTTGTGGCAGCAACGTGTCGGCCTTGGCCGCCTGCTGTCACTACCGGGTGATTGGGATGCCGCCAGCAACACCGCGCTGCGCGATCCACAGCTGCCGCGTTCCCTGCTGCTGGCCCTGCAGCCGCCGCCGTCGCCACGCGTGGGCGATGCACAGGACCAGGCGCCGCGCCAGATTGCACTGCCCGCCGCAGCATCGCCGGTGCGTGAGCCCACGGCGTGGCTTCTGCTGGCAATCGTGCTGCTGTTCGCACTGGAACGCTGGATGGCCAGCAGCGCGCGGCGCAGGGCGATCGCATGAAGACGCTGCAGCATGCCTGGCAACGTGCGCGTCGTCGCCGCGCCGCCATCACCCTGCTGCTGGGCCTGCCGTGGGCGCTGGCTGCGACGGCGCTCGCACTGCGGCTGTCCGGTTTCGATATCGCCTGCGTGGTCGCCACGGTCAGCCTGCTCGCCTGCGCGGCCTTCGCCACTGCACGTGCCCGCCAGCTGGACCGCCAGTGGCTGCAGCGCCAGCTCGATGGCAGCGGTGCCAGCGAGGACAGCGCCGACCTGCTGTTCGCCGACGCCACCACGCTCAATCCGCTGCAGCAGCGCCAGCGTGTGCATGTGCTGGCCACGCTTGAACGCGCGATGCCGGAGCTGCGTCCGCGTTGGCCGCACCTGGCGGTGATGCTGTGCTGGATCGGTGGCTTGGCCGTTGCCCTGCTCGCGTTCGGCTGGCCGCGTTCGAACCCAGACCCGGCAGCCGTTCATTCCGCCACGACCGGCAGCACGGCGTCCGCAGGCCCGCTGCAACTGCAGTCCAGTCGCCTGCGCATCGACGCACCGGCTTACACCGGGCAAGCCACGCTGACGCAGAGCACGCTGGATGCCAAGGTCGCCGCCGACAGCCGGCTGTCGTGGTCGTTGCGCTTCGACCACGCACCGGCCAAGGCATGGCTGCAGTTCCACGATGGTCGACGGCTGCCGCTGAGCGAGCGCGATGGGCAGTGGCAGGCACAGGATGTGGCGCGCACGCCGGTGCTGTACCGCGTGGTGAGCGAACCGGCGCTGGCCGAAGCCCGCCTGTACCGGCTGGATGTTGTGGCCGACCGCGCGCCCAGCGTGCGCGTGCTGGAGCCGGCCGCCAGCCTGGTGCTGGGCACGCCCGGGCAACGGCAATGGGCGCTGCGCTTCGAGGCCAGCGACGATTACGGTGTCGCGGCGCAGGCAACGCTGTCGATCACCACCACCCAGGGCAGCGGTGAGAACATCACCTTCGTGAAGCGCAGCGTCACGCTTGCCGGCAGCGGCGAAGCCACCGCGCGGCGTTTCGCCCACACCCTTGATCTGGCTGCGCTGGGCGCACAACCGGGCAACGATGTCATCGCCCAGCTGGAGGTGCGCGACAACCATGCGCCCACGCCGCAGACCGGACGCAGCAGCAGCGTGATCCTGCGCCTGCCCAGCGCCGAAGTCGCACTCGGTGCAGAGCTGGAAGGCCGCATCAAGAAGACCCTGCCGGCCTACTTCCGCAGCCAGCGGCAGATCATCATCGATGCCGAAGCGCTGATCCGGCAGCGCCGCACTCTCGCCGCCGAGGATTTCGTGAAGCGCAGCGATGCGATCGGTGTCGACCAGCGCATCCTGCGCCTGCGCTACGGCCAGTTCCTGGGTGAGGAAAGCGAAGGTGCGCCGAAGCCACCGCCGACCAGCGACCTGCCCACCAGCGATACGCCCGCCGCAGACGACCACGATCACGACGACGATCACGATCACGACCATGGCGCCGAGGCCGGAGCGCACGATGAGCATGACCACGATCACGGTGGCAAGGCGACCAATGCCGATACGCCGCCGGTGTTCGGCAGCGCCACCGACGTGCTCTCCGAGTACGGCCACACCCATGACCATGCCGAGGCGGCCACCCTGCTCGATCCGCAGACCCGTGCCACGCTGAAGGCGGCGCTTGACCAGATGTGGTCGGCCGAAGGCGAGCTGCGCCAGGGCCGACCGGAGCAGGCATTACCCTTCGCCTACAAGGCATTGGGCTTCATCAAGCAGGTGCAGCAGGCCGAGCGCATCTATCTGGCCCGTGTCGGACCGGAGCTGCCACCGATCGATGAAGGCCGCCGCCTCGGCGGTGACCGTGCCGGGCTGGCCAGTCGTGAACTGCCGCTGGCCGCCCGCACCCCGCCCGATCCGGCCATCGTCGAAGCCTGGCAGCGTCTCGGCGACGACACCGGCGCGCCGGATCTGGACGCGCTCGCGACCTGGCAGCAGCGCAACGCGGCCTACCTGCCCGATGCACTCGATCTGGCTGCGGCCATCGAGCAGCTGCGCATCGAGCCCGACTGCAGCGACTGTCGCCAGCGCCTGCGCGCACAGTTGTGGCGGGCGCTGCAGCGTCCGCTGCCGCAGGCGATGCGGCGCAGTGCCGCCGATGCGATGGGCCAGCGCTACCTCGACGCGCTGGAGGCGCAGCCATGAACGCCTCCGCTGTGAACCTGTGGATTGCGCTGGCACTCGCCCTGATCGTGGTCATCGCCAGCTTGCGCCAGCTGCGTGGAAACACCGCGCACCCTGGCCGCCGGTGGATCGTGATCGCACTGCAGATCATCGTCGCCGCGCTGCTGTATTTCTGCCTGGTACCGCCCACCCGCCAGCAACCCGCAGGCGGGCTGGTCGTGCTCGGAACCGATGCCGGCAAGGCCGGCGCACTCCCGGCCAGCGAAGGCCCGCTGTTGCTGTTGCCGGAAGCTGCCGATGTGCCCGGCGCACAGCGCGTACCCGACCTGGCCACCGCGCTGCGCCAGCATCCGGCCGCCACGCTGACGCTGGTCGGTGCTGGCCTGGCGGCACGGGACCGTGACGCGCTGCTGCCACCGGATGTACGTTGGCAGGCCACACCGGAGCCGCGCGGCTGGATCGCACTGCAACCACCAGCCGATGTCGCTCCCGGTGCCCGTTTTGAAGTCCAGGCACAGGCGCGTGGCGCGGCCAAGGCGAAAGCAGAGCTGCTCGACCCGGCCGACGGCGTGGTCGATCGCACGGACGTTGCCGAAGACGGCCGCGTGCAGCTGAGTGGCATCGCCCGCGCCGAGGGCCGCAGCGTGTTCCAGCTGCGCCTGCTCGATGCCGACGGGCATGTGGTGGATAGCGTACCGGTGCCGCAGCAGACCCTGCCGGCCGCACCGCTGCGCCTGCTGGTGCGCGCCAGCGCGCCGGGTCCAGAGCTGAAGTACCTGCGGCGTTGGGCGGCCGATGCCGGCATCCGTGTGCAGGTGCAGGCGGATACCGGGGCCGGACTCAGCGTCGGTGATGGCGCGGTGTCGATCGATGCAGCATCGCTCACGCGCAGCGATCTGCTGCTGCTGGACGAGCGCAGCCTGGCCGCATTGAGTGCAGGCCAGCTGGCCGCCATGCGCCAGGCGCTGCGCGATGGACTGGGCGTGCTGGTACGCAGTGCGGGCGCACCTTCGGCCAGCGCTCGCCAGCGCCTGCAGGATCTTGGTCTACCGGTGCAAGGCGATGGCAGCAGCCACGCCCTCGAACTTCCCGGCGATGGCGACAGCGCGATCCTCGCCGCACGGCGTGGCCCGCTCGCCGCGGGTACGCTGCCGACCGGCTACGGCGAAGAGGCCGACCGCAGCTCGCACAACGCCGCCCTGCCCGCGCTGGAAGTACTGGCACTGCAGGTGCCCGGCGACGGCGCGCTGCAGCACGATCGTGCTGGCAACGCCATCGGTGGCTGGCGCGCGGTCGGCAAGGGCCGCATCGGCCTGCTGCCAATCACCGACAGCTGGCGCTGGGTACTGGCCGGGCGCGACGACCGCCACGGCGAACTGTGGAGCGGCGTGGTGGCCACGCTGGCACGTGCACAGGGCAGCGCTGATGCGCTGTGGTCACCGCAACCGATCGGCTGGGCAGGCGAACGACAGGCGCTGTGCGGTGTGCAGGCACCGCTGCAGGTCTTCAACAAGCGTGGCGACGATGTACCCCTGATCGTCGATGGCGCGACGTCGGCGCTGCGCTGCGTCGGCTGGTGGCCCCGTGAGGCAGGCTGGCAGCGCCTGCAGCATGGCGACAGCACCGTCTGGCGCTATGTGTTCGACCCGAAGGATGCACCCGCACTGCATCGGCAGGCGATGATCGATGCGACTACTCAGGCGTTGGCCTCCAGTACGTCGGCGAACGCGTTGGTGATGCAGCCCGTACCGGGCTCGCGCTGGCCCTGGTGGCTGGCGTTCGTGCTGTGCGCATCGCTGCTGTGGTGGCTGGAACGACGGCGCTGATCCCGGGGTCGGATCCCTTTCGCCCGCGAAAGGGCTCTGACCCCACCAATTGGATCGCAAGCATCATCCACGCATGGCGTGGATCTACTGCCCGGTTGCCCCGGTAGATGCCAACCTTGGTTGGCGCTTTTCAACGCGTGCCTACGCGCCGGTACACGCCATTGAAGCGCACGTTCATGCCACCGCATTCGCTGTTGTCGGCCACGATCAGCACCTCCCCCAGCGAATGCACGCGCACCTTGCAGGTGTCCTCTACAAACTCGACATCGGCACCATGCGGCGCCGCGCGCGCTTCCACCTGGCCCATGTTCGGCCCGTAGGGGCGCTGCTCCGGCGTGGGGTTGGCGGAGGGCCAGTAGGCATCACCCTCCACATGCAGTTGCCCACCCTGCACGGTGATGCGCAGGCCGTTGTCGCCGTCCTTCCAGTTGCCCGCCCAATCCTGTAGCGACGGCACGACCACCGGCAACGCCTGCAGCTTGCTGCGGTCCACCCAGCCAGCACTGCCACCCACCTTGTTCGGGAAGAACGCGCAGCGGTAGCGGCCAAGATCACGCCCGGTCACCACGGTATCGCCATTGACCACATAGCTGCGCTGTCGGCAGGCCGGTTCGCCCTTCGCCGGGCAGCCGTCCATGTCGCCAAGCAGGTACAGACGGGGCGCATCGACCACCCGCGCCAGAGCGAACCGGCTCTGTTCAGAGGGAAACGCGCCATTGCGGCAGGCGCCATCACCGGCGATGCCATCCGCGAAGGCGGACGCCGGCAGCAATGCCGCCATCAGGCAGATCGAACGCAGGAACATGGCAGCACTACCGGTGGGGGAGCCGGCAGGATATACCGGCCTACTTCACCGGCGATGCATCACCGGCATCCTGCTCCTGGGAGAACCGCAGCGCACGCTGCCGCTGTTCGGCACTGAGTTCCGGCGGTGGCCGTGCGGTCGCGGCCTGGATCTGGTCCGGCCCTCCGGTGAGCTTGTTCAAGCCCCTGCCGGCCGCCAGCACGCCCTTGACCACGCCCATCATGATGTAGCCACCGCCCATGCTGACCTGCTCCGGCGACGGCGGCTCGCTCCAGTCGCGACTGAAGCGGTTGTCGCCGAACTTCACCGGATTCTTGAAACGGTACAGATCCAGCGGCTCGTCTTCGGGCTTGAGCGCACGCACTTCGCCAAGGGTGGTGACGTTGTCCTGCGGCAGGGTGGTGGAGATCGGCGCGGTGGTTGCCGCCAGCGCATCTGCAGGAGGTTCGGGCGCTGGGTTGGGCACCGCTACCGGCGTGGCCTGCTGCGCCTGCGCGATACCGGCCAGCAGCATGCTGGCCAGGAGTGCTCCCTGCGTTCCACGTCGTGCCACAGCCATCCACCCTGTTGGTTGCGTCCAGCACCCAAGGATACGGATACGGGCTTCAGATTTCGTTGCTGCACTGGCAGCTGTTCAGCCAGGGGAGATGCGGCGACACCACGGGACGCGAGCACTGAACGATTCACGCGCTCCGTGTGCGGTGTCTCACATCCTGAGACGTGAATGTGGTGCCATGTGACCCCTCGAAAAACGTCCCGGCTCCATCTTCCATGGCTTACGAACTCGCCAAGCGCACCGCCGATGCCGAGCAGAAGCTCGCCACCCGTGATGGCCTGCCGGCCCGCGACGGCGCCCTGCTCAGTGCGCGCCTGCAGCGCCGCTACCAGGACCGTATCACCGGCAGCTTCGCCATCCCCGGCCGCGAGGGTCGCTACGCGCCGCTGCCCGATTCAGTGCCGCCTGCCCTGGCTGCAGCGCTGAAGGCACGTGGCATCGAGCAGCTCTACAGCCACCAGGCCGAGGCCTGGGAGGCCAGCCAGCGTGGCGAGCATGTGGCCATCGTCACCCCCACCGCCAGCGGCAAGTCGCTGTGCTACACCCTGCCGGTGGTCAGCGCAGCGATGCAGGACAAGGCCAAGGCGCTGTACCTGTTCCCGACCAAGGCGCTGGCCCAGGACCAGGTGGCCGAGCTGCTGGAGCTCAACCGTGCCGGCGACCTCGGGGTGAAGGCCTTCACCTTCGATGGCGACACCCCGGGCGATGCGCGCCAGGCCATCCGCCTGCACGGCGACATCGTGGTGTCCAACCCGGACATGCTGCACCAGGCGATCCTGCCGCATCACACCAAGTGGGCGCAGTTCTTCGAGAACCTGCGCTACATCGTCATCGACGAGGTGCACACCTATCGCGGCGTATTCGGCAGTCACGTCACCAACGTGCTGCGCCGGCTCAAGCGCATCTGCGCGTTCTACGGCGTGCAACCGCAGTTCATCCTGTGCTCGGCCACCATCGGCAACCCGCAGGCCCATGCCGAGGCGCTGATCGAGGCACCGGTCACCGCCATCACCGAATCCGGCGCGCCCAGCGGGCCCAAGCAGGTGCTGCTGTGGAACCCGCCGGTGATCAATCCGGACCTGGGCCTGCGCGCCTCGGCACGCTCGCAGAGCAACCGCATCGCACGCATTGCGATCAAGTCCGGGCTGAAGACCCTGGTGTTCGCGCAGACCCGCTTGATGGTCGAGGTGCTGACCAAGTACCTGAAGGACATCTTCGACCACGACCCGCGCAAGCCGCCGCGCATCCGCGCCTACCGTGGCGGCTACCTGCCCACCGAACGCCGCGAGACCGAGCGTGCGATGCGCGCGGGCAACATCGACGGCATCGTCAGCACCTCGGCGCTGGAGCTGGGCGTGGATATCGGCAGCCTGGACGTGGTCATCCTCAACGGCTACCCCGGCAGCGTGGCCGCCACCTGGCAGCGCTTCGGCCGTGCCGGCCGCCGTCAGCAGCTGGCGCTGGGGGTGATGGTGGCCAGTTCGCAGCCGCTGGACCAGTACGTGGTGCGGCATCCGGACTTCTTCGCCGAGGCCTCGCCCGAACACGCGCGCATTGCGCCGGACCAGCCGTTGATCCTGTTCGACCACATCCGCTGCGCGGCGTTCGAGCTGCCGTTCCGGGTCGGCGATGGCTTCGGCCCGATCGACCCGGAAGTGTTCCTGGAAGCGCTGGCAGAGACAGAAGTGATCCACCGCGAGGGCGAACGCTGGGAATGGATCGCCGACAGTTACCCGGCCAACGCGGTCAGCCTGCGTGCGGTGGCCGATGGCAACTTCGTGGTGGTCGATCGCAGCGATGGCCGCCAGCAGATCATCGCCGAAGTCGACTATTCCGCCGCCGCACTCACCCTGTACGAAGGCGCCATCCACATGGTGCAGTCCACGCCCTACCAGGTGGAGACGCTCGACTGGGACGGCCGCAAGGCCTATGTCACCCGCACGCATGTGGATTACTACACCGACAGCATCGACTTCACCAAGCTCAAGGTGCTGGACCGCTTCGATGGTGGCGTGGCCGGGCGTGGCGATTCGCATCATGGCGAGGTGCACGTGGTGCGCCGCGTGGCCGGCTACAAGAAGATCCGCTACTACACCCACGAGAACATCGGCTACGGCCCGGTGAACCTGCCCGACCAGGAACTGCACACCACTGCGGTGTGGTGGCAGCTACCGCAGGCACTGCTGCTGCGCGCCTTCGCCAGCAAGCAGGATGCGCTGGATGGCTTCCTCGGCGCCGCCTATGCGCTGCACATCGTCGCCACCGTGGCGGTGATGGCCGATGCGCGCGACCTGCAGAAGTCGGTGGGCAACGGCGATGGTTCCTGGTTCGCGATCGCCGACCAGAGCGGCCGTGGTCAACTGCGCGGCAGCGAAGGTGATCCTGGTGTGGTGGAGCTGCTGCAGGAGTTCGTGCCCACCGTCTACCTGTACGACAACTTCCCCGGCGGCGTCGGCCTCAGCGAGCCGCTGTGGCAGCGCCAGGCCGAACTGGTGCAGCGCGCGCGCGAACTGGTGCAGCGCTGCGACTGCAAGGCCGGCTGCCCGGCCTGTGTCGGCCCGGTGCTGGCCGCGCAGGAAGAGGATGACACCTCGCCGCGCGCGCTGGCGCTGCGTGTGCTGGACCTGTTCGATGCCGAGGCCTGCCAGCACGTGCCCGACGTGGTGGTGACCACCCGCGACCCGATGGAGCTGCTGGCCCCGTGAGCCTGAGCCTGGACAAGCTGCGCCTGCTGCGGAAGCAGGCCGGTGACCCGAAGGCAGTCACGCCGGCTGCGCCCGAGCCGCCGCCCGCATCACCTGCGGCACCGGTTGCCGCCAACGATGCGCGGCAACCACCGGCCGAGCGTTCGGTGTTCGCCTGGGTCGAACAGGAAATCCGCCACAAGCCGACCGGTGCAGCGGCCTCCACACCGGCACCCGCACCGCTGCGTCGGCCGGAAGTGGGCAGCCTGCATCGCCTGCTCGGCCTGCGCACGCGAGGCGGCCCTGCACCTGCACGGGCCAGCGCGCAGGATCGTCAGCTGCCCGGCGAGGAAATCGCACCGGGCCTGTTCCTGATCGAGTCGCTGCAGCCGCAGGCGATTCCGGCGCAACCGCTGTCGCTGGATTTCGCCCGCCGCGATGGCGAGCACGTGGCCGCGCGCGACCTGCTGTTCTTCGATACCGAAACCACAGGCCTGGCCGGCGGCACCGGCACCCGCGCCTTCATGATCGGTGCCGCCGACTGGCATATGTGCCCGCAACGCGGTGAAGGCCTGCGCATCCGCCAATTGTTGATGTCGACGATGGCCGCCGAGGACGCGATGCTGGCCACCTTCGCCAGCTGGCTGCAGCCGTCCACCGTGTTCTGCAGCTACAACGGCCGCAGCTACGATGCGCCCCTGTTGAAGGCGCGCTACCGACTGGCCCGCCAGCGGTGCCCGATCACAGCGCTGGATCACGTCGACCTGCTCTATCCGACCCGCCGCCGCTATCGCGGCACGTGGGAGAACTGCAAGCTGTCCACCATCGAACGCCAGCTGCTGCGCGTGGTGCGCGAGGATGACCTGCCCGGCTCGGAAGCGCCCGGCGCATGGCTGCGCTTCCTGCGCGGCGGCGACGCGGTGAACCTGCGCCTGGTGGCCGACCACAACCACCAGGACGTGGTGACCCTGGCCCTGCTGCTGCAGCGGCTGGTACGGGAAGAACAACGTGAACGCGAAACCCTGGCGCTGGTCGGGCAGTAGGCGTTGACGCGGCCTGACGGTGGCAGCGGTGACACTGCCGCCACCATCCACGCCTGGAGCCCGACGATGCGCCTCAACCCCCTGGTCCTGCTCGCCATCCTGCCCTTGGCCGCCTGCAGTCACGCCGGCAGCAGCACCACCCATGATCCCGCGCCGGCGCCCGTGGCCGATACCGCACACGAATGCAGGCCGGAGGCGCTGGAGGCCTTCACCGGCAAGACCGCCGACGAAGCCACGATCAAGAAACTGGTGGCTGACAGCGGCGCGCGCGGTGCACGGGTGGTCAAGCCGGGCATGGCGGTGACCATGGACTTCCGCCAGGACCGCGTGACCGTGCAGGTGGATGCGCAGAACCGCATCGAGCGCGCCAGCTGCGGTTGATGTTCCCAAGGAAGTGCCGACCGCTGGCCGGCACCCCACATTGCCGGCCAGCGGCCGGCACTACCGCTCAGAGGCGCTCGGCCTTGCCGCTGGCCAGTGCGCGCGCGATCACCTGCTGTGCCTGCTGCGATGCCTGCGCATGCACGCGTGCCTGACGCTCGCCCAACGCGGCCTGTTGGCTGCCCAGTGCCGCCTGTCGGCTGGCCAGTTCAGACTGCTGGCTGGCCAGGCGCTGCATGTCACGGGTGCGGCCGGATTGCGCGGCCTCGCTGCGGGCTTCCTGCATCGCACGACGTGCCTCGGCAGCGGCCTCGCGTGCAGCCTCACGCGCAACGGCCATATCGCTGGTCGCACCACGCGCCGCCTTCGCGGCTTCTGCGGCGGCCTCACGGTTGATGTCGTGGGCAGCCATCGCGCTGCGCGCTACCTCAGCGGCGGCCAGCGCAAGGCGGCGTGACTCCTCACCCTGCAGGCGGCCCATCTCACCCATCTGCCTGCCGAGTTCGCCCTGCTCGCGACCCAGCGCACTCTGTTGGCGGCCCAGTTCGCTCTGCTGGCGACCGAGGTCTGCGGCGCCGCTGTAGGCGCGCTGCAGGGTCTGGATCAGCATCGGGTCGCGCACCACATAGCGCTTGTCGCCCTGGCGGAACCACAGCGCCGGCCCCTTGCCGAGCTGCCTGCGGGCCACCGTTACATCGTCGATGCCGCCATTGGCGAAGGTCGAATCACCATCGACCAGCACGTAGGCCTGCAACGGCGACTTGCCGAGATCCAGGCGCCCGTAGGTGGTGATGGAGGTGGTGTGGGAATTCGAATGCTCACCGTGCATGTCGGTATCCACATCGACATCCACGTCGACCGCCACATCGGCATCGTCCGGGCCTGACAGCGCCTCGACATCGGCCGGCTCGGCAGGCGGCGCGGGCGCCACCGGCACGGCCGGAACGCGCGCGGCCGAAGGCGCTGCGGGCGGCGCGTTCGGAGCCTTCGGCGGTGGCGGCACCACGGCCTTCGGTGCAGCCGGAGGCGCCGGCGGTGCCGGCGGCACTGGCGCCGCCACCAGCCGCATCGGTGCCACGCCCACCACAACGACGACAGCGGTCAACGCCATCGCCAGAATGCGCGGGCAGGCCCGGCGCGGCTGCAGCGAGAGCAGGCGACGCTTGAGGCTGGTGGTGTTCGGTGCAGCACTTGCCACACCCAGGTGCGGCTGCGGTGCCACGCCCAGCTGCAGCAGCAGGCGGCCATAAGCCTGGCGGCTGGCGCCGTGCTGGCCAACCACGGCCGCATCCACCGCTTCTTCGCGGGCCTGTGCATATTCGCGCACCGACAGGCGCAGCAGCGGGTGGAAGAAGAACAGGTGCTGGGCCAGTGCAGGCAGCAGGCCCCACTGCAGGTCACGCCGCTGCAGGTGCTGCAGTTCATGCGTCAGTGCCAGATCCAGCGCGTCACCCTGCAGGGCATTGTCGCCGGCCGGCAGCAGCAGCACCGGGCGGAACGGCCCGACCAGCTGCGGTGCATCCACCTGCGTGCTCATCCACAACCGCGGCGCAGGACGCACGCCGTGCGCATCGGAGGCCAGTTGCAGGGCCTGCACCAGCGCTTCGTCCTCGCAGGGATAGGCGGCGGCCAGCAGCGCGCGGCAGCGGCGCCATTCACCAAAGGTACGCAGCGCCATCAGCAGCGCACCGGATGCCCACAGCGCAGCCAGTGCAACGGCCCACCACGCAACTGCCGGCACGTCCGCCGCAGGCACCGGCATCGTCGCCAGCAGCTGCGCCGAGGCTTCCGGCGCCAGCGGGTAGACCAGATCTGCGGCAACGTCAGTGGCGGTCATCGCCACCGCCTGCGGTGCCGGCAGCCAGGCCAGCTGCAGCGGTTGGCTCCAGAACAGGCCGAGCACGGCCTGCAGCGACACCAGCCACCACAGGCGGCAGCGGGTGGCCGCCGACAGCGACGGCAGCGCGCGGCACACGCCGTACACCAGGGCCACCAGCAGCACGGTCTGCAGGCTGGTCCAGCCCAGCCGTTCCAACAACGGGATCAGCATCGTGGTGTCCATGGCTCAGCCCTCGTGGCGGCGCGATTGGAGTTCGGCGACCAGCGCTTCCAGCTCGGCCAGCTCGTTGTCGCTGACCTGCTGGCGCTGCGACAGGTAGGCCACGAACGGCGACACCGAGCCCTGCAGCGTGTTGTCGACGAACTGGGCCACTGCACCCTGCAGCACGCTTTCCGGGCCACGGGTGGCCTGGTAGCGGTAGACGCCGTCCTGCTGCTGGCGACGAAGATACCCCTTCGCCCGCAGCCGCTCCATCATCGTCAGCACGGTGGACCGGGCCAGGCCACGGGCCTCGCCGTAGCCACTGGCGACCTCGCCGACGCTGGCCGGCGCATGTTCATCGATGTACTGCAGCAGGGCCAGCTCCTGGTCCCCGATCGTCTTGCCACGCATGACACCACTCCCTTGACTACACGTGTCGCCACTTTCTGCGTGACGACAACTGTAGTCAACCCCCCGGAAGTCATGGGCCGACGAACGGTAGGGGGACGCCGTCCGGCTCAGTACTCCACCCGGTACCCGATCGAGAAGGTCCGCCCTGCCGCCGGCAGGCTGGACATCTTTCCGTAGGTCGCCTCGGCCTGCTGGCCATAGACCGTGCGGTAGTCACGATCGGCCAGGTTGTAGATGCCCGCGCTGAAGCGGCCGCCTGCCAGTGGTACTTCGCCGATCAGGTCGAACACCGCATAGCCGTGGATCTTCGCCGCCGGGGTAGCGCGAATGCTGGGACTGATCGCTGCGAGCGGCGCATCGCGCCAGGCACGATCGGTCCCGCCCACCACTTGTCCCTGCAATCGCAGCAGGCTGTCATTGGCAAAGCGCCACTGCCCATGCACACCGGCCTTCAAGGGTGAAACGCGGAACGCATTGAGCTCACGCCAACGTCCGGCAGCATCGCGGTACTGGCCCCGGGTGCTGGCGAGGCTGGCGCCCAGCTCCAGTTGCGTGGTCGGCGTGTAACGCAGGTTGGCCTCCACGCCCCACACCCGCTCATCGGTATCGGCCACCGACACGCTGTAGTCACGGTTGAACTGCACGGTCTTGTCCGAGCGGTTGTAGAACGCGGTCACTGCGCTCTGCAGCGAGGCATCGCTGCGGCGCCAGCCCAGCTCATAGCTGTCGACCTTGATCGGGCCGACGTTGCGGCTGTCGATGACGAAGCTCGCCGGCACATCGCGCAGCATGCGCTGCGTATCGGGCAGGCTGAATCCCTGCGAGAAGTTCGCGAAAAGCTGTTGCGATGCGTCCAGCCGGTACACCACGCCGGCATTGAACAGGGTCTGCGCGTGGCGCACGCGGCCACCCTGCAGCAGGCGCGGCGTGTACCCCGCAACGGCGTCGGCGGTGATCGCTTCGGTGTAGGGAAGTGAATCCTCGACGCGGTTGCGCAGGATCTGGTGGCGCACGCCTGCCTGCACGCTGAAGCGCTCGCCGAGCGAATGGTCGGCCTGCAGGAACAGTCCGGTGGTGTCCATGCGCACGTCCGGCCCCATCGCGTACTGCGCTGTCGGTCGGTAATCCAGACCATTGCTGGCGATGAAGCGGTTGATGTCATACATCTGTCCGCGCTGGCTGTCCTGCTCGCGCTCGTGGTCCACACCGTATGACAGCTGCAGGCTGCGGCCACCAACTTGGAAATCCTTGTGCAGCGCGCTGCGCAGGCCCCAAACGTCGATTTCGGTGTTGGACTGCATCGCCACATAGGCGAAGCCCCCGCGCAGTGCCGGATGCACCAGGGTCGACACCGACGGGAACCAGCGTCCCTGCTCGTTGCGGTAATAGGCTTCCACGCTCAGTTCCTGCCCGCCCAGTACATCGCGGTTGCGGTACTGCGCATTCACTCCCTGGTGCCGGGTACGCGGCTGCGCCTCCAGCTGCAGGCCGGGCAGCGCCTGGTGGCTGGGCGTGAATGCAGGGTTGAACAGCGCGGCCAGGCGCGGGCCATAGTCGGGGCCGTGATCACTGTCCTGTTGATCGTCGAACCAGCGTACGCCGACGCTCAACCGCTGGCTGTCCGTCAGCGTCCAATCGAAGCGCGCATTGAGTTCGCGGGTCTCGGTGTCCTGCCGATCGGTCTGCGCGATCTCCGGACCGATGCGGCGGCCATGCGCATCCAGCGATGCGCCCTGCCGGCCATAGGCGAAGCCGAACGCGCCACTGAACTGATCGCCGCGCACGGTCATGGTCTGCGCTGCGTTCCAGGCCAGCGTGTCACTGGACAGATGCGAGGGACTGCGCAGGCCGAACTGGCTGGCCAGCTGCACCGGCTGCTCACCGGGCTGAAGGGTGATGATGTTGATGATGCCGCCACTGGCACCGGCGCCATACAGCGCGGTGGCACCGGAGATCACCTCGATGCGCTCGATCATGGTTGGCGAAATGCTGTTGAGCTGGCGCGATCCATCGCGCGCGCCGGTCAGTGGTACGCCATCGATCATCACCTGCACGCTGCGGCCACGCATGGTCATGCCGTAGTTGCTGGTGGTTCCGCTGGCCGGCGCCAGCGATGGCACCAGCTGGCCGAGGATGTCGGCGGTGCTGCGCCCGGCGGTGATCTGCTGGGCAATCTGCTCGCGCTCGATGGCATACACGGTGCCGGCGATCTCGGCCACGCTGCGTGCGCCTCGCACGGCGGTGACACTCACCGCATCCAGTTGCCGGGTGCCGGACGTAGCGGACGCATTCTGTGCCGCCAGCTGGCCATTGATGGCCATCGCCAGCACAGCCAGCGGAAGGGTTGCTGCGGTATGCCGCATGGTGTCCTCGTTGCGTATCAGGGGGAATCGATAGGCGCTGCGAAGCGGCGCATCAGCGGCCGGCACAGCAGCAACCCGAGCGCCGAAACTGCCGCCAGCGCGATGTAGTAGATGGGGTAGCCCAGGCCCTTGGCGAGGAAGCCGGACAATGCACCGCCGATGAAATTGACCAGCAGTTCGAAGCACACGAGCAGGGTGAAATCAGTGCCGGCCTGGGCACGCGAACTGACCCGCATGAACAGGGCATACAGGCTGGTCATCGCCACATAGCGCAGTGCCAGCAGCGCGATCACCAGCGCGCCCAGGCCCCACCGTGACGTCGCCATCGCACCGCTGTAAAGCATCAACGCCAGCAGTACATAGAACACGGTGCGCCACCAGCCAGCGTGCATCAGCAACTGCTCGGCCCGGCGCTGCTTGAGCAGCCAGGCGGTGCCCACCGCAGCCAGCATGCCGGTACCGGCACCGCCCACCGAGATCAGCAATCCGATCTCGGTCAGGCTGAACTGCTGGTCGACCAGCAGCGGGTTGATCATCGCCATTGCGGGTGCTTCCACCAACCGATACAGCACGATCAGCAGCAGCGCCCAGCGCAGTTCGCGACGACGCAGCGCACGCAGGATGCTCGGCCGCGGCGCGTCGGGCCTGGCCGGCGTTTCGTTGATCCGCTGCACTGCCAGCAGGGTCAGTGCGCTCATCGCGGCCAGGCTCAGCAGGGCCACGCTCCAGCCGCGGGTTTCATACAGCCACAGCACACCGGCGCCACCGATCATGCTGCCCAGGGCCACACCCACGCTCTGCGCCATGCTGCCCAACCGGTGCTCGGCCGGCGCCAGCGCCTCCACGGTGTAGCCGTCGATGGCGATGTCCTGGGTGGCGGCAATGCTCGAGATCCACATGCCGACCAGCACGAACACGACCAGGCCATGATCCAGGCCGGTAAACGCCAGCACCAGGATCCCGGCCAGCAACAACAGCTGAGTCAACCACAGCCAGCTGCGGCGGCGACCGAGGGCCGGCAGATGCCAGCGGTCCACCAGCGGCGCCCACAGGAACTTCAGCGCCCACGGCAGGTACAGCAGCGACAGCATGCCGATCCAGCGTAGATCTACGCCCTGGCTGCGCAGGATGGCCGGCACCGCCACGTTGTAGAAATACAGGGGCAAGGCATGCGCCATGTACAGCGCGACGATCACACCCAGGCCGAATGGCGAAGCAGCGGCGCGCTCAGTGCGCATCGGCCTGCTCCAGGTGCTCGCCAATCCAGCGCATGCCCGCGCCGGCATCGGCGGTGACGAAGTACGGCACGGCCCAGGCCGCATGCAGCGCCGGAGTGTCCAGCCGCTGCTGCTCGGCGGCATCGCTGGCGATGCGCACCAGGCCCCGGCAGTACTGCCGGAAGGCGGCCTTGTACTGCTTGTACCAGATCGCCTGCAGGGCACGGTAATCGTCGCAGAAGGTGGCACCGGGCGCGGTGCTGGCAACGAAGTAGAAGGGACGGTGGGCATCGATCAGCGCCTGCACGCGGTCCAGCCAGTACCGGATCTGGTGCGCATCCACCGCGCCATGGAAGACGGCACGCAGCACCACCGCCTCGTTGATCACCAGACCCATCGCCATCGACCTTCTTGCTGAACAGGGGAAAGGGGCAGCGAGCCCCCGCAAATGAGAATAATTTGCAATACCATTGAAAGTTTAGGCGCGACGAAAGAAAATTTAGGCACGACAGCATTCGCAGGTGCCTTGCATGCAGGTCTATTCCTGCGCCGAACTGATGAGCGCCGCCCACGCGCTGGGCGGCCGGGTCGACTTTGAATCGGGCCTTCCCGACAGACTGCCGGTACTGGCCGGCTGGCAGCAGGTGCAGTCGATGGACAGCGGGCTGGTGCTCTATCTCAGTCGCAGCCAGGACATGGTCGGTGGTCGCAGCCACAATCGACTGCCGGCAGGCCTCACCGCCAGCTTCCTGCTGAAAGGCCAGGCCGAGGTGGTCATTGCCAGCCAGCACCTGGACCTGGACAGCCGGCGGGCGAGGAACCCGGCGATGCTGGTCCATCTGCGGGAGGAAGAAGCATTCCAGCGCCATTGGCAGGCCGGGCGCGAAGAAACCAAGGTCAGCTTGCACCTCAGCCAGGAATGGCTGGCGCGCCAGCTCGATGGCATTGCATCGGCCGGACTCACCCGCCTGCGCCTGAGCCACGCACGCAACCAGGCGTGGCAACCGCCAGCGCCGTTGCTGCGGCGGGCCGCAGCGTTGTTCAGGACGGAAACGGCGGAGCCGCCTCTGCTGGCCAGCCTGCAGCGCGAGAGCTTTGCGCTGGAGGTCGCGGCAAGCGTGGTTCGATCCGTGATCGCCGAACGCGACGCGCCTGCCCCCAGCGCGCATCTGCGGCGCTGCGTGGACCAGTTGCAGCAATGGCTGCAGAGCGGTGAGGCCGATGGCCTGACCATCAACCAGATGGCGCGCAGGCTGGGTACCAACGCCGTCGACCTGCAAAGCACCTTCCAGCAGCTGCACGGCAGCAGCATCGCCGCCTGGCTGCGTGCACTGCGCCTGCAACGGGCACACGATGCGCTGCTGCAGCGGCGGGTGTCAGTGGACGTGGCGGCCAGCCTTGCCGGGTACGCCCATACCAGCAGCTTCAGTGCTGCATTCAAGCGGCAGTTCGGAAGGTCTCCTTCCCAGATCCGCTAGCCGCAGCAGGCACGCCCCGCGCACACAACCAATACCTGCCTCGCAGCGCAGCTACTGCTTAAACCTTTTACGCACCCGCTGCATCCGATCCTCGACGCCCCGCCGGAATCCCGCATGTTCCGCCCAACGCTTCGAGTCGTGCTCATGCTCATCACTGCCCTGCCCTTCGCCGCCGTCTCTGCCAGCCAGGATCAGGCCAACGACCAGACCCGCCAGCTGATCCGCCAGATCATGCTGGAGCAGCGCATCCCGGGATTGCAGATTGCGGTGGTCAAGGACGGGCAGATCGTGTTGTCCGAGGCCTACGGTCTGGCCAATGTCGAGAACGGTGTGCTTGCCTCGCGCGACACCCGCTTTCCGCTCAACTCGGCCACCAAGGCGTTCACCGGCGTGGCCGCCGCGCAGCTGGCCCAGCAGGGGCAGCTGGATCTGGACGCGCCGGCCTCGCGTTACCTGGATGATCTTCCGGCCACCTGGCAGGACGTGCGTGTGCGCCAGCTGCTGGCACATACCTCGGGACTGCCCGACATCCTCGATGCGAGCGGGCTGCTGGGCGGTGGTACCGAAACCCAAGCGTGGGCGGCGGTCACCGCGCTGCCGATGGAGGCGGCCTCCGGCCAGCGCTTCGCATACAACCAGACCAACTACGTGCTGCTGGCGCGGATCATCGCGCAGCAATCGGGCATGCCCTATGAACGATTCCTCGCCACCGGCCAGTTCAGCAGCGCGCGCATGGCGCGCACTACCTTTGGCGACAGCTACGACCTGATCCCGGATGTGGCGACGATGTACAGCCTGGCCCCGCGTGCAACCGACGCAGCCGATGCACCGCCGCGCCTGTCGCACTGGTTCTACGACATTCCACCTTCACTGTGGGCCGGTGGTGGCATCCTCACCACCGCCGATGACACCGCGCGTTGGCTGGTCGCGCTGACCGACGGGCACCTGCTTCAGGATGCAACGCGGAAGAGGATGTGGACCACAGAGCGCCTCACCGATGGCCGTGCTGGACCATGGGCAGGCGGCTGGCCGGTGCTGCAGGAAAGCCCCGACCTGCAGGTGGGCGGCATCGGGGGCGCACGCTCGGCCTTCGTGGTGTATCCCGAGCGCGGCGTGGCGGTGGTGGTGCTGACCAATCTGGTCGGCGCCAATCCACAGCAGTCCATTCCGCGCATTGCCGATTTCTATGCGCGCGCGGCCTCAACGCCCGCTCACGAACGGGTCGCCCTTGCACGGCAGCAACGGGCTGTCATCGCAGGGCCATAGCGCGGCGGGTACGGTCCTGGCCACTTCGAAGTGATCCTGGTTCCAGCGCAGGAAACCGCCGTGGATGGCATTGCCATGATCGAAGCTGCGCGCATCGACGGCCAGTGGCTGTTCGGGGTCTGCTTCGGCCACCCAGCGCAGCACCGGCACCTTGTCCAGCGCCCCGATGAAGGCGAACAGATCACCCGCGCCCTTGTCCTGGTAAGCCGTCATGGTCGCCGCGTCGGGCAGCTCGGCCTGCGCCAGCAACGACGCGGTGACATCCTGCAGCGGTGCGGCTCCCTGTGCGATGTAGGCGCGCATGCCCGTGGTGGTTGCCGGGCAGTCCTGCAGCTGCACCAGATACCCGGTGGTACCGCCACGGCCGGAGAACGACCGCATCCAGTAGCGGAAACGCGGCCCGCTGCGATCGGTGACCATGAAATCCTGCTGGCCATCCTGCGCGGGAGTGGAAAGCACCTGCACCTTGCTGGCGCCCTCCACGTTGCACTTCAACTGCGCCAGCACCTGCCTGGCAGGTTCGGGCAGCGCAGCGTAGCGACCGCCGGGATGGGCGCTGCCGGAGGCTTCCGGCAACCCGGGCAATCCGTGATCAGTGGGCAACGTCTGCGTAGGCAGAGCCTCAGGTTTCGTCGCCGACTTCGCGGTGGGTGCCGCCGGCGCGGTGCGCTCCCCGGCCGGGGCGCAGGCGCTGCATGCCAGCAGCAGCAACAGCGAGGCACTCGGCATCAACTGGGATCGGATCATGGTTCAACGCCCTCCCATCGCAGGGGCTTCGGGCTGCTGTGCGGGTACGTGCGCAGGTGCGCTCTGGTCGCGTGATTGCTGCTGCAACTGGCGCAGGCTGGTTTCCACCGAAGTTTCGCGCACCTCGGCTGCATTGACCCCTGCGCGCAGCGCCGCAGGATCGCCCGGACTGCCCTGCACCAGAAACAGCGTCTCACCGGCTGCACGACCCGCGCTGGGGTTGCTGGCCACGATCTGGTCGACCTGGGTGATGCCAGCGGCCTTCGCTTCACGCAGCATCACCAGGCTGTAGGCATCGGCATGCTCGGCGTAGCGTCCGCCCAAGGCCTGCAGGCGCGTACTGATCTGCTGCTGCAGGGCATGGTCGCGATGCTGGAGCTGGCGGGGGTCGTCATTGGCAGCAAGCGGGGCGTCCTGCCCCAGCTCACGTGCCTGCCCCGGTGCGACCGAGGTCAGCACGTACTGCCAGCGGTTCTGCCCGGGCGTGCCGCGTACCGTCGCCACGAAGTCGTCGTACTCGCCGCCGCCGATGGTCTGGCATCCCGCCGAATCGGTGTTTGCCCGGCTGCCGCGGTGGATCTTGAAGGTGTCGTTGAGGTCCTGCACGCCCTGGGTATCGCGCGCATCGAACCAGCCGTCGCCATTGCTGTCGCGCTCCACACGGCCGGCGCCTGCGGTGATCGCGTCCTGCGAGGGACGCAGCGCGAACTCATCGGCGTGGCCGTGGCGCGGGTGGGTGGTCGCGCGCATTTCGGTGGTGCCTTCGCCCAGTCGCCCCAGGTCCTTGACCCGGTCGCCGTTGACGTCCTCACCCTCGGTCTTGGTACGCGGTGCCACGTTGCCGAAGCCAGGGCTGCGTGGCGTGGTCTTGGCGTGTCCGTCGTACTGGGCGGTCGGTTCTGTCGTGGCCTGGTTGAACTCGCGCACATGGCCGTGGCCCTGCGCATCCTTCCACAGCACCACGATGCGGTCGTCGTAGACACCACGCCCTCGCGCCTCGGTGGTGCGGTTCTCGTCGCGCAGCCCCAGCACCACGCGATCCTGCGTGGCCATCGCATTGTTCGCCGCGGCGTTGCCGCGCTGGGCCACGATGCTGCCATACACGTCGTACTGCTGGGCCTGGCTCAGGCCCGCAGTCTCCGCGGCGTCGGGCATGCGCGGTGGGCGCGTCGCGTCGCTCAGGCGATCCAGCATCGGGTTGACCGTGGTCGCGTCGGTGGCGGATACGCCACCGCTCCGTCGCAGCGCCTCAAGCTCGGCGGCGCCCCGCGCCGCTATGTAGCGATCCAGCGATTCCTGCACCACCGCACTCTGGCCGTTGTGGAGGGCCTCCAGGCGGGCGGCCGCGCCACGGGCGTCGTTCTGCCGCAACAGGGCGACGACTTCATCGGCCGCTGCGTTGATATCCATCTCCGGCATGATCTTTCCCTGAACGTGATCGGTATGGGAGTCCAGCCTACCCCACCGCACCGGCGCAGCCGTTGACACACGCCACACACCTGCGCGAAGCCCCGTTCAGCAGACTCCACGCAGTAGTGCTGTTCACCCTCGCGGCCCGCCCATCACCGGCAGGATCACCCCGCTGATGTAACTCGCACAGACCGGCGAGGCCAGGAACACATATGCCGGTGACAGCTCTTCGGGCTGTGCAGGCCGGCCCATGTCGCTGTCCCTGCCGAACTCGGCGACGTCCTCGGCCTGCTTGTCGGCCGGGTTCAGTGGCGTCCACACCGGCCCCGGCGCCACGCAGTTGACCCGGATGCCCCGCGGCAGCAGCTGGCTGGCCAACGCCTTGGTGAAGGCATGGATCGCGCCCTTGGTGGCCGAGTAATCGATCAGCGCCTTGCTGCCGAAAATGCCGGTTTCCGAACCGGTGTTGATGATGCTGGCGCCCTCGCCCAGATGCGGCAGTACCGCGCGCGCCATCTGGATGTAACCGCCGATGTTGGTCTGCAGGGTCTCCTGCAGGTGCGCGTCTTCCAGGTCTTCCAGCCGCTCGCAATGCAGCTGGAACGCGGCATTGTTGACCAGGATGTCGATGCCGCCGAACGCCTTGGCCACCTGCTTGACCGCCTTGTTGCAGAAGCGCGGATCGCGCACATCACCAGCGATCACCACGCAGCGGCCGCCTTCGCGCTCCACGTGCTGGCGGGTGATGTCCGCATCTTCGGCCTCGTCCAGGTGCAGCACTGCCACATCGGCGCCTTCGCGTGCGAACAGCACCGCCACCGCACGGCCAATGCCGGAATCGCCACCGGTGACGATCGCGCGCATGCCCTGCAGCTTGCCGCTGCCGGCGTAGTCCGGTGCAAGGAAACGCGGCGCCAGCTCCAGTTCGTGTTCATGCCCGGGCTTGGCCAGCTGCTGCGCCGGCATCGCTTCCGGTTGCCGGCGTGCACCGGCCTGGGTAGCGGTCTTCCTTGTGGCCTTTTTCGCTGCGCGCACGTCCTTGGCTTTCTCCTGGTCCTGCAGGCGCCGCTGCCGGGCCGCAACGCGGGCGGCGCGGGGATCGCTGGCCGCCGCCTTGCGGGTTGCGGTCTTCACCACACGCGGGCGAGCGGAGTCGGCAACGGTCTTCGCCGCGGTGCTGCCTTTGCGCACCTTGGGCGAGGCCTTGCGGCGGGCGGGGGTCTTCTTGCTGGTGGCCATGCAGGTCTCCTCGGGAGGGAAAGGGGCTGCCGGCCAGCGGCCGGCACTACCGGGGGCGGCATCCGCCGCGCCTTCAGTGTCTCCACCCAGGCTGTCGGCGGCGGTGAGCGCACCGTGTCCACGATGTGCACGGTATTCATTCCGCCACCACGTGCGCCGTCGCACGCTGCACTCAACCACACAAGGAACGCCTCCATGAAACATGCCATCGCCACCGCCGCCGTCTGTCTCGTCCTCGCCGCCTGCAGCAGCACGCCGATGGCCCAGGTGCAGCCTATCGACGGCGTGATTTCCGGCCAGTGCCACAGCGACATGGTGCGCGGCGCAGTCGGCCTGGCCGCGTCGGACGCCACCGTGGCCCGTGCACGCGTGGACAGCGACAGCCTGCACGTACGGGTGCTGCGTCACGACGGCCCGCGGGTGCCGCCGGCCAGCGAAGGCGGCGACCGCCTGACCATCGAAAAGGGCCGCACCAACAACATCACCGCAATCTACTGCGGCTGAGCCGGCGCGCCCTGCGCAGCACGCGCAGGGTGGCCTGTTCCCACTGCCGCGGCCCACGCAGGCCGGCCAGCTTCGCCAGTTCGCCGCGCTCCCAGCCGGCGAACACGCACGGGTCGATGTAGGCCTTGCGGCACACCGCCGGGGTATTTCCCAACAGCGACGCCACCTCGCACACCACCGCGCGCTGCGCCTGGGCCAGGGCACGCTGGCTGGCCGGTTCCGGCAGTTCGGTGGCGGCAAACGCCTGCACCGCCGCCACCGTGCCACCCCAGGTGCGGAAATCCTTGGCAGTGAAGTCCTCGCCCATCACCTCGCGCAGGTAGTCGTTCACCGCGCCGGAATCCACCGGCTGCAGCGCACCGTCGTCATCGCGGTACTGGAACAGCGCCTGCCCCGGCAGCTGCTGCAGGCGCCGCACCAGCAGTCCCAGCCTGCGGTCGCCCACGGTCACCTCCTGCAGCTGCCCGGACTTGCCGCGGAAGCGCATGCGCACCCGGCCGCCGCGCAGCAGTTCCAGATGGCGGTTGCGGAGCGTGGTCAGTCCGAACGAACGGTTCTGTTGTGCATAGGTTTCATTGCCGACCCGAACCAGGGTGTCCGCCAACAGCGCCACCACCATGGCCAGCACCTTTTCCTGCGGAAACCCAGGTCGCTTGAGATCCCGCGACAACCGCCGCCGCAGCGTGGGCAAGGCCTCGCCAAAGGCGATGATGCGGTCGAACTTGCCGGCGTCGCGCTCCTTGGCCCAGTCGGCGTGGTAGCGGTACTGCTTGCGTCCGCGTGCATCGCGGCCGGTGGCCTGCAGGTGGCCGTTGGCGTGGGCGCAGATCCACACCGCGGTGTAGGCCGGCGGAATCGCCAGCGCACGGATGCGCTGCAGGGTGGTGGCATCACGCAGCGCGCGGCCATCGGCATCGCGGTAGCTGAAGCCCTTGCCGGCGCGGCGCCGGCTGATGCCCGGCTGGGTGTCATCGACATAGCGCAGGCCGGCGGCGCGGGCGGCCTGGCGTTCGGGGGTTGAGGTGGCTGACATGCCCGCAGTGTCGCCGTCGCCCTGCCGCGATCCTGTCGATAACACAAGACAAACACGTGAGGGCCGGTTCGCCGCTATGCTCGGGTCTTCACAACCCCTTCCGGAGTCATGATGTCGTTCCCGATTCGCGCCCGTTCGCTCTCCGCCCTGTTGCTGCCGGCCGTGCTGGCGCTGACCGCCTGCCAGGCACCGGCGCTGGATGAACAGGATTCGGCCACGGCCCACGCCCAGCAGGCCGCCGAAGCCGCCAAGGCGCCGGCCGACGAAGCCGGCAAGGCCACCGAGGCTCCGCCGGTCGGCACCTGCGATGCCAGCCAGGTGCAGAGCCTGGTCGGCCAGACCTACACCGACGCGCTGGGCAAGCAGGCGCAGGAAGATGCCGGCGCCAACCAGGTGCGCGTGCTCAAGCCCAACGACGTGGCCACGATGGAGTTCCTCGGCGACCGCCTGAACATCGAAGTGGACGCCAAGGGCGCCGTCAGCGGCGCGCGCTGCGGCTGAGTCCGGCCCCGCGCCGGCACTGGGTTGCCGGCGCGTTCTGTTGCACCTGCAACCGTGTATTGCGGCGTTGCAGCAACCTGTGATCTAGTCGAGGCATCCGGTGGCCTCACGATGCGCTCCAGGGATTGAGCGGGCTTGAGTGTCCCCGTTCAATTCATTCCGCATCGAGGTAGAGATGGCCCCCCGCAACCGCCAAGGGCTTTACGACCCGCGTTCCGAGCGCGATGCCTGTGGATTTGGCATGGTCGCCCAGCTCGACGATCAACCATCGCGCCTGTTGGTTGATACCGCCATCGCCGCGCTTTCGCGCATGACCCATCGTGGCGGTGTCGCCGCCGATGGCCTGACCGGCGATGGCTGCGGCCTGCTGCTGCGCCGCCCCGATGCGTTCCTGAAACTGCTGGCCAGCGAAGCCGGCATCGCGGTCGCTGCGCGTTTCGCCGCCGGCCTGGTGTTCCTGCCGCACGACGCCGACGCGGCGCAGGCCTGCCGCGCGCAGCTGCAGGCGCAGGTGGAAGCGGTCGGCTGCAAGGTCGCCGGCTGGCGCGAGGTGCCCACCGATGACAGCGTCTGCGGCCAGCTGGCGCGCGACACGCTGCCGCGCATCGAGCAGGTGTTCGTCGACGCCGGCATCGGCCAGGACGATGCCGGCTTCGCGCTGGCGCTGTTCCTGGCCCGTCGCCGCAGCGAACAGCAGCTGCGCGAACACGCCGACTTCTACGTCACCACCCTCACTCCGGATGCGATCAGCTACAAGGGCATGGTGCTGCCGGACAAGCTCAGCCGCTTCTTCCCGGACCTGCAGCGCCGCGAGCTGGCCTCCAGCGCGATCGTGTTCCACCAGCGCTTCTCCACCAACACGCTGCCGCGCTGGCCGCTGGCGCACCCGTTCCGCATGCTCGCCCACAACGGCGAGATCAACACCATCGAAGGCAACCGGCGCTGGGCCCAGGCGCGCAGCAAGGTGTGGAAGACGCCGCGCTTCGACATCGGTGAATTCGACCCGGTCATCTCCATGCATGGCTCCGATTCGCAGAGCCTGGACAACATGCTGGAACTGATGGTCGCCGGTGGCATGGAGCTGATCCAGGCCCTGCGCATCCTGGTGCCGCCGGCTACGCAGTCGCTGGAATTCAAGGACCCGGACCTGGCCGCGTTCTACGAATTCCACGGCCTCAACAGCGAGCCGTGGGACGGCCCGGCCGGCATCGTTGCCTGTGACAGCCGCTACGCCGTATGTACCCTCGACCGCAACGGCCTGCGCCCGGCGCGCTGGATGCTGACTGCCGACCGCCATTTCCTGGTCGCCTCCGAAGCGGGCGTGTGGGAAGTGCCGACCGAGCGCGTGGTGCGCAAGGGCAAGCTCGGCCCGGGCGAGATGATCGCCATCGATCTCAAGCGCGGCGACCTCCTCGATTCCGATGCGGTGGACCGCATCAACCGCGGTCGCGCGCCGTACAAGCAATGGCTGCAGCAGGGCGTGACCTACCTGCAGACCGAACTGATCGACCCCTCGCTGGTGGAAGAGCCCTTCGACGAAGGTACTCTGCGCAGCTACCACAAGCTGTACCAGCTCAGCAGCGAGGAAGTGGAGCAGGTGCTGCGGCCCTTGGCCGAGACCGAGCAGGAAGCCACCGGCTCGATGGGCGACGACACGCCGATGGCGGTGCTGAGCCAGCGCAGTCGTCCGCTGTACGACTATTTCCGGCAGGCCTTCGCGCAGGTCACCAACCCGCCGATCGATCCGCTGCGCGAAGACTGCGCGATGTCGCTGTCCACCCAGCTCGGCAGGGAGACCAACATCTTCCATGCCGGCCCGGAGACGGTGAACCACGTCATCCTCAACTCGCCGGTGCTGAGCCAGCGCAAGCTGCGCCAGCTGCTGAAGATGGACCAGTACGTGCAGGCCAACCGCCTGCTCGACCTGTCCTACGGCGAGGACGAGGGCCTGCGTGCCGGCATCGAACGCATCTGCGCCGAAGCCGAACAGGCCGCGCGCGATGGCATGGTGATGCTGCTGTTGTCCGACCGCTACCCGGTGGCCGGGCGTCCGATGGTGCATGCGCTGCTGGCCACTAGTGCCGTCCACCACCACCTGTCGCGGCTGGGCCTGCGTTGCGACGTGAACCTGATCGTCGAAACCGGCACCGCACGCGATCCGCACCACATGGCCTGCCTGCTCGGCTTCGGTGCCACCGCGGTGTATCCGTACCTGGCCTACCAGACCCTGTTCGACCTCGGCCGCCGCGGCATCCTCAAGCTCAGCAAGGGCGGTGAGCAGTCGCAGATCGGCCGTCGCTACCGCAAGGGCGTCTACAAGGGCCTGTCCAAGATCATCTCGAAGATGGGCATCTGCACGGTGGCCAGCTACCGGGGCGCGCAGCTGTTCGAGATCATCGGCCTGGAACCGGAAGTCGTGGATCTGTGCTTCCCCGATACCGCCTCGCGCATCGGTGGCGCCGGCTTCGCGCGGCTGGATGCCGACGCCCGCGAACTGTGCGCCCAGGCCTGGGATGCACAGCAGGGCGTGGACGTCGGCGGCCTGCTGAAGTACGTGCACGGCGGCGAGTACCACATGTACAACCCGGACGTGGTGACCACCCTGCAGCGCGCGGCGCGCAGTGGCGACCCACGTGCGTGGCAGCAGTACTGCGATGCGGTGCATGCACGGCCGCCGTCGGCGCTTCGCGACCTGCTGGAACTGGTACCGGCCGCTGCGCCGACAGCGCTGGATGACGTGGCTCCGGCCAGCGAACTGTTCCCGCGCTTCGACACTGCCGCCATCAGTCTCGGCGCCCTCTCTCCGGAAGCGCATGAAGCGCTGGCCATCGCCATGAACCGCCTGGGCGGCCGCAGCAATTCCGGCGAAGGCGGCGAAGATCCCGCACGCTATGGCACCGCGCGGCGCAGCAAGATCAAGCAGGTGGCCTCGGGCCGCTTCGGCGTCACCGCCGAATACCTGGTCAACGCCGAAGTGCTGCAGATCAAGGTCGCGCAGGGCGCCAAGCCCGGTGAAGGCGGCCAGCTGCCCGGCCATAAAGTCAACGAACTGATCGCGCGGCTGCGCTATGCCAAGCCGGGCATCGGCCTGATCTCGCCGCCGCCGCATCACGACATCTATTCCATCGAAGACCTGGCGCAGCTGATCTACGACCTCAAGCAGGTCAACCCGACCGCGCTGGTGTCGGTGAAGCTGGTCAGCCATGCCGGTGTCGGCACGATCGCTGCGGGCGTGGTCAAGGCCGGCGCCGACCTGATCACCATTTCCGGACACGATGGCGGCACCGGCGCGTCACCGGTCAGCTCGATCCGCTATGCCGGCGTGCCGTGGGAACTGGGCATTGCCGAAGCACACCAGGCACTGCTGGCCAACGACCTGCGCGGGCGCACGTTGCTGCAGACCGATGGCGGCCTGAAGACCGGCCTGGACGTGGTCAAGGCCGCACTGCTGGGCGCGGACAGCTTCGGCTTCGGCACCGCGCCGATGATCGTGCTGGGCTGCAAGTACCTGCGCATCTGCCACCTCAACAACTGCGCCACCGGCGTGGCCACCCAGGATGAGCGCCTGCGCGAGAACCACTTCACCGGCCAGCCCGAGCGCGTGGAGAACTTCTTCCGCCTGCTGGCCGAGGAAGTGCGCGGCTGGCTGTCCTACCTGGGCGCGCGTTCGCTGGAAGAGATTGTGGGCCGCACCGACCTGCTGCGGCAGATCGAGGCGGCGCCGCGCGACGGCGTGCGCGTGGACCTGTCGCGCCTGCTGGCCGACAGCCGCTACGAAGGCAGCCACTGTGCCGCGCAGCGCCTGTACGAATCGCCAGACAGCCTGGCCACGCAGATGGATGGCCTGCTGGCCGATGCCATCGAGCACAAGCGCGGCGGCGAACACCGCTTCCTGATCCACAACACCGACCGCAGCATCGGCACCCGCCTGGCCGGTGCGGTGGCACGCGCGCATGGCAACCAGGGCATGGCCGAATCACCGCTGGAACTGCGCTTCCGCGGCAGTGCCGGGCAGAGCTTCGGCGCGTTCAACGTCGGCGGCCTGCATCTGGAAGTGGAAGGCGAAGCCAACGACTACGTCGGCAAGGGCATGGCCGGCGGCCGCCTGGTGGTGCGTCCGCCGCGCGGCGCGCGCTTCGAGGCACGCAGCACCGCCATCATCGGCAACACCTGCCTGTACGGCGCCACCGGCGGCGAACTGTTCGCTGCCGGTCGTGCCGGCGAACGTTTCGCCGTGCGCAATTCCGGCGCGCTGGCGGTGGTGGAAGGCGCCGGTGACCACTGCTGCGAGTACATGACTGATGGCGTGGTGCTGGTGCTGGGCAAGGTCGGCCTGAACTTCGGTGCCGGTTTCACCGGTGGCCTGGCCTACGTGCTGGACGTCGACCGCGATTTCGTCGACCGCTACAACCACGAACTGATCGACATCCATCGCGTCTCCGCCGAAGGCTTCGAGAACTACCGCCAGCACCTGCACCGCCTGATCGGCCGCCATCGCGAGCTGACCGGCAGCATCTGGGCGCAGCAGATCCTGGACGAGTTCCGCGACTACATCGGCAAGTTCTGGCTGGTCAAACCGAAGGCCGCCAGCATCGAGTCGCTGACCGAAACCCTGCGACGCGCTGCGTAACGGTAGTGCCGGCCGCTGGCCGGCATCCCAGGATCACGTAGTGCCGGCCGCTGGCCGGCAACCGCAAAACACCACAGAGCCCGCCATGAGCCGCAAGCACGCCTTCCAGTTCCTCGACCTGCCCCGCACCATGCCGCAGCGCATTCCGGTGGAACTGCGCACGTCCGGCGACTGGGGCGAGCTGTATGGCAAGTTCGGCAAGGAGGACGCCCAGTACCAGGCCGGCCGTTGCCTGGACTGCGGCAACCCCTACTGCAGCTGGAAGTGCCCGGTGCACAACGCCATTCCGCAGTGGCTGCAGCTGGTGCAGGAGAACCGCATCCATGAAGCCGCCACGCTATGCCACAGCACCAACCCGCTGCCGGAAGTGTGCGGCCGGGTCTGCCCGCAGGATCGCCTGTGCGAGGGCAGCTGCACGCTGGAGGAGTTCGGCGCGGTCACCATCGGTGCGGTGGAGAAGTACATCGTCGATACCGCGCTGGCCAGCGGCTGGCGCCCGGATCTGGGCGCGGTGCAGCCCAGCGGCCACAGCGTAGCGGTGATCGGCGCCGGTCCGGCCGGCCTGGCCTGCGCCGATCGCCTCGCCCGCGCTGGCATTGCCGCCGTGGTCTACGACCGCTATGAGCAGATCGGCGGCCTGCTGCAGTTCGGTATTCCCAGCTTCAAGCTGGACAAGGACGTGATCCACCGCCGCCGCGAAGTGCTGGAGGGCATGGGCGTGCAGTTCCGCCTTGGCGTCGAGATCGGCCGTGACCTGAGCGTGCAGCAGCTGCTGGAGACCCACGATGCGGTGTTCGTCGGCACCGGCGCCTACCGCTACACCGATGGCGGCCTCGACGGCCAGGACCTGAAGGGCGTGCTGCCGGCCCTGCCGTTCCTGGTACAGAACAGCCGCATTGTGGGCGGCGATGACCCGAAGGGTCGGCCGATTGCCGGCTGGGAAGACACCATTGCCCTGCCCGACCTCAACGGCAAGCGCGTGGTGGTGCTCGGTGGCGGCGATACCGGCATGGACTGCGTGCGCAGCGCGGTGCGGCTGGGCGCGGCCAAGGTCACCTGTGCCTATCGCCGCGACGAAGCCAACATGCCCGGCAGCGCGCGCGAAGTGGCCAATGCCCGCGAAGAAGGCGTGCGCTTCCTGTTCAACCGGCAGCCGCTGTCGATCGAAGCCGGCGCCGACGATGAAGTGATCGGCGTGACCGTGGTGGAAACCCGGCTGGGCGAGCCCGATGCCAACGGCCGCCAGAACGCCGTGCCGATCGAAGGCAGTGAATCGCTGCTGGAAGCGGACGTGGTGATCATCGCCTTCGGCTTCTCGCCGAGCGTGCCGGCGTGGCTGGGCGAGCTGGGCGTGGAAGGCCAGTCCAACGGACGCATCGTGGCCGGCGGCAAGGACCGCCTGCCATTCCAGACCGCGCATCCGCGCCTGTTCGCCGGTGGTGACGCGGTGCGCGGTGCTGACCTGGTGGTGACCGCCGTGGCCGAAGGCCGCGATGCCGCCGCCAGCATCGTGCGGCTACTGGCCCACTGAGTCCGGTACCAGCAGTGCCGCCAACAGTGCCCGCAGTGCGTGCGGCTCCACCGGCTTGGCCAGGAAGTGGTCGATGCCAGCTGCACGACAGGCTTCGCGGGTGCTTTCCATCACGCTGGCGGTGAGCGCGATGATCGGCACCTGCGCACGCGAGGGGCAGGCATCGGCACGGATCGCCCGTGCCAGCGCGAAGCCATCCATGCCCGGCATGTGGCAGTCGGTGATGACCAGGTCGAACGGCTGCGCCTGCCATGCTTCAAGCGCCGACCGTCCATCGGTACAGGCGTGGACCTGCAGCCCGAGCGCGCACAGGTGCTGCTCCAGCAGATGCAGGTTGGTGGGATGGTCTTCAGCCATCAGCACGCGCGCCGCCGGCAATGGACGCTCGTCCGCACCCGCCGCCGCGGGCGCGGCCACGGGTGCCTCACAGGCATCCAGGTCCAGATCCAGCCACACCGTGGTGCCCTTCCCGGGCGAGCTGCGCAGCTGCAGCTCCGCCCCCATCGAGATCGCCAGCTCGCGGCAGATCGCCAGGCCCAGCCCACTGCCGCCGAAGCGCCGCGTGGTCGAGCGCTCCGCCTGGGTATAGGCAGCGAACACCGCCTGCTGGCGCTCTTCGCTGATGCCCACGCCGCTGTCGCTTACCTTCAGGCGCAGCCGCTGGCCCCAGTCACGTTGCTGCAGTACCTGCACCTGCAGTTCCACGTGGCCGTGCCGGGTGAACTTCAACGCGTTGCCGGCCAGGTTGAACAGGATCTGGCGCAGGCGCAGGCCATCGGCCAGCGATCCCGGCTGCATCTCCGGATCAAGCACCACCTGCAGGTGCAGGCCTCGGCTGGCGGCCACCGGCATCAGCAGCTGCTGCACCGCGCGCACCAGTGCCGCCAGGTCGGTGGGCCGCAGCTGCAGTGGTGCGCCCTCCAGGCGTTGGCTGTGCAGTACATCGTCGAGGATCTGCCGCAGCATCCGCGCGGCATCATCGACGGTGGCCAGCACCTGCTGCTGGCGTGGCTCCAGCCTGCTGCCCGCCAGCCGTTCAAGCATGCCCAGCAGCGTGCTCATCGGGGTGCGGATCTCGTGGCTCATCGTTGCCAGGAAGTGCGCCTTGGCCTGTGCCGCCTGCTCGGCCTCGCGGCGCGCTTCGGCCAACGCGCGGGTACGTGACTGCACCTCACTGACGTCGATCCAGTAGCCGCTCCACTCGACGTCGCTGTCGTCGCAGGACAACGGCCGCCCATGCGAGCGCACCCATCGCCAGCCCTGTGGCGAGCGGGTGCGGAAGGTGACGTCGATCGGGCCACGCGCCAATGCAGCCATCTCGACGCAGGCCATCACCTGGTTGCGGTCATCCGGGTGGACCGCGGCCAACAATCGCTGGTGATCGATCCGCGCGGTCTCCACGCTGATTCCGAACAGGGCCTGCACGTCCCCGGCGATCTGCGGAAAGCTGTAGTGGCCGCCCGCCGAACGACGCGCCTGGTAGACCACCGCCGGCAGGTTCGCGGTCACCTCCTGCAGGCGCTGCTCCACCCCTCGGCGGCGCACGCTCTCGCGATGGACCCGCCAGTAGCCGAAGGCATGGACCAGCGCCAGGGCGAGCAGGATCAGCGAGGCCGGCACCAGCCAGCGCAGGGGCGACGATGACGGAGCATTGCGCGGCCGGTCCGGCAGCCAGGCCGCGCGGATCTGATCGCGTTCGGTATCGGTCAGCTGCGACAGCGCCTGTTCGAAGCCGGCGATGACATCGGCGCAGGCGGGGGTGGTCGCCAGCACCAGGGCATCATCGAAACCGGCCGGCGCGGCGATCAGCAGTGCATCGCCCTGGTAGCGGCGCAACGCCGCCTCGACGTCGCCGAGGTTGGCGACCACCGCATCGATCAATCCGGTACCCAGCAGCGGGAGTGCATCGTCCAGCGCTGCCGGTGGCAGCAGCTGTGCACCGGCTGCCTGCTCGGCCAGCAGCCCCTGCAGCGGCACCCGGCTGGGGCTGGCCACGGTGCGTCCACGCAGATCTTCCAGGCCCAGCACCGGCGGCGCATCCTCCCGGCGCACGATCACCTGTGGCAGTTGCAGGTAGGGCGTGCTGACCACCCATCCGGAAGGCAGTTGCGAGCGTGGCCATCCCAGCAGCGCCTGGGTGCCGGCCGGCAGCTCGTCCCGGTCCACGCTGGTGGCCGGCACGGGCAACAGCTGCAGTGGCCGTTGCCCGCCCAGCAGCTTCAGGTACGCCGCGCCAAGCCCCCGGGCTTCGCCCTGTTCGCTGGACGACAAAGGAGCACGGTCGGACGGCCAGGCGATGCGCAGCGGTGTGCTGCAGCCCGTGGCGGAGGCCGCGGCAGGCAGCAGCAGGCTGGCCATGACAGCAATGGCTGCCGGGAAGCCGGCGACATTCACGGTAGGCATCCTCATCTCGCGGGCGGAAGGAACGGCCGCGCTGCGGTACCGCTGCCTGCCACGCTATCGACGCGCGGGCCGACGGCAATGAAGAAAGTTGTAAAAGCATCCAGATGGGGGAATGCCGACATACACTGCCGCCTTCACCCGTACCTGCGGAGCGTTCGATGCGCATCGGCCTGGCTGCCAACCGTCTTCATCACCACGACGCGCGCGCTGCGCTGTTCCGTTGGCTGCGCAGCAGCGAGGCCGGCCTGCGCGAGCTGGGCGTGTCGCTGCATGCGGTCGGCCGTACCCATGACGCGATCGAACGGCAGGGCGTCCTGACCGGGTACGCGGGCCTGCACCGTTATCCCTACGGACGCGAGGGTGGCCTGATGAAGCTGGTCGCCGAAGTCGTTGGCATGGGTCCGGATCGGACACTGGATGGCGCGATCTACCTGATCGACCCGGTCGATCCATCCTCGGTGTTTCCGGAAGCAACCGCGCTCAAGCGGCAGTGCGTGATCCACGGCAAGCCGTTCATTTCGACCGTGGCCACCGCACGCGACTGGGTGGAGGTGGAGCGCGTCCACGCCGGGCTGGCAGCCGATGCCGGCGCCGACGACCTGCATGCGTTCGAAGGCCAGACGCTGGCGCTGATCGCGCACGATGCGATGAAGCCGGCGATGCTGGCCTTCGCCGATGAGCACTTCGATGTGCTGGCCCGGTTCGGTGAGCGGGTGGCCACCGGGACCACCGGCCAGCGTTTGAACGAGCTGGCCTGGAGCCGGGGCTGGCCGCGTGATACGCCGTGGGTGACGCGCTACCAGAGCGGCCCGATGGGCGGTGATGCGCAGATTGCCGACCGGGTGCTGGAGGGGCGTTGCCAGCGCGCGATCTTCTTCGAGGATCCGCATGTGGCGCGCCAGCATGAGGCGGATATCCAGCTGCTGGAGCGCGCGGTGACGACGGTGACCGATCAGGCGGTGTGCATTACGGCGCCGCGGGTGGCGGCGCGGTGGGCGGCGGCGGCGGCGCTGCGGGCGGGGTGAGGGTTTCGGCCAACGGCTGAGCCCCTCGTGGCTGGCGGTATCTGAAGGTAAAGCCGTGCTTGGCCGGGCGGGGTGGATTGCGCAGGGGTCGCTGCAAGTCCCCCTCCGGGGCCCGACCCAGCCGCTGGCGGCTGTGCGTTCAGGCGCTTGCGAAGCAGTGCTTCGCAAGCAAAGCGCCTTCACCCCTGTAAGCTCGATGGCGCCATCCATGGCGCCAACGCCCCTGCATGGCTCACCCGCCCGGCCTCAGACAGTTTCCGTGCGTGTCCAGCCACGGAAGAGAGAAAGCAGAGCAAGAGCGGAAGCGGGTCGCGCGCTGTGTGCGCTTCTGTAGCGTCGAGCTTGCTCGACTGCTCAGCACGCGGTCTTGAGTGAAGCCCCTTCTGTTGAAGGGGCGCGCCGAAGGCGGGGGTAGAGGAAGAATGCGTGGGCAACTGCTGTAGCGCTGGCGCTACAGCAGTTGCCGAAGCATCGCCTTCAGGCGTCGCCCTTCCAGCTGGAAGTAGTCGCGCTGTTCGCGCCAGGCGGGGAAGCGTTGTTCCACTTCGTGCCAGAACGCGGGCGAGTGGTTGGGCTGGATCAGGTGGCAGAGTTCGTGCACCAGCACGTACTCGAACGCGTCCGAGCGGCCCAGCACCAGCGCTAGGTCCAGCGCCATGCTGCCGTCCGGGGCCAACGATCCCCATTGCGAGGACATCACCTTCAGACGCAGGCGGCTGGGTGCGCGCGGCAGGGTGGGCAGGTACTTCGGCAGCCAGCGGCCGACGTCGGCGCGGGTCTGGGCTTCGTAGAACTCGCGCAGCAGGCGGCGCAGGGTGGCATCACCGCCGCGGGTCGGCCACTGCACGCAGGCGCCGTGCGCGTCGATCTCCAGCCGCGCGTAGCGGCCTTCCTGCCAGCGCAGCGGCAGCAGTTCGCCGCGCAGTGGCAGCACACCGGCTTCGCCGGGCTGCAGCGGCGCCGGCAGGCCCTGGCCCTGGTACTGGCGCAGCTGCAATGCCAGCCAGTCGCGGTGTTGTTCCAGGAAGCGTTCGCCCATCACCAGGCTTGCGCGCGGTGGTAGGGTCAAACGTGCGCCGCGTTCGTCCACGCTCAGCTTGATGCGGCGCGCACGTGGATCGCGCACGCGCAGCACCTCGATCTCGGCATCCTCCAGGCGCAGGCGAACGGTGTCGCGCTGTACGGTGGCGGGCGGGGTCGGGCTGATCAGGCGGCGCAGCAGACGGCTCATGCGCCCAGCATAGCGCCGCTTCGGGCCGCCGGATGACCGGCGGCCGTCGGGCTGCCTGTTCAGTCAGCCTTGCTGAGCTTGAAGGCTTCTTCCAGCAACAGGAACAGGCGGCGGATCTCGGCGCTCTGCAGGGCGAAGCGGGCGTCGAACTCGGCGCGGCGGCCGTCTTCGTCGGCATGCTCCAGCTGGTCCAGGGCGCCGTCGAGGAACTTCAGCTTGCGCACGATCAGGTCGTCGCCGATGACGAAGGACAGGTTGTCTTCGAAGATCAGCGCCAGCTTGGTCACCTGCTTGCCGGCGTCCAGGTGCTTGTCGATCTCGTCGCAGCGCAGTTCCTGGTGCTGGCACTTGACCACCGCGCCGCCTTCCACCGGGTCCTTCATCTCGCACTCTTCGCCCAGGCTCAGCCCGGTCGGCAGCGGCTCGCCGGCGATCCAGCCGGTCAGGATCGAACGCGGTGCGACTTCGGCATTCAGCGGCATCGCCGGGAAGCTGCCGAGCAGGCCGCGGATGTCGGACATGAAGTACTCACCGGTCTTGCGGCTGGAGGTATCCACCGCCACGTAGCCGTGCTGCAGGTCGATGAAGGCGTCGTTGCGCGAGGACTTCACGAAGGCGCGCGGCAGCAGTTCATGCAGCAGGTCGTCCTTCATGCGCTTGCGCTCGCGGCCACCCGGGCGGCGGCCTTCCTTCTCCTCGATCTCCTCCAGCTTGCGCTCGAGCAGGTCGTTGACCACCGCCGCCGGCAGGATCTTGTCCTCGCCGCCCACGGTCAGCCACAGGTGTTCGGCGATGCGGTGGGAGAGCAGTTCCTTCTCCTCGCGGCCGAACGGCGAGATGAAGCCGCGCGAATTCATTTCCAGTGCGCCGACCGGCTTCAGCAGGGCGTGCGGCAGCAGGGTGTCGACTTCGGAAAAATCGGTGGTGGTCGGGAAACGGAAGAACGTCAGGTTGCGAAAGAACATGGAATTCCGGATGGCAAAGAGGAAGGGCGACCGACCTTAAACGGTGGGCGTCTCGGGATCTGCGTCGGCGTCGGCCGGGGAGCCGGCCAGCCAGGCATGGGCGTCGGGCAGCGGCGCGTCGTCGCGACGGCCCAGCGCCATGAAGTCGAACAGGGTGGTGTCGGCCAGCTGCGAGGGCCGGACTTCGCCCATGGCACGCGCGATCTGCTCGATGCGGCCCGGGTGGTCCTTTTCCCACTGCTTCAGCATCAGGCCGACCTGGCGGCGCTGCAGGTTCTCCTGGCTGCCACACAGGTTGCAGGGAATGATCGGGAACTGGCGTGCCTGTGCGTACTCGACGATGTCGCTTTCGCGCACATAGGCCAGCGGCCGGATCACCACGTGCTTGCCGTCATCGCTGCGCAGCTTCGGCGGCATGCCCGACAGCTTGGCGTGGTGGAACAGGTTCATGAAGAACGTGGCCACCATGTCGTCACGGTGATGGCCCAGCGCGATCTTGGTGAAACCGTGGGTCTCGGCGTAGTTATACAGCGCGCCACGACGCAACCGCGAGCACAGCGAACACATGGTCTTGCCTTCCGGAATGACCCGGCTGACCACCGAATAGGTGTCCTGCTCGATGATGTGGTACGGCACGCCCAGGCCTGCCAGGTATTCCGGCAATACGTGCTCGGGGAAGTCCGGCTGCTTCTGGTCCAGGTTCACCGCCACCAGCTCGAACGGCACCGGCGCCTTCTTCTGCAGCTGCAGCAGCACGTCCAGCAGGGTGTAGCTGTCCTTGCCGCCGGACAGGCAGACCATGACCTTGTCGCCGGCCTCGATCATGCCGAAGTCGGCAATCGCCTCGCCGACCTGGCGGCGCAGGCGCTTGGCCAGCTTGTGCTGCTCGCGCTCGGCCACGCGCGGATCACGGGCGGCGCGCGGCTGGGGATCGGGAAGGGAAATCACGGCACTCATGGGTTCCATTCTAACGGCTCGGAGCGGCCACGGCCGGGGGTCGGAATTCCCCTCTCCCGGCAGTCATCATCGCTGTGTATGCTCGGAGGCTGTGGACACCTACAGCCCCGCCGAGATCGTCGAGCACCTCGCCGCCCTGCGCGCCGAGCACCGCCTGCTGGATGAACAGATCACCCGCATGGCCGCCAATGGCGAGGACGAGCTGGAAGCCAAGCGCCTGAAGCGGCGCAAGCTTCAGCTGAAGGACTGCATCGCCAAGCTGGAAAGCCTGCAGATTCCCGACGAACCGGCCTGAGCGGTGGCCCATCCACGCATGGCGTGGATCTACTGCTTCGCCCCGGTAGATGCCAACCTTGGTTGGCATGCCGTTCGCCGGGCATCGCCCGGCGCTGCCTTCAATCCTGCGGCGCAGGCTCGTCCGGGCGGGCCGCTTCCGGGCTGACCCTTTCGATGGTGTGGCGCAGCTCGCGGCCGAGGATGAACTTGGCATCCTTGGCCCAGGCATCCAGGCGTTCGTCGAACAACAGCTTGCTGTTCTCGTCCGGCCACACCAGGCGCAGCTCGCGCAGCTTCTGGATGAAACCACGGAACAGGGACTTGTCGAAGAACTCCGGTGCCGCCGGTGCGTAGAGCAGGCTCAGCCGCTGCGCGGCCTGCTGGCACAGGCTTTCCAGCTCGGCCGCGCCGAGCACGCCCGGGCCGTTCTTCACCAGCACCGAGATGGCGATGTAATAGCGCTCGAACGCCTGCTGCAGCGAATGGCCGATCGCACGCAGGCGGAACACCTCGTCGGTCTGCCCGGTGTTGCGCGCCAGGATGCCGCCATCGTCATCGTTGACGTTCTGCAGCAGGCCTTCGCGCACGAACACGTCGATGGTCCGGTCGATGCGCTGGGCGAACTCGTCCTCGCTCCACGGCAGGAACAGCTCGGCCTGCAGGAACGGATATACCGTACGCCCCAGCTGGACCAGGCCGGTGCGGCTCATGCGGCGGTTGTTCTGGAAGCAGCAGGCCACCCACGACGAGGCGGTGAACAGGTGCACCACGTTGTTGCGGAAGTAACTGAGCAGCACCGCGGTATCGCCGCTGACGCTGAGCACGTCGCCCAGCGGGTGCTTGATGCGGGTGAGGACGTTGATTTCCTCGGCATGGGCGATGATCCGCTCCGGCGAGTGCGGGGTCACCGTCACCCGGTCCGAGTACGGCATCTCGACCAGCAGGGTCTTGCACAGCTCGATCTGCGCGATCAGGTCGGCCTCGCCCATCGCATGCTTCGGCGTGGACAGCAGGGCCAGCGCCAGCAGGTTGATCGGGTTGACGTCGGCGGCACCGTTGATGCGCACCTGGATGCGTTCGGCCAGCGTATCCACCGTGGTCGACAGCCACGCCGGCTTCTCGTCCTCGGAGACCGCCTCGCCCTTCCACTCCGGCGCCTTCTCGGCGAGCACGTCGTTCAGTGCGATAGGTTCGCCGAAGTTCACCACCACCTGGCCGTAGTTCTGCTTGAGCACCTTGGGGATGCCCCACAGCAGCGACCAGATCGATTCCTTTTCCTTCGGCCGGCCGGACAGTTCGTCCAGGTAGCTGCCGCCCTCCATCAGCTTCTCGTAGCCAATGTAGATGGGCTGGAACAGCACCGGCTTGCGCGGCTGGCGCAGGAACGCGCGCAGCGTCATCGAGATCATGCCGCCCTTGGGCTGCAGCAGTCGGCCGGTACGCGAGCGGCCGCCTTCGACGAAGTACTCCAGCGAGTAGCCACCGGCCACCAGCTGCGCGACGTATTCGCTGAGCACCGCCGAGTACAGCGCGTTGCCACGGATCGAGCGGCGGATGAAGAACGCACCGCCCTTGCGCAGCAGGGTGCCGACCACCGGCAGGTTCAGGTTGATGCCGGCCACGATGTGCGGCGGCACGATGCCACGGTCGTACAGCAGGTAGGACAGCAGCAGGTAGTCCATGTGGCTGCGGTGGCTGGGCACGTAGACCACTTCGTGGCCCGGCGCGGCGGCCTTGAACTTGTCCAGGTGGTGCACCAGCACGCCCGCATAGATGCGGTTCCACACGTGGCTGAGCATGAAGCTGGCCGAGCGCACCACCGGGCTGGAATAGTCCGCGGCGATTTCCCAGGCGTAGGCGTGCGCCTTCTTCCAGGCATCGGCCGGCTTCGAATTGTCGCGCTTGGCCTGTGCGGCGATCGCTTCGCGCACCGGTTCGGCCGCCAGCACCTGGTCGACCAGCAGGCGCCGCGTCGACAGGTCGGGGCCGATCACCGATTCACGGATGCGGCGGAAATGGGTACGCAGCACGCGCTGCAGCTTGCGCACCGTGCGCTCCGGCTCAAGGCCTTCGTCCACGGTGCTGCGCAGCGAGATCGGCGGGGCAAAGCGGACGATGGTGCTGCGGCCGTTGAGCAGCACCGCCAGCAAGCGGCGGAAGCGGCCGACCAGCGCCCAGTTTTCCGAGAACAACACGGCGAACCAGCCGCTCTGCTTGTCCGGCGCGCGGCCGACGAAGATCGACACCGGCACCAGGTGCACGTCCAGGTCATCGCGCACGCGATGGGCCTGCAGCACCTTGGCCAGCGAATCGGAGTGGGTCTTGGCGCCGCGCTGTTCGGGAATCAGCGAGTTGCTGGAGCTGCGCCGCGACAGCGCCAGGTAGGCGCGCTTGCGGCCGGTCGGGTCACCGGCCAGCGGCACCAGCGGCGACGGCAGGCCAGCCTGGCGGCAGGCCTTGTCCAGGATCAGCGCATTGGACAGGCCGTAGTCCTCCAGCACGTACATGACCGGGCGGCCATCGTTGTACTGGCCCGGGTCTTCCGGTTCGATCTTCAGCGACAGCCACGGTTCGACCAGACGGCCGAGCAGGCGAGCCCACAGCGGGCGGCGGCCAGCCGGACGCGCGTGCGCGGGCGGCGGTACCGGGTTCGGGCCGGTACCGGTCGAGGGGGACGCCGGCACCGTATCGGCGGGCGTCGACTGGGATTCTTCGCCGGGGAACGGCAGCGGGTTCTGTTTCGACATCGGCGCCATTATGGCTTAGGCGGCAGTGTTGCCGCTTCCCCACCCTCGGGCGGGGTCTCGGCCGGTGCCGGCGCCGCTGCGGCACGGGCCGCGTCGGCCTTGCGCAGCAGGGCATCGGTGTCGGCCAGGGTGCGGGTCAGGTACCAATGGCCCTCGCGGCGGCTCAGCGGCAGCTGCAGGGTCATCTCACGCCCCGCCAGGTCGTAGTGCAGGCGTACCAGCGCATTGTCGCCTTCCACCGAGAGCAGTTCACCGCGCACGCTGCGCAGTGCGTCATCCACGCCCAACCCGTAGCTGCCCAGCACCGCCTTGAGGGTATGGATGAACGGCGCCAGCTGCTGCAGGCTGCCTTCCATGCCCGCGGCCTGCAGGCCGGCCTCATCGTCGAAGCCAACCTTGCCAGCGGCCCCCACCAGCGCGGCGATCGTGCTGCGTGCACGCGCACGATCACTGATCGGCGCGCCCTGCGCCCAGCTGGCGAGGGTTTCCACCAGGGCGATGTAATGGGCCTGCTGGCCGGGCGTATAGCCCTTCTGGTGGCGCAGGTACTGCACGCCGAAGTTGCCCATCGACTGCGCGGCCTGGCGCACGGCACCGGCCTGGCCGGCCAGCTGGCGGTCGAAGCTGCGTTGCAGTTCGGCACCGGCATTGGGCGTGCGCAGTGCGGCCAGCATCGGCAGCAGCTGGTCACCCAGTGGCAGTTCAGTCAGCGGCCACTGGCTGTGGCCCTCGGCCCAGGCCTGCTGCAGGCGCTGATACTGGCTGGGTGGAACCGACAGCTTTGCATAGCCGACCAGATCGTCCTCGGCCAGGCGCAGGGCCATCGCCTGCACCGCCGCAACTGGTTCGGCTGCCGGCCTGGCCGGATCGTTGGCCGGTTCACGGCACGCGGTCACGGCCAGCAGCAGCATGACTGCCAGCCCCCATCCACGCGCAGACCTTCCTCGCACTGCCACGCTCATGCACTCGGACTCCCCGGACCGGTCCGCATCTTGCGGCCTGCGAGGTGACAGCGGCAAGCCGGGACGTCACGGTTTCCGCGGTTGCTTGTGCAAGTCACTGATCGGAATAAAAAAAGAGCCGGGATCACGAGGATCACAGGCTCTTCAAGCCGGCGCAGGGCCGGTGGACAGTGTTGTGGCACATGTCCGGTCCGAGGACCGGATGGCGGCGATCCTACGCTGCCGCTCAAGTTAAGGCAACACTTCACGTAGTGTCATATAAATCATTGATTTTATTGATTAGACTGATGCCTAGCGCCGGGGCCATGAAATCTACGGCAGGTTTTGCGGCGATTCGGGCACAACCGGTCCTTCGGCGGATGCAAAAACGCCATCCCGGGCGGGTCGGGATGGCGTTCGGGCCTGCAGACTGCGCAGCGGAATCTCAGCGCATAGCCAACGCCGACGCGATTTCCTGCTGGATGGCCCGGGCCGCGGCCTGCGGATCGGCGGCCAGGCGGATCGGGCGACCGACCACGATGGCATCGGCGCCATCGGCAAAGGCCTGGGCCACGCCAACGGTACGCTTCTGGTCATCGCCGACCGGGCCACCGGGGCGGATGCCCGGGCAGACGATCGAGAACCCGGCGCCGGTAGCGGCGCGGATCGGGCCGGCTTCCTGGCCCGAGGCGATCACGCCATCGATACCGGCCGCCTGCGCGGCCAGCGCGCGCTCGACCACCACGTCCACCGGCTCACGGTCGATGCCCATCTGCGCCAGGTCCGGGCGGCCCATCGAGGTCAGCACGGTCACCGCCAGCAGGCGCATGTCGCTGCTGTTGGCGGCGGCGCAGGCTTCCATCATCGCCGGGTGCCAGCCGTGGATGGTGGCGTAGCTGACCGGCCACTGCGACAGGCGCTTGATCACCGCCGCGGCGGTGGCCGGGATGTCGAAGAACTTCAGGTCGACGAACACGCGCTTGTCGCGGCGGGCCAGCTCGTCCAACACCTGGAAGTACTCGCCGGAGGCGAGCAGTTCCATGCCGATCTTGTAGAACGCCACGCTGTCGCCGAGGCGGTCGACCCACTCCAGCGCCTGCACGCGGTCAGGCACGTCCAGCGCGAAGATCAGGCGCTCGTCATCGCGCAGCGGCAGCGGCGCGCGGCTCACGGTGCGTAGTCCAGCGCAGCGCGCTTGGCGTCGTGACGGGCCTGGCGCGACTGGCTGTAGTCGTTGTTGAACTGCGCCGGCTCGAAGCCGCCGTAGGTCGGGTTCGGCAGCATCCACCAGCGCTCGCCGAACCAGTCGTGGTACTGCTGCAGCAGCGCGTCACGACCGTCGTTGGTGTTGGCGGTCACTTCGACGAAATCGCCCAGCTGGTCGCCGAACTGCATCAGCACGCGGTACTTCTGCCCGGCCAGGCGGCGGCGGCAGTTCTTCTCGCTGCCGGCCTGCTCGCAGCCTTCGACCACGGTGCCCAGGCCCAGGAACACGCTGTCATCGGCCACCGGCAGGCCCTGCTCGCGCAGGTTGGCCAGGGTTGCGTCCTTCAGGTGCACGGCACGGTTGGAGATGTACAGCAGGGTCACGCCCTTGGCGTTGGCGGCCTTGGCGAAATCAACCACGCCCGGAATGGCCTTGGCCTTCTTTTCGGCCACCCACTGGTCCCAGGTCAGCTCGTCGTATTCCTTGCCATCGCGCACCAGGCGCGCCTGGTAGGGCGAGTTGTCCAGCACGGTCTCGTCCACGTCCAGCACCACGGCCGGCTTCAGGCCCTTGGCCTCGTTGCCGCGTTCTTCCGGCACCAGCGCGTCCCAGTGGGCTTCCTTCAGCGCCGCATCCAGGTGGTCGGCGGCAGCACGGTAGGTCTGCTCGGTGATCGCCTTGTACTCCTGCGCGCGCTGCATCCACAGCACCGCGTTGAGGTTGTCGTTGGCGGTGGCATCAAGTCCGCCATCGGCCTTGGCGGCGGCCGGGGCCTGTGCGGCAGCGGCTTCAGCGGCAGGCGCATCCACGCGCTTGCAGGCGGACAGGCCCAGCGCCGCGGTGGCGAGCAGGGTCAGGGACAGGGAAACGGGACGACGCATGGATTCACCGGCAATCAGATATACCGGCGCATTTTACCGGCAAAGGCGGTCCCGGGACGGCTATGCTTGGCGGTTGACCCGTTGCCCTTCCGGAGGCCGCCATGACCGATTCCACCCAGACCCCCGACGTCCCCCTGCTCGACGCCGTGCAGGCCCGCCTGCTGGGCTGCCTGGTGGAGAAGGAGGCAACCACCCCGGACACCTATCCGCTGACGGTCAACGCCGCCCAATCGGCCGCCAACCAGAAGACCGCCCGCGAGCCGGTGATGAACGTCGATGCCGGCAGCGTGCAGCACGCGCTGCGCCAGCTGGAAACACTGGGCCTGGCCCGCCAGCACTTCTCCTCCCGTGCAGACCGTTACGAGCACCGCCTGCAGGCCGCGCTGGACCTGACCCGGCAGCAGACCGTTCTGCTGGCGATGCTGCTGCTGCGTGGGCCGCAGACCCTGGGCGAACTGGTCACGCGCAGCGAGCGCCTGCACCGCTTCGCCGACGCCGACGAAGCCCGCCACGCCATCGAGCGCCTGCAGCAGCGCGCGCTGCTGGTAGTACTGCCGCGCGCCAGCGGCCAGCGCGAAGACCGCTACATGCACCTGCTGTGCGGTGAAGTGGACGGCGCGGCGCTTGCGGCCAAATACGCCAGCAGCGGCGGTGGCAGCGACGCGGCCGATCCGGGCCTGGCCGAGCGCGTGGCCCAGCTGGAAGCGGCCGTGGCCGAGCTGCAGGCGCAGCTGGCCGAACTGCGCGGTTGATGGTGGGTGCCGACCGTTGGTCGGCACTGCATCTGAATCGTGCCGACCAACGGTCGGCACCCACCGTCAGCTACTACTGTGCCGGCCATCGGCCGGCACTACCCGACGTCAGCCGCACCCAAGGTGGCGTACAGCCGGCTGGGCGTTTCGATGCCCGGCAAATGGATCACCCCGCGCTCCTGCATGCCCAGGCCCAGCAGGATCTTCCCGGACACCACGTTGTCCAGATCGGTGATGCCGTACAGATCCTGCAGGCCCAGCTCAGCGCGCGCATGCGCGAACACCGCCCGCGCCGCCTCACCGGCATAACCCTGCCCGGCGAATTCAGACAGCACCGCGTAGCCGATGTCCGGCCCCGGCAGGCCATCGCGGCGCACCAGCCCGGCATTGCCCAGCCACGCCCCATCGGACAACCGCTCGATGGCATACATGCCGAACCCATTCAACGCATAGCTGTGCAGCACCCGCAGCGCGATGTACTCACGCGCCTGTTCTTCACTGCGCACGTTGCGGTCACCGATGAAGCGCACGAAGCCCGGATCATTCAACAGCGCCAGCATCTGCGCCGCATCGCGATCAGGTTCAATCGCGCGCAGGCGCAGGCGTTCACTTTCAATTGGATGCACGCGCAGACCTCCAGCCGAAACCCCGATTCTGCCTCAACCCCCGGCTGTTGCTTTTGATTTTCTTTTTTCTTTTCCGTGGCTGGCGCGCACGGAACCTGTCAGAGGCCGGGCGGGTGGGCTGGTCGGGACCGTCCGCGGCATGGATGCCGCGGCCGAGCCCCCATGGACGGGTTTACGGCGTGTCCCGACCAGCCCACCCGCCCGGCCCACCACGAATGCGCTGCGAACGACGCCAGCCACGAGGGGCTGCGCCGTTCGCCGGTCAATCGAACAGCGCCTCGATCGCCGCCAACCCCGCACTCGCCCGTTCCTTCTTGCGCACCGCATCGGCCACCGGATCCGCACCATCGCGCTGGATCTCCTCGGCCGGAATCTCCTCGAAGAACCGGCTCGGCTTCAACCGCACGTGCTCGCCGAACTTGCGCGTCAGCTTGCTGTAACTCATCCACAGCTGGATCTTGGCGCGGGTGATGCCTACGTACAGCAGGCGGCGCTCTTCCTGCAGATTGCCTTCGTCCAGGCTGACCTGGTGCGGCAGCACGCCATCCTCGCAGCCGACGATGAACACGTACGGGAATTCCAGGCCCTTGGAAGCATGCATGGTCATCATGCGCACCTGGTTGCCGCCCTCGTCCTTGTCGCTGCGCGACAGCAGCGCCAGCTGGCCGGCCAGGTCGGCGGCAGTGGCACCGCGCGGGCCCCCCTCGAACCACTGCGCCAGTTCCTCGATGTTGTTGGCACGGCGCTGGTAACTCGCCTCTTCCTTGGCCTGCTGGCGCAGTTCGCTGAGCAGGCCGGATTCCTTGGCGACCTTGCGGATCATGTCGCCGGAAGTGACCTGTTGGGTCTGTGCACGCAGGTCACGCAGGATGTCGGTGAAGCGCGCCAGGCTGTTGGCCGCGCGCGGGGGCAGTTGCTGCAGGGCACCGATCGCCTCGGCAGCCTGCGCCATCGGCATGTCCTTCTCCTGCGCCAGCTCGGCCAGCTTGGCCAGCGTGCCGGCACCGACGTCGCGCTTGGGTGACTGCACCGCACGCATGAACGCGGTGTCGTCGTCCGGGTTCACCAGCAGGCGCAGCCAGGCCAGCGTGTCCTTCACTTCCTGGCGTTCCAGGAACATGGTGCCGCCGGTCAGGTGGTAGGGAATGCGCAGCAGCTGCATCGCCTTTTCCAGCGGACGCGACTGGAAGTTGCCGCGGAACAGGATGCAGAAATCACTCCACGGCACATTGCGCGACTGCGCCACGAAGGCGATCTCGGCGGCAACCTTTTCCGCCTCATGTTCGCTGTTGCGGCACTCCCACACGCGGATGCGTTCGCCGTCGGCCTGGTCACTCCACAGCTTCTTCAGGTGCTCGTGCGGATTGTTGGCGATCAGGGCATTGGCCGCGCGCAGCACGCGGTTGGAGCAGCGGTAGTTCTGCTCCAGCTTGATGATCTCCAGCTTGGGATAGTCGCGCCCCATCTGCTGCAGGTTTTCCGGATTGGCGCCGCGCCATGCATAGATCGACTGGTCATCGTCACCCACGCAGGTGAAGTTGCCCTTGTCACCGGCCAGCTGCTTGAGCAGCCGGTACTGCGCGTCGTTGGTGTCCTGGCATTCGTCCACCAGCAGGTAGCCGATGCGCTCGCGCCAGGCCAGCGCGATCTCCGGATTTTCTTCCAGGATCTGCACCGGCAGACGGATCAGGTCATCGAAGTCGACCGCATTGAACGCGGTCAGGCGCAGCTGGTAGCGCTCGTAGACGCTGGCCGCTTCCTTCTCGCGATTGCTGCGCGCGGCGGCCATCGCCTGTTCGGGCGACAGGCCGGCGTTCTTCGCGCGCGACACCAGGTTCTTCATGTCCTCGATGTCATCAGGCTTGGCTCCGTACATCAGGTCCTTGATCTGCGCAGCGGCATCGTCGGCATCGAAGATCGAGAAGCCGCGCTTCAGGCCAACGGCCGCGTGCTCGATCTGCAGGAACTTCAGGCCCAGCGCATGGAAGGTGCAGATGGTCACCTCGTCGGCGTCCTGCTCGCGCAGGCGCTTGGCCACGCGCTCGCGCATTTCCTTGGCCGACTTGTTGGTGAAGGTGATCGCCGCGATGCGGCGCGCCGGATAGCGGCCGCAACCGATCAGGTGGGCGATCTTTTCCACGATCACACGCGTCTTGCCGCTGCCCGCGCCGGCGAGCACCAGCAATGGACCTTCGATGTGCAGGACGGCGGCGGCTTGGGGGGGATTGAGACCGTGCATGGGATGGGGATTGTAGCGGGGCCGGGTGACGACCACAGCGGGCCGCCGGTGGGGTTGCTGAACGGCTTCGGCGAAGCGGGGCTGCGGCGTACAATCCGTCGATGGCCAAGCTCTACTTCTACTATTCGGCGATGAACGCCGGCAAGACCACCACCCTGCTGCAGAGCGCCCACAACTACCGCGAGCGCGGCATGCGGGTGGCGATCCTGACCCCGCGCCTGGACGATCGTGCCGGCGCCGGCGTGGTCGCCTCGCGGATCGGCCTGCGCGCGGACGGCATGGCCTTCGACCGCGATACCGACCTGCAGCGCTGGGTCGAGCTGGATCTGGCAGCCAACGGCCCGATGGGCTGCGTGCTGGTGGACGAGGCGCAGTTCCTGACCCGCGCCCAGGTCTGGCAGCTCAGCGAAGTGGTCGACCAGCTGCGCATTCCGGTGCTGTGCTACGGTCTGCGCACCGACTTCCGCGGCGAGCTGTTCGAGGGCAGCCAGTACCTGCTGGCCTGGGCCGATGAGATGCAGGAGATCAAGACCATCTGCCACAGCGGCAAGAAGGCGACGATGACGGTGCGTGTGGACGAGCATGGCCACGCGGTGCAGGACGGCCCGCAGGTGGAGATCGGCGGCAACGACCGCTACGTGTCGGTCAGCCGCGCCGAGTTCAAGAAGATCACCCGCGGCGAAGGGCGGATCGATCCGGCGCAGGCGCCGCTGCCGCTGTAGCAGGCGCGCCGGTGCGCCATGACCTCCAGCGGTTTACAAGCACGCGCTGTCGCGCCTAGGCTGCGGCTCCCCTGCTGCCGAACTGGACGTCCGACATGCGCTCTGCCCTCCTGCTGCTGCCGCTGCTGTTGCTGCCCCTGCTGGCCACCGCGGCCGAGCGCCCGTCAGGTGAAGACGATGCGGCGGTGATCGGCGCCGGTTTCATGGACAGCCACCCGGACATGATGTACCGGCAATGGGGCGTCAACGCGCTGCGTCGCAACGATGTCAACGGCGCGATGGACAACTTCCGGCTGGCCGCGCGGTATGCGGACAAGCCTGCCCAGGGCTACCTCGGCGAGATGTACTGGTACGGGGTAGAGCAGCCGCGCAATCCGGTCATGGCCTATGCCTGGATGGAGGTGGCGGCCGAACGTGGCTATCCGTTGTTCGTCGAGCTGCGCAACGAGTACTGGGCCACGCTGCCGCTGGAGCAGCATGATGCGGCGCGCGCGCAGGCAAGCGCGCTGCGCGCCGAGTATGGTGACGAAGTCGCGCGCCCACGCATGGCCGAAGTGCTCAGAAAGGGGCGCCGCGAGATGACCGGCAGCCGCGTCGGCTCGATGTCCAACAACGTCGACATCGTGTACATGGACGGCGGAATCTCCCGCACCATCAAGGCCGATCGCCTCTACGACCCGAAGTACTGGGACCCGAAGCAGTACGAACGCTGGCAGGACGAAACCTGGATGAAGATCCGCCGGGGCACGGTGGAAGTGGGTGTGCCGACCCAGTCGCACGCCACCGACAGCAAGCCTTGAAACAACGGTGCCGGCATGTAGCCGGCACCGGGCCGCATCCATTCAGTACAGCGTGCGCTCCGGCGCACCTGCCGGCGGCGGGGTGTACTGGTACAGCCAGGTCTCGGTGAGGGTCTTGCCGCCACTGCGCAGGAACAGGCGGATGTCGATCTGCTCGGTGCTGCCTTCCGGCGGCACCAGGTCGAACATCGCGCGGTAGCCGTTGATCTCGCGCAGCGGGCGCGCCGACACGATCTCGACCCGGCCACGGCTGGCTTCCACCACGGCCTCGACCTCACCCTTGTCGATCAGCCTGGCCAGTTCGCCGCCTTCGAAGTCCACCGCGAAGCGCCAGCTGAAATACTCGCGCTTCTTGCCGACCACGCCGCCCAGGCCGGTGCGGCTGGCCACGCAGTGCGCCAGCGGCGGCCGTGCCGGCGGCTCGGCGCCCCAGTACAGGCGGTAGCCGACCAGCAGCTCCTGGCCCGGCTGCGGCTTTTCCTTCGGGTTCCAGAACGCCACGATGTTGTCGAAGGTCTCGTCCACGGTGGGAATCTCCACCAGCTGCACCGAGCCCTCGCCCCATTCGCCCTTCGGCTCCACCCACAGGCAGGGGCGCTTCTCGTAGAACACGCCGTCGTCCTGGTAGTGGTCGAAGTTGCGGTCGCGCTGCAGCAGGCCGAAACCACGCGGGTTGCGGTCGACGAACATGTTGAAGCGCAGGTTGCGCGGATTCAGCAGCGGTCGCCAGATCCATTCGCCGGCACCGGTCCACAGCGACAGGCCGTCGGTGTCGTGGATCTCCGGGCGCCAGTCCCATGCCATGCGGCGGTCGTTCTCGCCCACCTGGTACATGCTGGTGCACGGGGCGATGCCCAGCCGCTCGATCGCCTTGCGCGGGTACAGCGCGCTGTCGATGTCCATCAGCAGCACATCACCATTGGTGATGGCGAAGCGGTAGGCACCGGCCACGCTGGGCGAATCCAGCAGGCCGTAGACCACGATCGTCTCCGAATCGGCCGACGGCTGCTCCAGGTAGTAGGCGATGAAGTCCGGGAATTCCTCCGGCTTGCCCATGCCGGTGTCGATCGCCAGGCCGCGCGCGGACTGGCCGTACTGGCCTTCCTTGCCGACCGCGCGGAAGTAGCTGGCGCCGAGGAAGGCGGCGAAGTCGCGGTCGGTGTCCTTGCGGGTGTTCAGGCGGAAGCCGGCGAAGCCCAGATCGGCCGGCAGCTCGCCGTCCTTGATGCCGCTCTTGCCGTAGTTGAACGCCGCGCCGTCATAGGCCAGCTCCTGCGCCTTGCCGTCGACCACGTCGAACATGCGCACTGGCGAGTGGAAGTACAGGCCCAGGTGGAAGAACTTGGCCTGGAACTTGCCCGGCTGGTCAGCCCACAGCGCATGGTCCTGGCGGTAGCCGATCGACTGGTACTGGTCCCAGTCCAGGCCTTCCAGGCGGCCCGGCAGCACCCGCTTGTGGCTCTTGTAGGGTGCCTGTGCCAGCGCGCGCGCCTGGCCCTTCAGGGTGGCGAAGTCGAACGGCTGCGGCTGGCCGAGGCGGCGCAGGCCCATCTGGCCGCTCTTGCTGGCCGCGCACGCGGGCAGGGACGGCAGGCCGAATGCAGCCAGGGCGAGGGAGGCATTGCGGATGAAGTCGCGTCGTTGCATGCAGGCGCGTCAGGCACAGAGGGAAGGTCGGCCATCATAGGCAGACAAACGTTAACGGGCAGCGGAGACGTACCCTGCCCGTTCAGCTGCCGCTGGCCGCCCGGCTCAGCGCTGGCAATGGCTGCACCAGACGCTGGCGCGCTGGCCGATGGTGGCGTGCTTCAGCGCGCGACCACAGTTCGGGCAGGGCAGCCCGTCGCGGCCGTACACCAGCAGTTCCTGTTCGAAATAGCCCGGTGCGCCGTCAGGGCTGATGAAATCGCGCAGCGTGGTGCCGCCACGGGTGATGGCGTAGCCGAGGATTTCCTTCACCGCGTCGGCCAGCCGCTGATAGCGCCCGCGCGAGATCTTGCCGGCCTCGCGCAGCGGGCTGATGCCGGCCTTGAACAGGCTCTCGGCGGCGTAGATGTTGCCCACGCCCACCACCACCGCCTGGTCCATCAGGAAGGTCTTCACCGGCGCGCTGCGGCCACGGCTGCGGGCGAACAGGTAGTCGCCGTCGAACGCGTCGTCCAGCGGCTCCGGGCCCAGCCCCTGCAGCAGCGGATGGATCTCACCGGCGGGCTGCCAGAGCAGGCTGCCGAAGCGGCGCGGGTCGTTGAAGCGCAGCAGGCGGCCGTTGTCCAGGCTGATGTCGACGTGGTCGTGGGCGCGTACCGGCGTATCACCGGGCAGCACACGCAGGCTGCCGGACATGCCCAGGTGCAGCACCGCGCTGCCGATGGCGGTATCCAGCAGCAGGTACTTGGCGCGACGGCGGATCTCCTCGATGCGCTGCCCCGGCAGCAGCTCGGCCACTTCCGGCGGAATCGGCCAGCGCAGGTCGGCGCGGCGCAGGATCACGCCATGCACGCGGCGGCCCTGCAGGTGCGGCGCCAGGCCGCGGCGGGTGGTTTCGACTTCGGGCAGTTCAGGCATGAACCGATTCTACGCCCGCTCAGCGTGGCGGTGCCGCCAGTTCACGGGCATCCAGGACGCCATCACCGTTGGCATCCTGCTTGTGGAAACGCTGCACGATCACCTGCCGCTGCTGCTCGCGGCTGATCGCCCTGCCCTTGCCGCCGGGCAGCTCGTCTGCGCTCAGCACGCCATCGCCATTGCGGTCCATGCGGTCGAAGGCATACAGCATCCACTGCACGTATTCGGATTCACTCACCCGGCCGTCGCCATCGTTGTCCATCCGCTGCAGGTAGCTGGTGGTGTCGGTGACCTGGGCCAGCGCCGCGCCCGGCAGCAGCATCGTCAACGCAAGCCCATACCCAGTCCTCACGCGCCCACCAGGCTGTAGCCCTTCAACCGTGCGGCATAGGCCTGCAGCGCGGCGATCCCGCTTTCCTCGGCCTCACGGCACCACGCCTGCAACTGATGCAGGCGCTCGGCGGCATCGTGGCCGCGGGCCTCGAGCAGCGCCGCCAGCCGCGCGCGGTACTCGACCAGGGTGCGGATGCGCGGGCGCTGTGCCACCCATTCGCTGAGCTGGGCACGACTGTCCGGCTTCAGCCAGCGGCCATCGTTGACCAGGCCACGGCGCAGCCGGCGTGGCAGCAGGCGGCGCAGCTTGGCCCCGGCCTGCACGGCTTCCTCGCGCAGGGCCGGCATGAACACATTGCGCTGGTAATCGGTCATCGCCTGGAAGCGGTGCGACAGCAGCGCCTTCAGGGTTTCGGCATCGGGCACGGCAATGTTCGGGCGCACGTCCATGGCCGGCGCCACCCGCAGCACCCTGGCCAGGCGCAGCGCCTGCAGCAGGCGGATCGCACTCCAGCCGATATCGAACTCCCAGCGCCGCATCGCGAAGCGCGCCGAGCTGGGGAAGGCGTGGTGATTGTTGTGCAGCTCCTCGCCACCAATCCAGACGCCCCACGGCGTAAGGTTGGTGGAGGTATCGGCCGATTCGTAGTTGCGGTAGCCCCACCAGTGGCCTAGGCCGTTGACCACGCCTGCCGCCCAGAACGGGATCCATGCCATCTGGATCGCCCACAGGGCCACGCCCGGCAGGCCAAACAACACGGTATTGATCGCGAACAACAGCACCGGCCCCAACGTGGCATGCGGGGTATACAGGCGGCGCTCGATCGCATCATCCGGGGTGCCGCGCCCGTACTGCTCGATGTCCGCGCGCTGGCCGCGGGCTTCGCGGTACAGCTCCACGCCGTGCCAGAACACCTTGCCGATGCCACGGGTGACCGGGCTGTGCGGGTCGTCCTCGGTTTCCACCTTCGCATGGTGCTTGCGGTGGATGGCCACCCACTCGCGGGTAATCATCGAGGTGGTCAGCCACAGCCAGAAGCGGAACACATGGGCCAGCGCCGGGTGGAAATCGACCCCGCGATGAGCCTGGCTGCGGTGCAGGTACAGCGTCACCGAGAAGATGGTGATCTGGGTGAAGACCAGCAGCACGACCAGCATGGCCCACCAGCCCAGGCCGAGCACACCACCGGTCAACAGGGACATCAGGGCATCTGGCATGACGGCTCTCCGGATCGACGCGGGGATGGCAGACATCATGGGCGCTTGCGTTGCAAACTGCATCCCTGCGGCGGTGATTTCCACTGCCTTCCGTGGCACCGTTCACAGTTGGGGAGCTGAGTTGTCGAGCCTTGATCCGCGCGCCTGCGCCGTTACCGTTGCCCCGTCCGCCGGGGAACTGCCGCCGTTGATCGAACTGGACCGCGCCACCGTGGTGCGCGGCCAGGTGAAGGTGCTGCACGGGCTCAGCCTGCGCATCGCGCAGGGCCAGCACACCGCCCTGCTCGGCCCCAACGGCTGTGGCAAGTCGACCTTCATCAAGCTGATCACCCGCGAGCTGTACCCGCTGGCCCAGGGCGACGGCGCGGTGGCGGTGAAGGTGCTGGGCCAGAACCGCTGGCAGGTGGATCGCCTGCGCTCGCAGCTGGGCATCGTCACCGGCGACCTCAGCAGCAACCTGGCCGACATGCCGGGGCTGACCGTGGAACAGGCGGTGCTGTCCGGCTTCTTCGCCAGCTACGTGGTGCCGGCCTTCCGCGAGGTGACCGCCGACATGCGTGCACGCGTCGGCGAGACACTGGCGATGACCGGCGCGCTGTCGCTGCGTGAGCGCGCCTACGCCGAGCTGTCGGCCGGCGAGACCCGCCGCGTGCTGATCGCCCGCGCGCTGGTCAACCGGCCGCAGGCACTGCTGCTGGATGAGCCCTCCACCGGCTTGGATCTGGTCGCCCGCGAGCAGCTGGTGGCGACCATGCGGGTACTGGCGCAGCAGGGCATCACTCTGGTGCTGGTGACCCACCACATCGAAGAGATCATTCCCGAGATCGAGCGGGTGGTGCTGCTGCGCGACGGCCGCGTACTGGCCGATGGCACCCGTGCCGAACTGCTGCGCAATGAACCGCTGTCGGCGGTGTTCGGCGGCGCGATCACGGTGGTCGAGCAGGAAGGCCGACTGACCGCGTACGCGGGATAGACAGATGCATCGCTCTCCGTAACCGTCTGTAGAGTCGAGCCATGCTCGACTGCCGTTCGCCGCGAGCAGAAGCAGCCGAGCATGGCTCGGCTCTACAGAAGGCGGGGCAGCGGGCCGGATGTTCCGGCCCGCCACCGCTTTGCTCAGAACCGCAACGCCAGTGCGCGCGACTCGATCGGTGCCATCCGGCTCTGGTCCTGCAGCTGCAGGTCGCGCAGCTCGTACGGCGCACCGAATCCGGCCGGCAACGCCGCCTGGTCGAACGGCAGCACCAGCTGGCCTGCGCCCGGGCCATCGAACCACGCGGCCGCATGTGCCTGTGCGACCGGCTTCAACTGGCCATCGCGGGCGGTGGCATACAGCGTGCCCCGCGCCTCATAGCGTCCGGCCGCGGCCACCTGCAGCGGCAGTGCCACCTGACGACTGGCCGGGTCCGGCGCGGCCTGTCCACTGAAGCGGGCAGTCGGCCGTGCCACCGCAAAGGCGACCTTGCCATCGCGCAGCACACCGTCGGCCTGGGCGAACACCTGCAATTCCCATAGACCCTGCACGCTGCCGACATCGGCGGGGATCCGCACCTGCGCGCGCAGGCTGCCATCGGTGGTGCGCAGCAACCGCTGCGGCCAGCTGCGGCCATCCGGCGCGACCAGTAGGGCTTCTCCGCCGAGGCCGCCACGGCGCGATGCCAGCTGCGCGGTGGTGGCGCCGTCTTCCAGCAGGCGTGCCTGCAGCTGCACGTTGCCACCGGCCAGCACCTGCGCCTGGTTGGCCTGCACTTCCAGCCGCAGCGGGCTGTTCGGCTCCAGCACCTGCACCACGTAGCGGCCCTGGGCCTGCGCGCTCTGCAGCGTGTAGGCACCGACGGCACTGGTCGCGCCGGTACGCAGCATGCTGCTGCCATCGCTGACCGGCATGCCGGCGTCCTGCAGCGCGCGCGCATCGACACTGCGCGCCACGCTGCTGCGGCCGGCCGGGTCGCGCACCTGTAGCGTGTTGGCCGGCAGCGCGCGGGCACCGTCGGCCGGGCTCAGCTGGATCACCGCATCCGGCGCCGTCAGTGGCAGGTCCAGGCCGCGTTGCAGCTGCGTGCCATCAACCTGCTGCCAGTAGCTGCGGCTGACCGAGGCATACGGCGTGGCCGCCTGCAGCGGTTGTGCGGGGTCCAGCGCCCAGGCAAAGGCCAGTGGCGCGTGTTCGCTCTCATCGGCGGGAAGCGGCGCGGCTACCAGGGCGGTAGGCACCTGATCGCCCGCACGGGCGGCCTGCAGCGGCTGCGCGGCCTGCGCTACGGAAAGGGACAGCACTGCCAGGGTGGCGCCGGCCAGCAGGGTGGATTGAATCGTCATGGTCGTCTCCCTCACTGGGTCAGGTCGTTGCGCAGCAGGGTGCCGAGGCCGAAGCACTCGCGGCGGCTCTGGTTGTGGCTGAGCGGTTCTGCACCCTGGGTACGCGCCTTGTCGGTGAACCAGGTGGTGCCGGCGGCCTTCTGGCTGCTGCACTCCAGGAAGCCATCGGAGCAGGACGACAGCCAGTTCTGGGTGAACTCCAGGCCGACGTTGGCGGCATAGCCACCGCAGTAACTGTTGCTGTCCCACACCGCCGATTCCACATCGCTGCCCACCACCGCACGGAACGGTTTGGGCAGCGCCGGGCGACCAGCGGTGCCGTACAGGTTCTGCGCGTTGTAGGTGGCCATGCTCGCCACCTGCTGCTGGCGCACGGCGTCGTTCTTGTAGCCCAGCAGCCAGCCCAGCGAGGTTTCAAAGGTGTTGCCGTTGAGCACCGCATCGGCCAACGGCGTGCCGGCCGAAGACGGTGCCAGCGCGTTGACCTTGCGCACCGTGCGGATGATCTTCGGATAGCGGCTGTCATAGGTCGGGTTGGACAGGATCCAGCGCATCACGTTGCCGCCGTTGGAGTGGGTGATCACCACCAGCTGGGTGATGCCACGGCTGTCGATGAAGCCGGTCAGCTGATTGGCCAGGCAGCCGGCCGCTTCCGGCTTCCACATGTACTGGGTGAAGTCACAGTTGATGACGACGTAGTTGCTGCTGTTCGGCAGGCCCTGGCGCACGGTGTCGATGATCGCCGGCTGCCAGTAGTCCTGGGTGGCGTTGGTCTGTGCGCCGGTGCCATGCACAAAGGCCACACCGACCACGTCGGCCGCCTGTGCCGGCGCGGTTGCCAGCCCGAGGAGCAGGGCCAGGACGGTACTTCCTGTTGCGGTGCTGCGCATCGCTTCTCTCCCTCTGTCAACGGATCCCCCCGACCCGGCTGGAACTGGACGGCCCCTGGTGCTTGCCGTTGTGCCGATGCTCGCGGCGAGGCCGCGTGAAAGTCCGTGCGCTGCGCCCGGATTCAGGAGACTGACGTCACTCGATGACGCTTTTCATATCGCCGGGATGACCATGCCGGGTCTGGCCGTATGACCGATGGCCACTGCGGTGTCGTATACGGGCTGCGATCATGGCGCGATGTTTTTCCTCCGGAGCCTGTCCATGTCGCTGATTTCCCACCCTGCCCGCCCGCTGCTCGGCCTTGCCGTCATCGCGGCCCTGGCCGGTTGTGCCGCCACCGCCGCCAAGCCGACCGCCGTCGAAGCCAACATCACCACCAAGGCGGTGGGCTATCTGGACAAGAGCGCGGTACCGGCCAGCCTCGACCTGGTGCCAGCACCGCCGGTGGCCGGTTCGGCCGCCCTCGCCCTCGACGAACAGGTCAGCCGTGAAGCCCGCGCGCTGCGTGGCAGCCCGCGCTTCGCCCAGGCCGGTGTCGATGCGGAACTCGGCTTCCCCGAAGGCGCCAACCACTTCTCCTGCGCCGCCGACATCGACGTCGATGCGGTGAAGACCCCGGCGCTGTACCGCCTGCTGGAGCGCAGCCGGATCGACGCCAGCGCCGCCACCAAGGCCGCCAAGAACCACTACCAGCGCCCACGCCCGTTCATGGTCAATGGTGAACCGACCTGCTCGCCGAAGGACGAAGAAGGCCTGCGCAAGAACGGCTCGTACCCGTCCGGCCACACCTCGATCGGCTGGGCCTGGGCCCTTATCCTGTCGGAGATCGCACCGGATCGCGCCGATGCCATCCAGGCGCGCGGCCGCAACTACGGCGAGAGCCGCCTGGTGTGCAACGTGCACTGGCAGAGCGACATCCTCGAAGGCCGCTTCATGGGCGCCGCCGCCGTGGCCCGCCTGCATGACAACGCCGCGTTCAACAAGGACCTGCTGGCCGCACGCAAGGAGATCGCTGCCGCGCGCAAGGCCGGCCTGCACTCCAGCCGCGACTGCGCGGCCGAGGAAGCGGTGCTGAAGGTGCGCCCGCAGAGCGCGCTGTAAGCGCCTGACGGTTCAATTGTTGCCGGCCAGCGGCCGGCACTACCGATGGGTGTAAAGCAGAAGGGCCGGCATTGCGCCGGCCCTTCTTCATTGCATCAACGCAGCCACCGCATCAGAACTTCGCGGTGAACTCCACGCCCCAGGTACGCGGCTCGTTGAGGAAGCCGGTCAGGTTGTTGAAGTCGATCGCGCCGACCACGCGGGTCTGGTTGGTCAGGTTGCGGCCGAACACCGCCACATCGTACTGGCCGTAATCCCAGTTGTAGCCCAGGCGCAGGCCGCCTTCCAGCGAACTACGGCCGCGGAATTCCGGCGAATCGTAGATGAAGAAGTTCACCGCGCTGCGGTAGGCCCAGTCGGTGTAGGCATACAGCTCGCTGCCATCGCTGAGCGGGAAGCCGACGCGCAGGGTCGCGTTGTGGATCCACTTCGGCGCCTGCGGCAGCGGGTTGCCGTTCACCAGCGCATAGGTGCCACCGTTGATGACGGTGGTCGGGTCGTTGATGGTGCAGCCACCGCCGCAGATCGCTACCGCCAGATCCTTGTCCTTGATCTCGGTGTCGTTGTAGCTGCTGCCGAAGGTCAGCAGCACGTTGTCAGCCAGATAGGCTTCCAGGTCCAGCTCCACGCCCTGGCCAATGGTCTTGTCAGCGTTGAGCAGGGTGGCGGTGTTGTTGGTGCCGCCCACCGCGATCAACTGCTGGCCGTCAACGTTGTAGCGGAACACGCTCAGGCCCAGGCGCGCGCGGCGCTCGAACAGGTCGGCCTTGATGCCGGCTTCGTACGAGATCACCTTCTCCGAATCGGCCTGCGACAGGCCCGGCGCGAAGGCCAGGCGGCCCTGGATCGACGGCGCACGGAAGCCCTTGGCCACGCGGGCGTAGGCATTCACGTTGTCGGTCAGCTTGTACACGCCGCTGACATCCCAGCTGACGTCGTTGACGTCGGTGTTGGCCAGGTACGGGCCACTGACCGGGGTGCCGAACGGAAGGACGGCCTGCAGCACGCTGGCGTTGAAGTCCTTCTTGTCCTGGGTGTAGCGCACGCCGGCGCGCAGCTTGAAGCGGTCGGTGACATCGAAGTCACCCGAGGCGAACACCGCCCATGCCTTGTTGCGCTGGTTCTGCACCACATGGCCGGTCTGCGGGTTGCCCGGCTTCAACGAGTTGTAGTTGAAGTTGTTGATGGTCACGTCTTCGTCGAAATAGAAGACGCCGGCCTGCCAGTCGAAGCGGCCCCATTCGTTGGATTCGACGCGGAACTCCTGCGTCCACTGGCGATGGTGCGGCAGGCCGTCGGCCGACTCCGACGAGAACGGGATGAAGCCCGGCCCATAGTTGCCAGCGCCCAGCGATGCGTCGCCGTAGCCACCGTCGATGTCACCACGATTGAGCGATTCGGCGGTTTCATAACCGGTGATCGAGTGCAGGGTCACCGAACCGAGGTTCCACTGCAGGCGCGCACTGCCGCCCCAGGTCTCCAGGTCGGAGAAGTTGACGCCATCGTTGGCAACCTTGTCGCGATCGAAGTTCTCGACCAGGCCGTTGCCACCCTTCTGGATGATGTTGGCGCGGAACAGGCGCGCGGTACCGTTGAGCTTGCGCTTGTGCAGGTTGAACAGCGCTTCGAAGTCGTCGCCTTCGTACAGGAACTGCACGCGGCCGGCGGCTTCGTCATAACCTTCGAAACCGCTGTTGGGCGCACCGGCGCGGGTGTTGTCGACCCAGTCGTCACGGCGCTGGTAGATGGCCGAGACGCGTGCCGACCAGCGGTCGGTCAGCGGGCCGCCATAGGCGCCCTGCACGTTCCAGCTGTTGTAGCTGCCATAGCCCACGCGCACGTAGCCGTCGGCATCCTGCGACGGGCGCGCCGAATCGAACTTGACCACGCCGGCCGGGGTGTTGCGGCCGAACAGCGTGCCCTGCGGGCCACGCAGCACTTCCACATTGGCCAGGTCGAACAGCGGGAAGCCCTTCAGCAGCGGGCTTTCCTGCACCACGTCGTCGTACACCAGCGACACCGGCTGCGACGCATTGAGGTCGAAGTCGGTGTTGCCCAGGCCACGGATGTAGAAGCGCGGGAAGGCACGGCCGTAGGACGACTCGATGTTGAGGCTGGGCACGCGCGCGGCCAGGAAGCGGATGTCATCGCCCGCCGAACCCAGCACATCGAGCTTCTCGCCCTGGATCGCGCTGATCGCGACCGGCACGTCCTTGGCGTTCTCGACGCGGCGCTGCGCGGTCACCTGCAGGGCATCAAGGGCAACCGGATCCTTGGCAGCGGGAGTTTCCTGGGCGGCTGCTACCAGCGGCAACAGGGCGGAAAGAGCGGCAACGAGGGGGCGCGCGACCGGAAGGCGGCCACGGGAAGTGCGGGTCGGAGACATGGCGGTAGGCTGTGTTTGGAGGGGTGGTAAAACGGCGCTACCAGATAATTGTTGCAATACAGCACCTGCCCCGCAAATGCCTGCCGTTCATGGCCGCGTCGCCCCGGCCCCCGCGCCCTCGCTAGACTCGGGGTTTTCCAGCCCTGCAGAGCCGCCGCGATGACCCAGTGGTACTTCCATGCCTCCGCCCAGGCCGAGCGTATCGGCCCGCTTGATGACGAGGCCGCGCGCCGTTATGCGCAGGCCAACCCGCGCGCCCTGGCCTGGTGCCAGGGCATGAGCGGGTGGACCTCGATTGCCGAGGTGCCCGAACTGCAGTCCGCGGCCCCGGGCATGCCGAACACCCCGCCGCCGGTCCCCGCCGCGGCCAGCGGCCGCGCCGACGACATCGAGTTCCGCATCGTCGGCCATGAAATGCAGTTCGTGGAGATCGAGCTTGATCCCGGCGAGAGCGCCATTGCCGAGGCCGGCGCATTGATGTTCAAGGATGCCACCGTGCAGATGGACACGGTGTTCGGCGCCGCCAACGGCGACCAGGGCGGCGGCTTCATGGGCAAGGTGATGGCCGCCGGCAAGCGCGTGCTGACCGGCGAGAGCCTGTTCGCCACCGTCTACACCCAGAGCGGCCACGGCAAGGGCAAGGTCGCCTTCGCCGCGCCCTACCCCGGCACCGTGCTGGCAATGAAGCTGGACCAGCATGGCGGCCGCCTGATCTGCCAGAAGGACAGCTTCCTGGCCGGCGCGCGCGGCGTGCAGATCGGCGTGCAGTTCCAGCGCAAGATCATGACCGGCCTGTTCGGCGGCGAAGGTTTCATCATGCAGAAGCTGGAAGGCGACGGCTGGGTGTTCATTCATGCCGGCGGTTGCGTGGTGGAGCGCGAGCTGGCGGCCGGCGAGCGGCTGGACGTGGATACCGGCTGCGTGGTGGCCTACCACCCGACCGTAGACATGGATGTGCGCCGGGTGGCCGGCATCAAGAGCATGCTGTTCGGTGGCGAAGGCGTGTTCCTGGCCACGCTGACTGGCCCGGGCAAGGTCTGGCTGCAGTCGCTGCCGTTCTCGCGTCTGGCCGGCCGCATGTGGATGGCCGCGCCGCAGGGCGGTGGCCAGAACCGCGGCGAAGGCTCGGTGCTGGGCGGCCTGGGCCGGATGCTGGACGGCGACAACCGGTTCTGACCGCCCCCGGTCGTGCCGGCCGCTGGCCGGCAGCCTCATGAACCGTTGCCAGGTTCCCAATGATTGCCGGCCAGCGGCCGGCACTACCTTTATGAATGGGCGATGTTTCCTACCCTGCCCGCCCCGCCACGGCTTCGGTATGCTGGCGCCCTTTCCTGAATCCGGCGCCGCGAGCGCACTGCCGATGAGCCTGTTCCGCCCCCGCATGCTGCTGTCCGTCGCCCTGATCGGCCTGCTGGCCGGCTGCGGTGGCGACCCGGTCCGCCCCACACCGCCGCCGGCGCCGACCGTGGTGCCGCAGGCCAAGCCGGTGAAGATCGGCATCGCCCTCGGTGGCGGCGCAGCCAAGGGCTTCGCGCACATCGGCGTGATCAAGATGCTGGAGGCCAACGGCTTCGAACCGGCCGTGGTGTCCGGCACCAGCGCCGGCAGCGTGGTCGGTGCGCTGTACGCCAGCGGCATGGACGCGTTCCAGATGCAGAGCAAGGCGGTGGCACTGGACGAAGCCAGCATCCGCGACGTGCGCCTGTTCTCCGGCGGCCTGGTGCAGGGCCAGAAGCTGCAGGACTACGTCAACGAGCAGGTTGCCAACCGTCCTGCCGAGCGCCTGAAGAAGCCGTTCGCCGCCGTCGCCACCCAGCTCGAAACCGGCGAGCGCTCGATCTTCGTGCGCGGCAACGTCGGCCAGGCGGTGCGCGCGTCCAGCAGCATTCCCGGTGTGTTCGAACCGGTGAAGATCGGCGGCCGCAACTACATCGATGGCGGCGTGGTCAGCCCGGTGCCGGTGGATGCCGCGCGCCAGCTCGGCGCCGACTTCGTGATCGCCGTGGACATCTCCAGCAAGGCCAGCGGCAAGGCGCCGACCGACATGCTGGGCATCGTCAACCAGTCCATCTCGATCATGGGCCAGCGCCTGGGCGAGCAGGAACTGGCGCGCGCCGACATCGTCATCCGCCCGAAGGTGCTGGACATCGGCGCCGCCGATTTCAGCCAGCGTGGCACCGCCATCCTGGAAGGCGAAAAGGCCGCGATGGCAGCCATGCCGCAGATCCGCGCGAAGATCCAGCAGCTGCAGCGCGCACGTGCCGCGGCGGCCGCACCGGCACCGGTGGCCGCGCCGAAGTGCGAGGAAGCCTCGCGCCTGGGCAAGCTGATGGGCCGCAAGGACAAGTGCTGACCTGAGCCAGCGTGTCGCTGCCAGACAGCGACGCGCGTGCTAGCGCGCGGGCCGGTAACCGCTGGCCTGCTGCCGCTCGCGCCTGCGCATCTGGCGGGCCTGCTCCTGCAGTGTCGCCGTGTGCTGCAGCTGTTCCACGCCATCGCCCGGTACGTGCAGCTGGCGTCGCGCACGGGTCAGCGCCAGATAGACCGCGCGCACCGGGTTGTGCCAGATGCGCCCGCCCTGCCCCGCACTGAAGCAACCGGGCGACAGCGAGACCACGTCGAACTGCAGGTTCTTCGCGTGTTCGGCCAGGCACAGCGCCACCCGCCCTTCAGCGGGCGTGTCCTGGTCATCAAGCGCCAGCAGCAGTGACTGCACCCGATCGGCAGACGCAAACAGTTCGACCAGCGCGCCCTGCCCTTCGTCGGCCTGCGTGGCCAGGAAGCGCTCCCATTCCTGGTCCGATGCACTGTCGCGGCGCCGGCGCCACGCATCCAGCGGCCGCTGCAGCACGCTGCGCAGCGCGCGCAGCGATGCCGGATGCAGGTAGGGCCGCAGCCCGAGTGCGTGCAGCTGTGCCGCGTCCAGGGCCAGATCGGCGACGCTGCCATGGATGCGCAGGCCCTCGCTCGGCACCTGCGCCCAGTCGCGGTAATGCAGCACACCGGTGGCGCGGTCGGTGGCACCGACGAACGGCCCACTGTCCTGGCCCAGTCCATCCAGTGCCAGGGTCTGGTTGACCAGGCCCTCGACCTGGTTGCCCTGGCGCACCGACTGGTGCATTTCCAGCACCTTCGACGCGGCCCAGCGCGGCACCGTACCGGTCAGGCACTGGTGTGGGTCACCCAGGCTGACCACGCCCGGCGCATGCGTGGCCAGCACCTGCTTCCACGATGGGCTCAGGTCGTGCGCCTCGTCCACCAGCAGCACGCCCATGTCCTGCGGGGGGGTGACGCCGCGCAGCGCCAGCCACTTGCCGATGTGCGCCGGGCTGAGACTCAGCAGCGTGCCCCGCTGCAGCTCGGCGTCGAACATGCAGCGCCAGACGTGCTCGGCGGCAGCCATGTACGGCGACACATCGAGCATCGCAGCGGGCACCGAACGGTCGAAATGCTGGAACGCCAAGCCCGTTGCCGACGACGCGCACCAACGGTTGATGGCCTCGAACGCGGTCAGCAGCACCTGCTCCGGGCTGCGCCCACCGATGCCCTGCAGGCCGATGCGGCCGGCAATCTCGCGCGGCGTACGGGTGCTGCGCCGGTAGCTGGCAACGAAGCCACCGGTCTGGCCGCTGCGCGCGGCGTGCTGGGCCAAGCGGTTGGCGAACTCGATCTGGGTCAGCAGGCGCACCGCAGTGCTGGCCGGCACGCGGGCGCGGAAGGCTTCCACCTGCCCACGCGAGGGCGCCACGTAGGTGTAGCGGCCCGGCCGCGCCTCCATCAGCGCCAGCACCAGGTGGCCCTTGCCGGTGCCGGCATAGCCATCGAGGTCGATCAGCTCATCGGGATTCGCGGCGATGGCGCGCAGCACGCGGGCCTGCTCGGAGGTGTACAGGCCATGGTGCTCGACCGACCGCGCATCCGCGGCGGCGACGTCATCCAGCGTGGCCTCGTCGTCGTCACTGGAAAAGGTGGCGGGAAAGCGGATCTCATGTTCGACCAGGGTTTCCTGGCAGGCCTGCTGCAGGGCCAGACCCGGGTACTCCCGTGGCGACTGCGCGATGACGTCCTGCAGGATCTCCGCCGGTGCCAGCAGCACGCCGTGGCCGGCCAATGCGCTCAGCCAGGCATCCAGTTCCGGTTGGCCACCGCCACCGGGCCCGGCCAGCTGTGCAGCCGCGCCTTCGTTGCCGGCAAACAACGCGCAGGCATCATGCAGCAGGCGCTCGATCTCGGCCGCCGGATGCAGGCGCGTCCGGCACAGCTGCGCGGCCATCAGGCCGGCCTGCTCCACTGCGGTCTGCGGTGGCGTGCCATGGGCAACGTAGCGCGCCAGCGACTTGCGCTGCAGCGGCAGGAACGTGGTGGTAAGCACCGGGTGCTGGAGTTCGGGCATGCGTGGAACCGGAAAGGAACGCTGCGACGCGCGCAGGGCGGAGATGCTCGGCTACCCGCCCGGCGCCGTCAAATCGCAGCGGCGCGTTCATTCCAGCTGCGACAGCGGCAATGCCTGGAAGCCCTTCACCGTGCGCAGCACGAAGCTGGAATTGGCATCGGCCACGCCGCCGGCATTGAGCAGCCGGTCCAGCAGGAAGTGCGAGAAGTGCTCCAGGTCGCGCACGTAGACGTGCAGCAGGTAGTCCATGTCGCCGGTCAGTGCATGGCAGGCCACCACTTCATCCCAGCCCTGCACGCTGTCGACGAAGTGGCCTATGGCGGCCTGGTCGTGCTTTTCCAGCTGCACGCGCACGAAGGCCTGAAGGCCCAGGCGCAGCTGGCGCGGTTCCAGCCGCGCGCCATAGCCGACGATCACGCCCTCGCTTTCCAGCCGCTGCAGGCGCCGCAGGCAGGCCGAGGGCGAGAGATTCACCCGTGTCGCCAGCTCGGCGTTGGTGGCGCGCCCATCCCGCTGGATTTCAGCCAGCAGACGTATATCCGTGCGATCGAACTGGACTTCTCCGGCCATTGTTGCCCCGCAACATGGTGAGTACGCAAGGATATTGCGCCAACAAGGCCAATCGGCGCAACTTTTGCAACCCTGTTGCGCGCGCCCTGCCCTAGCATCGTGGGTATCCCGTCAAGGAGTGCCCCATGGACCTCGCCCAGCCCCGCCGCGTCGAACACCAGCAGACCGACAAGGGCTACGTGCCGGTGTATACCACCGCGCTCGTCGAGCAGCCGTGGGACACCTACAGCGCCGACGACCACGCCACCTGGAGCACGCTGTACCAGCGCCAGCGCGAGCTGCTGGTCGGCCGTGCCTGCCAGGAATTCCTGGATGCGCAGGACGAAATGGGCATGAGCGCGCACATGATTCCGCGCTTCGATCAACTCAATGAAGTGCTCGGCGCCGCCACCGGCTGGACGCTGGTGGGTGTGGAAGGCCTGTTGCCGGAACTGGATTTCTTCGACCACCTGGCAAACCGTCGTTTCCCGGTGACCTGGTGGATCCGTCGCCCGGACCAGATCGATTACATCGCCGAACCGGACCTGTTCCACGATCTGTTCGGCCATGTGCCGCTGCTGATGAACCCGGTGTTCGCCGACTACATGGAGGCGTACGGCCGTGGCGGCGTCAAAGCCCACGCGATCGGCCCGGATGCACTGCAGAACCTGACCCGCCTGTACTGGTACACGGTGGAGTTCGGCCTGATCGATACGCCCGACGGCCTGCGCATCTACGGCGCCGGCATCGTGTCGTCGAAGGGCGAATCGCTGTACTCGCTGGAATCGGCCGCGCCCAACCGCATCGGCTTCGACCTGCAGCGGATCATGCGTACCAAGTACCGCATCGACACCTTCCAGAAGACCTACTTCGTCATCGACAGTTTCGAACAGCTGATGCAGGCGACCTCGCCGGACTTCACCCCGATCTACGCGGCGCTGTCTGATCAGGCGCATCTGCCGGCGGGCGATGTGCAGGGCGATGACCGCGTGTTCCAGAAGGGCACCGGCGAAGGCTGGGCCGACGGCGGCGATGTGTAGGCGAACGGCACACACCGCTTCGCACTGAAAACGGCGCACCTGGATGCGCCGTTTTCGTTGCTGCCTGCCTGCACCGTCACGGCAGTGCAGGCGAGGGCAGGGCGATCAGGCGTCCACGGCCCGGCAGGAACCGCGCACCATCAGCTGCGGATGCACGCTGGTTGCGGTCGGCGCATCCGGCACGTCGGCCTGCACCAGCATCGCCGCCGCCAAGCGCCCGATATCGGACACATGGCGGCGCACCGAGGTCAGCGGTGGCCACAGCCGCGACGCCAGCGGGCTGTCGTCGTAGCTGACGATCGACAACTGCTGCGGCACCGCGATGCCCGCACGCAACGCCACCTGGTACACGCCGGCAGCCATTTCGTCGTTGCCGGCAAAGATCGCACTGGGCCGTTGTCCGCCCATCAGCAGCCGTTCGGCGGCATGCACGCCCGACTCGAACGTATCGCCCGCTTCCAGCACGCGTTCACCCGGCAGCGTCAGGCCCACCTGCGCCAGCCGGTCGAGGAAGCCATGGGTGCGCTCGCGTGCGGTACGGCGGTCACCCGGACCGGCAATCACCGCGATGTCGCGGTGGCCGAGCGAGAGCAGGTAGCCCGCTGCCGCGGCTGCACCGTCGCGATCATGGGTGACCACGGCCTGTGCCTCGTCATCCGACACATGCGCGTTGATGCGGACGTAGCGGCATTCGATGCCGTCGAGCATCTCCGTCAATGCGGCCGACTCGGAGGCACGCGGGCCCAGGATCACGCCGTGCAGCTTCTGCTGCTGCACGAAGCGCCGCACGCCGTGCGCGCAGTCCGGAGACTGGCTGTCGCAGGGATGCACGACCAGTTCATAGCCGGTGCCGCGCAGCGCTTCCAGCGCGCCGTGCTGCAGGTCGACGATGCATTGGGCGCCCGGGTCGTCATACACCAGGCCGATCAGGAAGGAGCGGCGGAACGCGAGGCCGCGCGCCAGGGGGTCGGGCACGTAACCGACCTCGCGCATCAACGCCTCGACCTTGTCGCGGGTATCTTTGCGCACCAGCGGCGAGTTGTTGATGATTCTTGAAACCGTTTTCTTGGAAACTCCCGACAGTCGTGCGATGTCGTTGATCGTGGCAGCCTTGCCCTTCGATGCCGGCAACGCGGCATCGCTAATAATTCGCACTGACATGTATAGAACCAGGTAAGTCGGAGAATTCTAGCCTTGCGCCCGTGGGGCGCGAAGTTGCGGAATGTCGCAGCGAAGATGGATCGCGTCGTGTTCGACCGCTTCTGCTGCGCGAGGTTCCATTGTGATCGCTCTACTTGATGTCCATCTGAACCGTTCTTCCGCGCGTGTTCACCTTGAATGCGGGCGCGACGCGCGCGAACGCCAACATTCCCTTAACCAGGCTCCGCTACAGTCGGGGCATGGACCTGCAGACTTCTCCGTTTCCGGTGTTCCGTGGCCGCGACAGGTTGATCGCTGCGGTCGACGCGGCGATGACCTCCGGTGATGCCGAGCGCATCACCGCCGACCTGCAGCTGGCGCTGCAGGAAGCCATCGCGGACAGCCGCATCGAATTGCCCGAGTGCGTACACCGTCCGGTCAGTGATCATTACGCGCGACGCCCGCTGTACCACAGCCGCGAACACGGCTACAGCGTGATTGCCATGAGCTGGGGCCCAGGGCAGGGCACGCCGCTGCACGACCACGATGCCATGTGGTGTGTGGAGGGAGTGTGGTCAGGCGAGCTGGAGATCACCCGCTATGAACTGCTGGAGCGCAACGGTGAGCGCTGCCGCTTCCGCCGCCACGCCGTGCTGCGCGGGGGCTGCGGCAGTGCCGGCAGCCTGATTCCGCCGCACGAGTACCACACCCTGCGCAACGCCAGCAACGAAGCGCTGGCGATCTCGGTACACGTGTACGAGGCGCAGATGGAGCGCTCTGCGGTGTTCGATCCGCTCGGTGGTGACTGGTACCAACGCCGCATCCAGGCATTACAGGCCGACCCGGCCTGAGCCGGGGGCAGGGCGGGGCACCACCAGCACCGTCGTGAGCCACGTGGCATCATGCGCCGCTGCGCTGCCGGACCCGGCGGCGATCCGCGATGCCCGGTCGGGCAAGGAGCAAGACGATGTCCAGCGCTGATCCGCGCCTGCGCGCGCTGTTGAAGCTGGCACCGGTGATTCCGGTGTACACCCCCGAAGATGTGAATGAAGCGGTCGAAGTGGCCCAGGCGCTGTTCCGCGGCGGCCTGCCGGTGATCGAAGTGACGCTGCGCACGCCGCAGGCGCTGGATGCGATCAAGGCGATGGTCGAGGCCGTGCCCGATGCGGTAATCGGTGCCGGCACCGTGCTCAACGCCGCGCAGATGCAGGCAGCCAAGGAGGCCGGTGCGCGTTTCGCGGTGTCCCCCGGTGCCACGCCGACGCTGTATGCCGCCGCGCGTGATGCCGACCTGCCGTACCTGCCTGGTGCCGCCACTGCCTCCGATCTGATCCTGGGCCTGGAGCACGGCCACGACACCTTCAAGTTCTTCCCGGCGGTGCAGGCCGGTGGCGCTGCGTTGCTGGCGGCCTGGCACGGCCCGTTCGCCGATATGCGCTTCTGCCCGACCGGCGGCATCAGCGCGCAGACTGCGCCGCAGTTCCTGCACCTGCCCAACGTGCTGTGCGTGGGCGGCTCGTGGCTGACCACCCCGGCGCTGCTGCAGACCCGCGACTGGGATGCGATCGAGCGCCTGGCCCGCGAGGCCTCGGTGCTGGCCAGCTGAACCTGCTGCACGAATCGTCAAAGGTTTGATCGTGATCAAAGCGCCGGCCTCGTGCCGGCGTCATTCTGTGGGCAAGCGCACTACGGAGATCCGAACATGAATTCGACCATGAAGGCCGCTGTCGTGCGTGAGTTCGGCAAGCCACTGGTGATCGAGGAAGTCTCGGTACCGCGCCCGGGGGCGGGCGAGGTGCTGGTCAAGATCGAGGCCTGTGGCGTCTGCCACACCGACCTGCACGCCGCCGAGGGCGACTGGCCGGTGAAACCGAACCCGCCGTTCATCCCCGGCCACGAGGGCGTGGGGCACGTCGTGGCCGTGGGAGGCGGGGTAGGGCACGTCAAGGAAGGCGACAGGGTCGGCATCCCCTGGTTGTACTCGGCGTGTGGCCATTGCGAACACTGCCTGGGTGGCTGGGAAACGCTGTGCGAGACACAGCGCAACACCGGTTACTCGGTCAACGGCGGCTTCGCCGAGTACGCACTGGCCGATGCCAACTATGTCGGCCTGCTTCCGAAGGACGTGGGCTTCGTCGAGATCGCGCCGGTGCTGTGCGCCGGCGTGACCGTCTACAAGGGCCTGAAGGTCACCGACACCAAACCCGGTGACTGGGTGGCGATTTCCGGCATCGGTGGCCTGGGCCACATGGCGGTGCAGTACGCCCGCGCGATGGGGCTGAACGTGGCTGCGGTGGATGTGGACGACAACAAGCTGGCATTGGCCCGGCAGCTCGGCGCGCAGATCACCGTGAACGCGCGTACCACCGATCCGGCCGCCTTCCTGAAGAAGGAAATCGGCGGCGCGCACGGCGCGCTGGTCACCGCGGTGTCGCCGAAGGCGTTCGAGCAGGCGCTGGGCATGGTCCGCCGTGGCGGCACCGTCTCGCTCAACGGCCTGCCGCCGGGCAACTTCCCGCTGGACATCTTCGGCATGGTGCTCAACGGCATCACCGTGCGTGGCTCGATCGTCGGCACCCGGCTGGACCTGCAGGAGTCGCTGCAGTTCGCTGCCGAAGGCAAGGTCGCGGCCACGGTCAGCACCGACCGCCTGGAAAACATCAACGACGTGTTCGCGCGCATGCATGCGGGCACGATCGAAGGCCGCGTGGTGCTCGACTTCGCCGCCTGACCGCCTGTGCATGGCCGCCGTCGCTCCGTCCCCCTCTCCCACGGACGCGGCGGCCATGCCTATCCCCCGGTGGTGCCGGCCGCTGGCCGGCAACCCGGGCACTCTGTGGCAGCCGTACAATGCGCGCATGCCCGACCTGCTCAAGACCCTGTTCCTGTCCCTCGTCGCCCTGATCGGCGGCGTGCTGTCGCTTGCGCTGGTCAGCAGCGTCGCCAGCTGGCTGCCCCCGCTGGTGGGCATGTCGCCGGACAACAACAGCGTGCAGCTGGGGTGGGACCTGGCCTTCAGCGTACTGGGCGGCATCGCCGGCATTTCCTTCGCCACCTACTACGCGCCGTGCTGGCCGCGTTCGCATGGGTTCTCGATCTGGTCGCTGATCGCGCTCGGCTGCGCCTACGCAATGTGGAGCGCAGGCGCGGATTTCCCGCTCTGGTTCGTCATTTCGCTGCTGGCGTCACTGCCGCTGCAGCTGCTGGCCGGCTGGTGGTTCGGTCGCCGCGCGTCACGCGATCCGCGCTGAGCGCATCCAGGTAGTGCCGGCCGCTGGCCGGCAACCTCGCCCATCCTACAGGTGCCGGCCAGCGGCCGGCACTAACGCTTCAGCGACGGCAGCGTCTGCTTCAATCGCGCGATGCCCTGCCATGGGTCACCCTTCAGCCGCTTCGCGCGCGCCATCGCTTTGGCCATCGGAAACGCGTCGGCCGCGCTCACCCGAGCCAGTTCTTCCCAGCGCAGCGGCACCGCCACGCCGGCGCTGTCGCGTGCACGCAGCGACCACGAGCACACGCTGGTGGCGCCTCGCGTGTTGCGCAGCCAGTCGATGAAGATGACGCCACTGCGCTTGGCCTTGCTCATCGTCGCCACGTAGCGGTCCGGCGCCTGCTCCGCCATCGCCTGTGCGAACGCCTCGCAGAATGCCTTGGCTTCGTCCCAGCCAGCCTTGGGCTGCAGTGGCACCACCACGTGCACCCCCTTGCCGCCAGACAGGCGTACGAAGCTCTCCAGACCCACCTGCTGCAGGCGGTCACGCACGTCGCGCGCACCGGCTTTCACCTGTGCCCAGCTGACGCCGTCACCAGGGTCGAGATCGAATACCAGTCGATCCGGATGCTCCGGGTCGGCCACGGTCGCCCCCCAGGGATGCAGCTCCAGCGTGTTCATCTGCACCAGTTGCAGCAGGCCCCGCGCATCGTCGATGTAGACGTAATCCTCGCGGCCGCTCTTCTGCTGAAGGGGCACCGCATGTACCGCATCGCCCAGGCCGGGGCCATGATGCTTCTGGAAGAAGCAGGCCTTGCCCACGCCGTCCGGGCAGCGCAGCAATGACAGCGGACGTCCGCCAAGTTCGGGCAGGATCCAGCGCGCCATGCGCTGGTAGTAGTCGGCCACGTCGCCCTTGCTCAGTTTCTGCTTTGGAAACACCACCCGCTCAGGATGGGTGATCTGGACCTCACCTCCGGTTTCGGCATCTGCGGTGCTCATTCCCAGGTCCTCCTTCTGCTTGTCGCTGCGCAGCCGCTTGAAACTGGCCTGGCGCAGCAGGCCTTCCTTGCCCCAGCCACGGAACGCCACCTCCGCTACCGTCACAGGTTTCACCCAGCGCACGCTGGCGGCGCGGAACGGTACATGCGCCGGCAGCTGCAGCACGGGCGTATTCACTGCCAAAGGGTGCAGTGCCCTGAGCAGCGCGCGCAGGCGCTCGTCGTCGAAGCCGGTGCCGACCCGGCCCACATAGCGCAAGCCGCCCTTGTCCGGCGTGGCCAGCAGCAGGGAGCCGAACCCCACGCGGGAACCCTTGGGTGCCGTGTGGCCGACGATCACGAACTCGTCGGTGTCTTCGTGCTTCACCTTCACCCAGCTGCGCGCGCGGGTGTTCACATACGGAGCATCCACCTGCTTGCTGACGATGCCCTCGAATCCCGCCTTGCCGCTGGCGTCGAACACCTGCGGCCCATGGTCGACCACGTGTTCGCTGAAGGCCAGTGTGCCGGGCGCCGGCCCGATGAGATCCTTCAGCAGCGCCTTGCGTTCCAGCAACGGCGCACGACTGATGTCCACGCCGGCCACGCCCGGAAGATCGAACACGATGTAGCGCAGCGGTTGTTTTGAACTGCCGTCGATCACGCGCTGCAACGCTGCGAAGTCACTGCGTCCTTCCTTGTCCAGCACCACCAGCTCGCCATCCAGGCGCGCATCGCGCACCGGTAGCGCCTGCACAGCCTGTACCACCTCGGGAAAATCCACCGTCCAGTCCAGGTCGTTGCGCGAGCGGAGTTTCACCTCGCCATCGTGCAGATCGGCCAGCAGACGATAGCCGTCCCACTTGATCTCATGCAGCCAGCGCTCGCCGTCGGGGGCACTGTCGCGATGATCGGTCAACTGCGGTTTGAACCCAAGGGGATAGGGCGTATCACGTGCGCCGTGCAGTTGCAGCGCGCGTGCATGCCAACGCGCATCGGCCTTGCGCGTGGTCGTGCGTGTCACGGGTGCAGCATGCGCCGCCTTCGCTGCGGAACGCTTCTTCGCCGCAGGTGTTCGTTTCGGCATCGGTGCCGTCAGCAGGTCATCCGCCTCCGCGTCGCGCGCTTCCCCGTCGCCGCGCTTGATCAACAGCCACTGCACCTGGCGTCCTTTCATCGCGGTCCGCACCAGCTTCCAGCCACCGGCCAGGCGTTGCCCGTGCAGCACGAAGTCGATCTTTCCAGCCGCCAGCGCCTGCAGTGGATCACCTTCACAGGCCCAGGTGCCGTGATCGAAGACATCCACGTGGCCAGCGCCATAGTGGCCTTCAGGAATGTCTCCTTCGAAACCGGCGTAGGACAACGGGTGATCTTCCACCTCCACGGCCAGCCGCTTCTCACCGACGCGCAGCGAAGGCCCCTTGGGCACGGCCCAGCTCTTCAGTACGCCGTCCATTTCCAAGCGGAAGTCATAGTGACGCGAGCTTGCGTGATGCAGCTGGATGACGAAGGTCGGCCGCCGCTTCGGATCGCCGCGTGCGGGCGTGTCGTCAGGCTCCGGCGTCTGCCCGGCGCCACCACCCAGTCTGCGCTTGCGCCGGTACTGGTGCAGCGACATGGTTCAACCTGCCTTGCGCCGCGTGGTCTTCTTTACGGCCTTTTTGGCGGCCTTCTTCGCAGCCTTCTTCGCCGGTGCCTTGCGCATTGCCGTCTTCTTCGCCGGCGTGCGCTTGTTGGCGTCCAGGCTCTTCTGAAGCAACGCCATGAAATCCACCACATTGGTGGTGGCATCTTCACGCGGTGCGGGCTCGTCTTCCACCCGGGTAGTGCCGCCCTTGGATTTGATGCGCTTGTTCAATACCAGCTGCAGACGCTCGCGGAACTCATCGTGATAATCCGAAGGATCCCAGTCACCGGCCATTGACTCGATCAGCTGTTCGGCCATCGCCGTTTCCTTGCTGGTGATGCGATAGTCGGACAGTTTTCCGGTGGGCAGCTTGTAGTCCTCGGGATCCACCAGCTCCTGCGGATAGCGCAGGATCATCAACACCAGCGCGTCCTCATGCGGCATCACCGCGCACAGGTATTCGCGCGTGCGCACCACCACCCGCGCGATGCCCACCTTGCCGGTACTGCGCAGCGTTTCGCGCAGCAGCACATAGCCCTTTTCGGCCTTCTTGCCGGGCACCAGCAGATACGGTTTCTCGTAGTAGCGTGGGTCGATCTGCGCCGCATCCACGAACGATTCCACCTCCACCGCTTCGTGGCTTTCCGGCGCCGCCGAACGGATATCACCTTCCTCCAGCACGACATAACTGCCCTTGTCGTACTCATAGGCTTTGACGATGTCCTTCCAGGGCACTTCCTCACCGGTGTCGGCGTTGACCCGTTCGAAACGGATCGGCTTGCGATCGCGGGAGTCGAGCATGCGGAACTGCAGATCGACCTTGCGTTCGCCGGACATCAGTGACACCGGCACGTTGAGCAGGCCAAACGACAACGTGCCGGTCCAGATCGGGCGGGCCATGGGCGCACCTTTGGCGGGGCAGGGTGCCCAGCGTGGGCCGGAGGGCGTAAACCAGCCGTGTCCGTGCCGTGCACGTGGGTTCTACGGAAAGCGGTAGTGCCGGCCGCTGGCCGGCTGAGGCTCGCGGACTGAAGTTTCCTGGGGTTGCCGGCCAGCGGCCGGCACTACTGCAGCAACGGCCTCACCGCCGCCGCCGGAATATGGTCCAGTGCGCGCCAGGCGTCCTCCACCACCGGCCTCGCCTGCGACCAGCTCAACCGCGACTGCCCGCGCATCTGCTCCCAGTGCTCGGCCAGTTCCTCGCAGGTATCGGCGGCGTCACCGCGTGGCCAATCCGCGGCATGGGTGGTCAGCGCGAAGGCATACACCGGGCACAGATCGCGCCAGTTGCGGTGGCTCTGGCCTCGGCGCTCTTCGTAGTCACTGAGCATGTACTGCAGGTAGTCCTGCGCCACCGCCTGCGGATCTTCCTGGCGGCGCGTGCGGCGCTGCGCGGTGCGCTGGCCGAGCGGATCGAGCAGGGCGTTGAACACGGACGGTGCGGGTCGTTCAAGACGGGGCATGGCCGGCTCCTGCAGCGGGGGCGGGTGGGCAGGAATACGCGCGGTGCCGTTACCGGGGGGTGAGCGAGATGTTCATGACGCCAGGTTCGCGGCGGCTTTACCTGCAGGGCGGTGTAGTGGGAGCCCCCGAGTGCAGGTACCAGACCATGAGCCGAGAGACCTCACGAGACCCGCTGCGCGAAAACCACCCGCCCATTCCCGGCGAGCAGCGCGGCAAGCGCGATGCCGACAATGCCGACTACCGCGGCACCGGTGCACCGTTCTTCGATGCCGAGCATGCCGGAGAGCATCTGCCGGTGAAGCGCGAGTCTGAACAGGCCGCGCTGGACCGCAAGGACGGCGGCGACCGCCATCGTGGCGGCCAGGAAAGCCCGCTCAAGCGGCGTGAGCGCAAGCAGCGCGCCAGCGACAACCAGGATGAGGCGCTGGAGGAGACCTTCCCGGCCAGCGACCCGACCTCGCCGTTCGTGCCGGCCAAGGCCCCCGACTGACGGTAGCGCCGGCCGCTGGCAGGCAACCTCCTGACGTCCTGCACCGCGCGATGCCGGCCAGCGGCCGGCACTACCCCTTCAACGCCACGACCACTGCAGGCCGACGTTGGCCCGCCGTCCCGGTCCCGGCTCGTAGAAGCGGCCATTGCCATCGTTGACGATCACCGAGCCGATGTAGGCCTGGTCCAGCACATTTTCCAGCCGGGCGAAGGCGCGCAGCTCGCCACCCGGCAGCGTCCAGCGACGGCCGGCTTCCAGATGCAGCAGGGCAAAGCCGGGCGCACGCTCGGTGGCCACGTCGTTGACCACGGTATCGCTGCTGGCGGAGGCCTCCAGCGCCCATTGCCAGTCGGCGGGGGTCCACTGCAGCCTGGCGAAGGCCTGCTGCTGCGGCACACCAGGCAGGCGGCTGCCCGCAGCGACCACGCTGTTCGAGGTCAGGTACGGCGAGCGCACCTGCGCCTGCAGCCATGTCCATGCCAGCTGCAGTTCCAGCTGCTCGGCCAGCGGCTTTCGGTACTGAAGTTCCACACCCTGGCGGCGGGTGCGGCCGATGTTGCGATAGGTGCTGCGCCCACCAGAGTTGCTCGCAACTGCCAGCTCATCGTCGGTATCTGCGCGGAACAGGCTGATATCAAGCTGGGTTCCGTCCTGTGCGTGCCATTTGCTGCCTATCTCCAGATTGCGGCTGCGCGCGGCCGCCAGATCCAGTGCCAATCCCGCCTGGCCGTCGGCGCGATAACCCAGCTCATTGAAGGTAGGCGTCTCGAAGCCCCGGCCCACGGCCGCGTGCAGCCGCCACTGCGGGCTGGCCTCGAAGCTGACACCTGCCACCGGCGTGGTTGCCTGATAGCGACGGTGGCCGCTGTCGTCCGGATTGCGCCCGGTGATGTAGCGGTCATTCGATTCGAATCGCACGGCGCTGTGGCGCAGCCCAGCCAGCAACGACCAGCGCGGGCTCCACTGCCACCAGGCCTGGGCGAACTGGTCCACGTTCTGCACGACGTCGATCTGGTCACGACGCAGGCGCCCACGCACGCCCAGGGTGCTGCCGATGAAGTTCTCGTAGCCGGTGCGGTGCTGGCGCTGGCGGTCCGCACTGAGCCCGGCCACCAGGTCCAACGGTCGGCCGGCGAGGTCGCCATGCCAGCCCCAGCGCGCGTCCAGTCCGCCGTAGCCCGCGTCCAGATCGATCACGCCGCCCGCATGCAACGGGTTGGCCTGTGCGGTCGGCGGAATCGGCAGGTATTGGGTGACCTCACGCTGCCCGGCATAGCCCATCAGCTGCCAGCGCTGGGTGTCGGTTTCCCGGGTCCAACGCAACCCAGCCTGCTGCTGGCGCACCGATTTGCGGGTGTTGTACTGGTGAGCCACTGCCGTGGCCTGGCGCGGATCGGCCGCCACCTGGGAACGGCTCAGGCCCAGCGGATCCTGCGCATCGGGGGCATCGAGCGCGTTGAGCAGCAGCTCGAGCCGTCCACCGCCCAGATCACCACCAATACGTGCGTTGAGCGATTCACGGCGCGCGCGGCTATGGTCCCGCCAGCCATCGGTGCGGAAGTGATTGGCGGCGATGTTGTAGTCCAGCGCTTGGCCGGCACCCTTCAGCTGCGCGCCGACACTGAGCGTGCTGTCGGCGCCGGCGTTCACGCGCAGCCGCCACGGGTCGCCGGCCTGGCCCTGCGCGCTCCAGACCTGCAGCACGCCGCCGGAGGAATTGCCGTGCAGCGCCGAGAACGGCCCGCGCAGCACCTCGATGCGTTCGGCGCCCAACAAGCTGGCGTGCGACAGCTGGCCCTGGCCATCGGGCATGGTCGCCGGCACCCCGTCGATCAACACCCGCACCCCGCGCACCCCAAAGGTCGAGCGCGCGCCGAAGCCACGGATCGACAGCTGCGTATCCTGGGCGAAGTTCTGCCGGTCGCGTGCCAGCAGCCCCGGTACCCCGGCCAGCGCCTCGGACAGCTGCGCGCCGGTGCCCGCGCGGCTGGCGTCGATCCAGACCGTGTCCAGGCTGGCCGGCAGCGCAAACGGGTCGATACCCGGCACCCGCGCCACCTGCACCTGCACCGCGGGCAGGGCGGTGGGCGCAGGCTCGGCCATGGCCGCCAGTGGCGACAGCAGCAGAACGGACAGCGGCCGGCAACGGCGTCGTGCGGCAGGATTCATGATTCAGGTTGATGGATCGGGCGGCAACGCACGCCATGGTACGGGGCCGCGGATGACGATGGCGGCGGCCAGCCCCGGCAGGCTTTGTTACGATGGGCTGTTTCCGGCCGAAAAGCCGCAGACCGCGTGGCGCAATTCCTCCCCCTTTCCGTCTACCGAACGAGTACCGCCGTGTCCTTCTTTGCAAACGTGGAACTGGTCCCAGGCGACCCGATCCTGGGCCTGACCGAGGCGTACAACGCCGACAGCCGCCCGACCAAGGTCAACCTGGGTGTGGGCATCTACTACGACGAGAGCGGCCGCATTCCGCTCCTGCGCGCCGTCAAGCAGATCGAGCAGCAGCTCGCCGCTGAAGCCAAACCGCGCGGCTACCTGCCGATCGATGGCCTGCCGGCGTACACGCAGGCCACGCGCGAGCTGGTGTTCGGCAAGGACTCGCCGCTGCTGGCCGCCGGCCGCGTCACCACCGCACAGACCGTCGGTGGCAGCGGTGCGCTGCGCGTCGGCGCCGACGTGCTGAAGAAGCTGCTGCCGCACGCCACCGTTGCGCTGAGCAACCCGAGCTGGGAAAACCACCGCGCCGTGTTCAGCGCGGCCGGCTTCGAGGTGGTGGATTACACCTACTTCGACCCAACCACCCACGGCGTCAACTTCGACGGCCTGCTGGCCGACCTGGGCAAGCTGGACGCCGGCACCGTGGTGCTGCTGCATGCCTGCTGCCACAACCCGACCGGCGCTGACCTCACGGTCACCCAGTGGAAGCAGGTCGCGCAGCTGCTGAAGGAGAAGCAGCTGTTCCCCTTCATCGACATGGCCTACCAGGGCTTCGACAAGGGCATCGAGCAGGACGGCGCCGCCGTGCGCATCATCGCCGAAGCCGGCATCGACAGCTTCATCGTCGCCAATTCGTACTCCAAGTCGTTCTCGCTGTACGGCGAGCGCGTGGGTGCGCTGTCGATGGTGGCGCCGACCGCCGCTGACGCCAAGGCCGTGCAGTCGCAGGTCAAGCGCGTGATCCGCACCATCTACTCCAGCCCGTCCACCCACGGTGCCGCGCTGGTGGCCGGCGTGCTGACCAACCCGGAACTGCGCGCGATGTGGGAGCAGGAGCTGACCGAGATGCGCGAGCGCATCCACGCACTGCGCCAGGGCTTGGTCGAGAAGCTGGCCGCTGCCGGTGCCCCACAGTTCGGCTTCATCAACGAACAGGCCGGCATGTTCTCCTACTCCGGCCTGAGCCGTGAGCAGGTAGAGCGTCTGCGCGACGAGTTCGGCATCTACGCCGTCGGCACCGGCCGCATCTGCGTGGCCGCACTGAACCAGAACAACCTGGAATACGTCGCCAAGGCCGTGGCCACCGTTGCCAAGGGCTGAAACAGCGCTCCAGTGGTTTGAAGACAAAGGCGCCGAAAGGCGCCTTTGTTTTTGCTCTTGCTTTGCCTCTGCCTTTGCCACACCCTCCGCGCTCGCGGCGAACCCTGAAGCGCAGGGCGAGGTACACCGTGGACAGGACCGTGAGGCGCATGGATGCGCCGACCGAGCCCCCATGGGTGAGGGCGCTTTGCCTGCGAAGCACTGCTTCGCAAGCGCCCGAACGGCCTGCCGCCAGCGGCTGGGCCGGACCCCGGAGGGGGGTTTACGGCGTGTCCTGGCCACGGTGTACCTCGCCCTGTGCCTCCATGAAGGAAGGCGCCACGAGCGCAACGCATCTGGAAACGATTACGCCTTCCCGCGCTCACGCACGGCCCCGCCATACGGGCGACAATAGGCGTTTTCCCGCTGCCGAGACCTGCCCGCTCATGTCCCGTACTTCGTTGACCCGCTTCCTGATCCAGGAACAGCACGCCGGCCGCATCAACGCCGACCTGCGCCAGCTGATCGCGGTCGTCGCCCGCGCCTGCACCAGCATCTCCATCGCCGTCAGCAAGGGCGCCCTCGGTGGCGTGCTCGGCGACGCCGGTACCGGCAACGTGCAGGGCGAAGCGCAGAAGAAGCTGGATGTGATCAGCAACGAGATCCTGCTCGAAGCCAACGCCTGGGGCGGCCATCTCGCCGCCTGCGCCTCCGAAGAAATGGACCACAGCCAGCCGGTGCCGGACATTTATCCGCGCGGTGATTTCCTGCTGCTGTTCGATCCCCTCGATGGCAGCTCCAACATCGACGTCAACGTCTCCGTCGGCACCATCTTCTCGGTGCTGCGCTGCCCGACCAACGTCGAACTACCGGGCGATGATGCCTTCCTGCAGCCGGGCAGCAAGCAGATCGCCGCCGGCTACTGCATCTACGGGCCCAGCACCCAGCTGGTGCTGACCGTCGGCCACGGTACCCATGCCTTCACCCTGGACCGCGAGAAGGGCGAGTTCGTGCTGACCACCGAGAACATGCAGATTCCGGCGGCCACCCAGGAATTCGCCATCAACATGTCCAACCAGCGTCACTGGGAAGCGCCGATGCAGGCCTATGTCGGTGATCTGCTGGCGGGCAAGGAAGGCGCGCGCGGCAAGAACTTCAACATGCGCTGGATCGCCAGCATGGTCGCCGACGTGCATCGCATCCTGACCCGCGGCGGCATCTTCATCTACCCGTGGGACAAGAAGGATCCGTCCAAGGCCGGCAAGCTGCGCCTGATGTACGAAGCCAACCCGATGGGCCTGCTGGTCGAACAGGCCGGTGGCGCTGCCTGGACCGGCCGCGAGCGCATCCTCGACATCCAGCCCGACCAGCTGCACCAGCGCGTGCCGGTGTTCCTGGGTTCGCGCGAGGAAGTGGCTGAAGCCGTGCGCTACCACCACGCACACGACGACGCGCAGGGCTGACGGCCTATCGCCTGACAGCGGTCATGGCAGTTCGATGACATGACCGTGGGGTGACACCGAGGGCGGCAAACGGCACCATCAAGCCGTTGCCGCCTAAGGAATGCACGCATGCACGAGCAGGGCCCGGTCGATTTCATCGAAGTCATCCACAACGCCGTCCCCAGCGAGGTCTGCGCGGCCATCGTTGAGCGCCTGCGCGCTACGCGTGGCCTGCAGCCCGGTGCGGTGGGCAGTGGCGTGTTCCCGGAACTCAAGCACAGCAAGGATCTGCGCATCAGTGGCCTGGACGGCTGGCAGGATGTCGATCAGCAGCTGCAGATCGCGGTGTTCAACGGCCTGCTGACTTATCTACGCCGTTATCCACAGGCGTTGATTGCGCCGCTGATGTTGCAGATCCAGGACAGCAACGGCCAATCGCGACGCCTGTCTGCCGAGGACTTCCCTGACATGCCGCAGCAGCAGCTGGCCGATCTGGCCCGCACCTGCCTGCGCCCGGGCGCGATCAACCTGCAGTGGTATGCGGCAGGCGAGGGCGGCTACCCGTACTGGCACTGCGAGTTGTACCCGAAGGATGCGCAGGCCGAGACCCTGCACCGGCATGTGTTGTGGACGCTGTACCTCAACGACGGATTCGAGGAAGGCGAAACCGAGTTCCTGTTCCAGGGGCGGAAGATCGCGCCGCGCACCGGCAGCCTGCTGATTGCGCCGACGGCGTTCACCCACACCCATCGTGGCAATCGGCCGCAGGGTGGGGACAAGTTCATCGCGACCAGCTGGATTCTGTTCCAGAGTGCGCAGAAGTTGTTTGGGGGAGGGTGAGGTCATCGTACTCCTCCCGATTGGAGCCAGTATCCAGTTGAGTTCGCTATGCCGTCGGTGGATTACCGGGCGTCAGTAGAGCAATAGTAGTCGCCGTCCCTGTCCGAATCCCAGTAGGTTCCTCCATAGAGCTTCAACGTACGGCCTCTTGTCGTCAGCTCTACCGAGCGCGCCAGGCGTTCCTCGCAGAAGACCATCAATCGGTAATGGCGCTGCCGTTTGTCTTTCTGCAGTCGCCACCGCTTCTCTGCGGCTTGTTTGATGAAGAAGGCAGCGATCTGCTCTGGATCAGATTCGAGTTCGGCGTCGAAGACGGCCCCCATGAACGTGACCTTCGGTAAGAACTTCACGTTCGTGGGATGGATCCCTGAAGGGAGTTCAAAGGTCTCGGTAGCAGCGCGCAGTTCTGCTTCTGTTGGCTTTCCGGTCCAATCGCCACCTCCGATGGATCCGAACATTGAAAGATAGGTACCGCCTATCAGGGCCGCAATGACAGCGCACAGGAGCAGATGGCGCAACGGTACCTTTTTCATTGCCCATTCTCCGACTGCCGTTGTTCGCCGCTACTTGAATCCCGCAAGGCTTCAGTCGTCTTTGCACCGAGCACCGGATCATTGAATCTCGACGGACCGGGGCGCTTGCGAGGACGACGTCGATACAGGATCCCTCCCGCTGCCCCACCAAATACGGCCGTGCCGAGGCCGACGAGCTCTTCGCTGCCTAGCGGATCCGCTGACAGCAATTTGGCCACCGTCAGTAGAAGAAAGTTCAATGGGAGCATCCACAGGAACGCGATGCCCAGCCAGTAGATGATCTTCATTTCATGCGCTCATGGATCCGGAAACATCGACTTGAACCAGTAGGCGGATATGCTTCGCATCCATGATGCTGAACTCTTTCGTCTCTAGCTCGCGCAACTTGCGCATGTCTATTCCATGGTGTCGAAACATCGAAATCAGCTCTCTTACGCTGGCCTCATCCACAGCCGACCGACCCATGGAAACAATGCTCCTGCTGAGAGATCCTTGGACGGGAGCTACACCTTGCGCCCTCACCTCTGGAGAAAAATTCATCTTCGTCCAGCCGCCGTAAATGAGACCTCAGGAATTTGATTTCCAACCTCAACATGTCCAGAGCACGGAAAATTTGCTGGGCGTAGACTGATTCACCCGACTATTGGGAGGGACAAGGGATAGCCTGGGATTGGAGACCCAGCCTTGCCATACACTTGGCCTTCTCGACAAAGATTTCCTTGCATCGACATGTGCACTGTAGATCGAATGATGTGTCCTCGATTCGAAGCAGCCTTTCGAATCGAGGACACATCGTCCCAGCCCGCATTCGTCTCCGGCACTGCATGGCCACTCCCTCAGTAGCCTGATGCTGTGCTCCACTCTGTATAGAAATATGGGAATTGGCAGCGTCTAATGTTGATTGTTCCCGTCTGACCGGCACTTCCTAATAAATCCATCTCTGAACTCGTTGGGCCTTTGAGCACTGCCATTCGCCGTTAGGCGAACAAAAAGTGGCCCCTGGGGCTGTCCAGTTGCCATCGCGAACAGCGCACTCTGACCTTCTGGTCCATCGTGCACTGCAATCAGCGTAAACTCGCCTTTGGCGTACTCTCCACGGCGGCGCTCGCCGATTGTGAAGCCGGGATGTCCACCAATCAGTACGTCAATACGGCGCTTCCCGTCTACGAACACCCCGGTTTCAAAGTCAGGCCCAGGAGCGTCGGATTGAAAGCGCATGCCAGATTGAACCTCTGCGCATACGTTGAATCGCTTACTTATGGGGGCCAGCTCCTTAGCGTGGCAGCCCAGCATCATGTAAGCGACTAAACAGCACAGTATGGCGGTCCTATTTGCACCCACACCCTTTGATAATTGCCTCATTGCCCGCCTTCAATACGTCTTCTATGTTTTTTTCATTGACGGAGTTCATGTTAATCACTCTGCCCATGATTCCGGTTCCGTAGTCAGGCAATCCCATCAGATGCCCTGCTTCATGAGCGAAGGTGGCTGCGCCCCACTGTCCAGGCAGGTACCATACGCCCTCATTCATCCACACCCGATTTACCCAAGACTCATGATCGCCCTGGCGAATCGACACGGCATTGGTTCTGACAGGATCGTACTTGTCCATTTGCATGACAACCGTCGTGACCTGGTATTTCCCGAATCTCCCAGTCCATGCCTTTTCGATTGCACTGGCCATCGCAGCCGCCTGAGCATTGCTTCCATTCTGGAAATTGATTGGCAAAGCGATGCCAACATTATTTCCTGATTTGGTACATGCATATGCGATAAGCCCCAGAGGATCGACATTGCTCATGGGATTGCCACCAACATATGCGTAGGTGTTGGTTCCCCCTGCCAATCCAATCGGATCACTCTGCACATACCGGCCAATGCTCGCGTCATAGTCGCGGAAGCCGTTGTACCAGAGTCCGCTTTCCGCGTCGTAGTACTGGCCCGGGAAGCCAATGTTCAACCCGCCAATCTCATCCTTCTGGACGCTACGTCCGTAGGCGTAGTTGTACGCCTTCCAGACGGTCTGCTGGCTTGGGCTGGTGACGAACTCCGGGCGTCCCAAATGATCGGTATGCACGTAATTGTGCTGCCCGCTGCGAGCAAGCCCAACCAGTTCACCTTCAAACCAGAAGTAATTGGTCCACACCCCGTTGTTCAGCTCAGTCATGAGCTGGTTCTGGCCGGCGTAGAAGTAGCGGCTGTTGGTGGTCTGGTTGATCTTTGCAACGCGCTGCCCCTGCGCATTGAGCACGTAGTCAGTCGCAATGCCACCGATGTTGCTGCGGCTCATGCGATTGAAGGCGTCATACTCGTAAGTGCTGATCCGGCTGCCTGCGGTCTCGCTGATGCGGTTTCCCAATGCGTCGTACTGGTACTGACGGCTGCCGTCCTGGTTGGTGTAGTTCAGCACCCGGTTGCTCCCCGGGTCGATGCTGTATTGGGTCAGCTGATTTCCTGCCTGGTAGCGGTCGTGATTGCCGCCGGCATCGTAGGAAAGATTGTTGATGACACCGAAGCGGGTCAGCTTGGTCATACGACTCAACGCGTCGTAGCCGATCAACTGGGTCATGTTCGGGTCGACAGCGTCGACAATGGCGGTGATTTCGCCATCGCCGCTGTACTGATAGTCCCAATAGCTGACCTTGCTGCCATTGGGTCCCCAGACCGACATTGCGGTCAGCCGCCCCTCCTGATCGTGGTTGTAGCCCCGGGCAAGCCCGTTGCCGTAGGCCAGCCACTCATGCGCTCCCGTGACCTTCCAGTTTGCCTGGGAAATGATTGAGCGCTGAGTCCCGTCGACCGTCGCCATCAACGCACTTGGTTTTCCTTGGGAGCCATATGTGTAGGTCGCCTTGTCACCGTTGGGATAGGTGATCTGGCTCAGGCGATTGATGCCGTCGTATCCATAGGTGGTGCTGTAGTCCGTCTTCTGACCAGACAGATCGGTGAAGTCGCGGCGTATCTGCAGCTGACCGTTCGGTGTATAGGCAAAATGGGTGGCGGTTCCGGGCCCTGAAGTGCCGCACAGTTGGCCTTTACCATTGCCGCACCAATCGTAGCTGTAACCCATTGTTCGGCCTTCTGCGCTCGCAGAAGTCATTCGTCCCAGACCGTCGTAGCCGAAGGAGACGACGCCGCCATCGGCCCGCGCCGTCGATGTCCGCAGACCTGCAGCATCGTACTGGTGCTGTGTCGTTCCCGTGTCCGGACTTACCTGTTTCCAAAGCTGGCCGAAACCATCGAATTCGTAGGTGGTAACGAGATTGCGGGGATCGCTCACACGGATCGGGCGATCTGCCAGATCGTAGGCAATCTGGGTCGTGCCCCCGGCGGCGTCGATTGATTTGATCAGGCGTCCACGCGGATCGTAACTCATACGGGTGACGCGATTCTGCGAATCGGTCACTTGGGTAACTCTCCCCTCTGCGTCGTAGACGTACCTTATGCTTCTTCCCTGCTCAGTGCTCTCGGATATCACACGCCCCAACTCGTCGTACTGATAGTTCACGGAAGAGACGATGGTATTTAGCCCCATCATGGCCAAGGCAATTGCGGACATGTCTTTTGGGCCTTCCTTAGCGTGGCTCTTCGCAGAATTTCGGGTTGCAGCTACCCTTGTCGTTTTCCGCCCTTACCGTCACCTGTGCCTGCGGCCCCCAAGCGGTGGGCCCAGATGCCAACTGGCCCATATATCCGAATTGCGCAACCCCACTGCCGGTGTTCACGGGCGAGACGATCACGGTGAATGTGGCTACAGCGCCTGGTGCGACCGGAGACGAAAGCCCGATGGCCTCGGTGGTCCGCAACGTCCTCAGGACCATATAGGTATCGCTTGGATTCCAGATGACATTGCCAGTGTTCCGGAACTGGAATGTCACGCTGGATGACTGGCCATTGAAGATATGAGGCGCCGAGGTTGAAGCGGAAACCAGCTCGGCGCTACGCACCACAGCAGGTACGGTGAAAGCACCTGAGCGATTGATGGTCAGGTTCGGACCGCCAACAGGCGAGATACCGTGCACGTATAGTGCTTTGCCCCCGTGATTCGATCTTACGTTGCCGTCAAGAGGGATCTTGAACCAATAGGCACTTCCGCGTGCCTGGCACGCATTGGCAACGTTTCCGTCGGTCGCCAAGTTGGCGCGGCCCGAAGCGACGAATGTGCCGCCACCAGCTGCGCCACCGGCATAGACGTGTACGTCGATCGAGGCGTCCACGCCAACTGAGCAGGCCCAGCCTTCAATGAAGAAGTTCCAGTTGCCGTCCTGGGTCACGCCGCCGATGTCACCAACGATGTTTGCCGTTGGAATCGCAAACACGCCTGAGTTCGCGAGCGGTCGGTCTTGGCCGCGGCCCTGCGGAGATTGGCCGTAGACGGAGAACTTGCGGCCGCCGAACTGCTGCCTCTGGGCTAGCGATATCGGCAACTGATACCTATAGGCACTCCCTGATGCTTGGCAAGCCGCTGCAACTCCTGGCTCGCTGGCAAGGTTTGCTTGTGTGCTACCCAGGTAGACGTTGCCGTCGGCGTAACCGTCCACCTGGATTGACCCAGCCGAGCCAGTGGAACAGGCCCAGCCACGCACGAACCAGTTCCACTGCGCATCATGAGTGATTTCGTCAATCACGCCGCTCACCATTGAATCCATCGGATAGTCGGTTTGTGAAACCTCAATGCGCGTGCGATTGGAAGCGTTGTTGTAGCTATGACGGGTCCACGCCCACTTGCCGTCCCCCATTGAACGGACTTCCTGCGTCAGGCGGCGCCCTGCATCGTAGCCGTAGCGGACTGTCACGCCATCGGGCTGGGTAAGCGAGGCGATGTCACCTGCAGCGGTGTAGCCAATGGCGGTCGTCGCCCAGCCTGTTCCCGAACTGGTTCTGTCGGACACAACGCGGCCACGGCCGTCATACGTCAACTCTCGCACACCACCGTTCGCGTTGACGATGCGCCCCGGCAGCCCCAGTCCGTTGTAGTTGGAATAGCTGATCGTATGACCAAGCGCGTTGGTGACACTGGTCAGATCGCCCTGACTGTTGAAAACGGAGATGACGTCGTCCTGCGCAAGCGGTCCATCGACTTTGATCGAGGCCTTCAATCCGTTTGGGTGATAGGTATACGTGCTTCGGGTCACTCGCGTCTGGCTGGGCACTCCACGTGCCGTCAGATTGCGCTCGGTTGCGCTGGCCACGTTTCCGTGATCGTCATAGGAATAGGCAACTTCAAGATCACCCACCACCGTTGTCTTGAGGAGTCGGTTGCGCGTGGTATCCCACTCCTGCAACGTTGTACGTTCGGCCGAGCTCCCGACCGCTTCCACCCGCTTCAGCAGGTAACCCTGTGCGCTGTAGTCGAAGTTGGTCAGATTGTCCTGGAAATCATGGACCAGATCCGGATATCCGTTGGCGTCATAACTCTGCTCCTTGTAGCTGGCAGGGCAGTTCGGCGACGGATCACCCTTGGTCGATACCATCTTTCCGTCCTTGAACGTGTAAGTGGTGCTACGACCAAGAGGGTTGATCACAGTGACATCAATATCGACGGGCCGCGTAAGGCTCGGCGCAGCGGCGGCCGTCATACCGAGAGCGCTCTCCATCGGCAGCGAGTCAACAGGCAGCGAGCGCGGTTGATAGCAGATCCGTGAGCCTCCGGTGCGCTGTTCGCACCATCCACGCTCTTCATCGGCACGGATACCGCCGGGTCGAGTCGGAGCGGGGGGCGGAAGCACCGGTTCGGTGCTGCGTACGGCGTAGCTGAAGCGGAACCGCTCAATGCCACCGTTGTGCTCTGTGCTGATGGCGCGGCGCTCCGCGTCGTACGCAAACGTGGAATAGCGCACGTCATTAAAAGACTTGCCAGTCAGGGCACCCGGGAAGCGGGCATCTTCGTAGTGGTAACTGATCTTCGTTGCAGGTGTGCCAGGCAGCGTCGTGCTGGCGAGCCGCCCACGTCCGTTCCCGAACACATTGGGGGTATAGGTGTAGCGATAGATGTTGCCGGCCGGATCGGTCACCTGACTGACCTGTCCGTTGGCCCAGCCAAAGCTGACGCTGCGTCCAGAGGAGTGCGTCACCTTCTGCAAGTAACGGTCAGCATAGGAGAACGTCCAGCTCACGCCCTGCTCATTGCTGAGTCGGGTGATATAGCCCTCGGCGTTGTAGGTCTCCGTACCGTTGTTTTCGTTTCGAAGCGTAAACGTGCCATTGCCGTTCGCGGACAGGTACGCGATGGGCTGGGCCTTGTCCTCATACCAGCGACCGCTGGCCGGATCCTTGAGGTACTTGATGCGACGACCGTCGGGCCGTTGCACCCACGCCAGCTGATTTGCATCGGTGAATGCGAGCGAATAGTCGAAGTTGCTCAGCCAGTGATTGCCGAACAGCCCGGTCGCGCTCCAGTAGTGATTGTAGTTGCGCTGCAGGAACAGGCCCATTTCGCCCTGGCTGGCGAAATCAAGTTCTGGTTCGACCTTGTTGCCGCTGTAGAGAACGACAGGATTGCCCTTGCGGCCGTTGCAATCCTTCTCTTTGTCATCGGTCGGCTGCTCCTTCGCGGTTTCGGTCGGAATTGCACCGCCGCCGCCGCCATTGTCCATTTGAGACTCGGACAGGTTGACACCACTGCCGCCGCCAAATCCAAAACCACCTACACCGCTACCTCCAGCAGGGCGTTTGGCGGTGACCTGAACGGTTTCGAGGGTGTTTGCCGCGGTTGCCAATGCCATCGGCAGGGAAAGCAGCGGCAGAAGAAGAAGACGGGACTGCAGGGTGTTCCGCGTTGCAACGTGCGTCATGCGCTTGCCTAGCTCCTCATCCGAGACCGACTCATTCAGTCATCGGGAATTCATTTTTGTAAAGAGTCTATGACAGCACGCTGTAACGGTGCAATGGAGGCACCTAATGTTTTTCGTGCATTGCCCATCAATGAGCTGGGCACAGCACAGCGCGACGAATCGCTGGTGCATAAACCAGCAGATGTACACGTTTCAGAAGAGTGAGCCCTGCGGCGAATCCTTCTTCGGCGGCAGCGGCTTCTGGAACCGGCTGCAATCCAGCTTCGGCCAATGGCTGTTCTGCGCATTGAAGCCCAGACGTTTGCGCGCCAGCTTGAAGCGGTTGTTCAACAGATCGGCATACACGCCCTGGCCCCGCATGCGCGTGCCGAACTGGCTGTCGTAGTCCTTGCCGCCGCGCAGCTGCTGGATGGTACTCATCACATGTGCGGCGCGATCTGGATGATGGGTGTCCAGCCACTCGCGGAACAGCGGTGCCACTTCCAGCGGCAGGCGCAGCAGCACATAACCGGCGGTGCTCGCACCTGCGTCGTGTGCGGCCTCCAGCACCGCTTCCAGTTCGCTGTCGTTGATCCACGGAATCACCGGCGCCACCATCACGCCCACCGGAATGCCAGCGTCATGGAGGCGCTTCATCGCGCGCAGCCGTGCGTGCGGCGCCGATGCGCGCGGTTCCAGCTTCGCGGAGAGGTGCGGGTCCAGCGAGGTCACCGAGAAATGCACGCTGACCAGGTTCTCCGCCGCCAGCGGTGCAAGCAGGTCGATATCGCGCTCGACCAGCGCGTTCTTGGTGATCAGCGAAAACGGATGCTTGGTTTCCAGCATCACTTCAATCAGCTGGCGGGTGAGTTTGAACTTGCGCTCGATCGGCTGATACGCGTCGGTGTTGATGCCCAGCGCGATCGGTTGCGGCACGTAGCCCGGTTTCGACAGTTCCTTGCGCAGCAGCTGGGGCGCATTGGTCTTGGCGAACAGCTTGGTTTCGAAATCCAGGCCCGGCGACAGGTTCAGATAGGCATGCGAGGGGCGTGCAAAGCAGTATGAGCATCCATGCTCGCATCCGCGATACGGATTGACCGACTGGCTGAAGCCGACGTCCGGCGAGGTGTTGCGGGTGATGATGCTGCGCGCGGTTTCGGCACGCACCTCGGTACGCAGGCGCGGGGCAAGGAACTCCTCGCTCTCGTCGACCGCCCAGCCGTCGTCCACCGCTTCGCTGACGGTGCTTTCAAAGCGCCCGGCAAGGTGGGACGTGGAACCTCGGCCCTTGATCGCAATACCCATTGCGGCAGGGTACGTCGTGGTTGTCTCAATGGCTGCGACGGCCGCCTGAAGGGTTCAGCGCCACCCATAGAGTCGAGCCGTGCTCGACTCCTACCCAGGGTGGCCCAAGACCGATGTCGAGCATGGCTCGACGCTACAGGGGAGGGGTCAGAGCAGCGCCAGGTACCCGCGCACCGTGGCGTCCAGCCCGTCGTACAGCGCCTCACCGATCAGCGCGTGGCCGATCGACACCTCCAGCACGTCCGGCACGTTGGCCAGGAAATCGCGCAGGTTGTCCTGCGACAGATCGTGGCCGGCGTTCACGCCCAGGCCAACGGCCTGTGCACGGCGTGCGGCAGTGGCGAACAACGCCAGCATCGCGTCAGCATCACCAGCCGCATGCGCCTCCGCATAGGGCCCGGTGTACAGCTCGATGCGGTCCGCACCCACTTCGGCCGCCTGCTCCAGCAGCGGGTTGCCCGCGTCGACGAACAGGCTGACCCGGCAACCCATCGCTTTCAGTTCGGCAATCAGCGGGCGCAGTCGTTCGGCATCGCGCTCGAAGTCGAAACCGTGGTCGGACGTGATCTGCCCATCGCCATCCGGTACCAGGGTGGCCTGCGCCGGGTGGGTCTGTGCACACAGCGGGAGCAGCCCCGGATAACCCTCGCGCGGCGGTGCGAACGGATTGCCTTCGATGTTGAACTCCACCCCACGCGCACGGGTCAGCGTGGACAGGGCCAGCACGTCCTCGGCGGTGATATGACGGCGGTCCGGTCGCGGATGCACGGTGATGCCATGCGCGCCGGCATCCAGGCAGGCCTGGGCGGCGCGTACCACGTCCGGTTCGGCACCGCCGCGCGAATTGCGCAGGACGGCGATCTTGTTGACGTTGACGCTGAGCTGGGTCATGGAACGAAACTACTTGGAAAAAGGGGATGGATCGTGATCGTTGGGGTCGTCACCCCGGCGGGCCTGGGCCTGTTCACGCAGGCGGCGCAGTTCTTCGGCATCGACCAGTGTGGATGGATCGCGCTGCGGATCACCGAAACGGGCCACGTAGCGGCCACGCACCCAGGCCAACAGGAAGGCGAGGGCGGCCAGCAGGCACAGGGTCATCAGCCCGGGGCTGGGGGTCTTCAGCGCGAAGGCGAAACAGCCCAGCGCCAGCAGCAGGTACAACCAGTACATAGTCGGGCTCCCCGGATGATCGGCGCAGTGTAGCGCTGCGTCAGAGCAGCGGCGAGGCCAGCCGGGCGAAGGCCTCGGGCAGGCGGTGCAGCCACAGCGAACGACCGGCCTGGTCGTGCACCCGCGTGGAACGGTCGAATTCGCCCTGCAGCAGTTCGGCCAGCGCAGCCACCCGGTCACGGTCGCTGATCATCATCGACAGCTCGAAGTTCAGCCGGAAGCTGCGGTGATCGAAGTTGGCACTGCCGACGATGCAGACGTCGTCATCGGCGATGAAGGCCTTGGTATGCAGCATGCGTGGGCCGTACTCGTAGATCTTCACCCCGGCATGCAGCAGCTCGTCGAAGTAGGAGCGGGCGGCCTGGGTGACGAACCAGGAATCGCTCATCTTCGGCACCAGCAGGCGCACGTCCAGCCCGCCCAGCGCGGCCGAGGTCAGTGCCATCCGCGCCGCTTCGCCCGGCACGAAGTAGGGCGTGACCAGCCAGACGCGCTCGTGCGCTTCCTGGATCGCCGCCACATGCAGGCGATGGATCGTTTCCCAGCCCGAGTCCGGGCCGGAGACCAGCACCTGGGCGTTGATCGCACCATCGCCGCGCAGCGGCATGTCAGCTGGCCACAGACGCGCGATGTCCATGCGCGAGGGATCCTGTCCACTGGCGTAGAGCCAGTCCTCGGCGAACACCAGCTGCAGGCTGCGCACCACGTGGCCGCGGATGCGCATGTGCAGGTCGCGGTAGGCATCCGCCCTGCGGCTTTCATCCTCGTCGTCGGTGATGTTGATGCCGCCGGTGAAGGCGAGGCGACCGTCGACGATCACCAGCTTGCGGTGGGTACGCAGGTTCAACCACGGGCGCTTGAATGGCTTCAGCAGCTGCCGTGGGTGGAACCAGATCGCTTCGCCACCGGCGTCGAGCAGCGGCTGCAGGAAGCGGCGGGGCAGGGCCGACGAACCCACCGCGTCGAGCAGCAGGCGCACCTGCACACCCGCGCGGGCGCGCTCGACCAGGGCGTCGCGCAGCGCGGTGCCGGCATGGTCCGGGTTGAAGATGTAGTACTCCAGGTGCACGTGATCGCGGGCCTGCGCGATGGCGTCCAGCAGGGCCGCGTAGGTTGCCGCGCCATCCACCAGCCAGGTGACTTCGGTGGCGCTGCTCGGCGCGAGCCCAGTCGTGGCCTGTGCGACCTTGGCCAGCTCGGTGCAGTCGGCGTCGGGTGGGCAGACATCGCTGTAGTGCTCCATCCCCGAGCGGGCACGGCCACGGCGCAGGCGCTGCCGCTTCACCTTCTGCGGGCCCAGCAGGTAGTAGATGAAGAGACCCAGGTAGGGCAGCAGCGCCAGCGACAGGATCCAGCTCAGCGTGGCCACCGGCTCGCGCTTCTGCAGCATGATCCAGCCCGCCAGCGCGAACAGGTACAGCAGATAGGCGACCGCCAGGATCGTGCCAAGGTGGGCGATGCCGTCGAGCCAGTGGCGCAGGGAGTCGAAGAGGGCGAGCATCCGCCGATCATAACGGTCCAGACCGTCAGGCATAAAAAAGACGCCCCTGTTTCCAGGGGCGTCTGCAGTCGCGTCATGACTGTTGTATTGCGGTGTAGCAGTTACTGCTGCACAAAACCGATCTTCTTCATCTGAGCGTTCTTCGCGGCAGCCAGAACCTTGGCCATCACGTCGTACTCGGAATCCGGGCTCGCATCGATGCGCAGTTCCGGCTGGTTGGTCGGGTCCTTCTGGACCTCGTTCTCCATCCGCTGCTGCAGCTCGCTCGCATTGATCGGGCTGTTGTTCCACGAGACCTGGTTGCTGGCGTCGATCTTGAGTTCGATCGGCGGCGGCGGTTCGACCAGCTGCGGCGGTGGGTTGAGCACGCGCTGCGGCAGGTCCACGGCGATCGGGTACGTCATGATCGGCGCGGTCACGATGAAGATGATCAGCAGAACCAGCATCACGTCCACGAGGGGCGTGACGTTGATGTCTGCCATGGGGCCTTTGCCACCACCACTACTGAATGCCATGGCTTACTGCCCCTTCTCTTTGGTCGCGACGAAGCCGACGTCCAGCATGCCCTGTTCCTGCGCGATCTTGGTCATCTCGTTGATGACACGCATCTTGGTGGTGCGGTCACCACGCAGGTTCAACGGCGGCTGCGGGGTCTGCTGGGCGGCGGTCGCCAAGCGCGACTCGAGAGTCTGCTTGTTGATTTCTTCGTCGTTCCAGTAGATCGAGCCATCTTCCTTGACTGCCAGGGTGATGGGGCCCTTGCGGTCGTTGGTGTCGTCCGGCTTCTGGACCAGGTTGGCCTCCGGCAGATCCACCTTGACCTTGTGGGACATCAGGGGCGCCGTGATGATGAAGATGATCAGCAGCACCAGCATCACGTCCACGAGGGGCGTAACGTTGATGTCGGCCATGGGGCCGCCGCTGTTACCACTACTGAAAGCCATAACGGGCTCCGTCTAGATCGTGTTGACTACGTTCTCGCTGGGTACAGCGCGTCGCAATTAGCGGACGCGCGAACCGGTGGCGAAGAAGTCGTGCAGGTCGTGCGCGAAGGTATCGAACTTGCTGATGGTCGCGCTGTTGATCTTGCTGAAGAAGTTGAAGGCGAACACGGCCGGGATCGCGACGAACAGACCGATCGCGGTCATGATCAGCGCTTCACCCACCGGGCCGGCAACGGCGTCGATCGAAGCGGAGCCGGTGGCACCGATCTTGATCAGCGCGCCGTAGATGCCCCACACGGTACCCAGCAGACCGACGAACGGAGCGGTCGCGCCGACGGTGGCCAGCAGGGTCATGCCCGACTGCAGCTTGTTGCTTTCGCGGGTCACGGCCTGACGCAGAGCGCGGTCGACGAACTCCGAACGGCTCAGGTTCTCACCCACGCCGCCGGTGGCGCCGCCTTCAGCGCGCTGGTGGTGGGCAGCCGCCTGGGCAGCGTCCAGGGCGATCTTGGAGAACGGCTCGGAAGCCGGCTGTTCTTCCATCGCACGGATGGCGTCCTGCGCGTTCGGGGTATCCCAGAACAGGCTGACGACGCGATCAGCGGCGCTCTTCAGGCGGGTGGCGCGGAAGATGTTGATGACGGTCCAGTACCAGGACATGGCCGACATGACGACCAGGGTCAGCAGCACGACCCAGGAAACCGCGAAATCACCCGGCTTGGTGGTCATTTCGTGGATCAGGTGCTCGAAGCCCATCTGCGACAGGGCGTTGGACGGATTGCCCCCGGCAGCAGCGGCGATGAAAATTTCCTGCAGCATGACGCTTACCTTTGTTGTGTGTGGTGATAAAGGGTGTAGCTAAGCTAAACAATCGAACTGGGAGCGGGGGTGGCCAGGCGGCCACCCGGACGCATCAGTTCAGCGCAAAGTTGACCGGGACGCGAACGCGACCTGCCGCCTTCTTACCGCCAGATTCAGCGGCGTTGAAGCGCCACTTGCGAGCTGCTTCCATCGCAGCACGGTCCAGGTCGCGGTTACGGCTGGACTTTTCCACCGTGACATTGGTGACGTTGCCGCTGGCATCGACATCAATGATCAGGATCACTTCGCCCTGGATACCCGCGCGGAAGGCTGCCGGCGGGTAGCGCGGCGGGTTCATGGCCTTCGACGAGATGTCCACGCTGGCCTCGATCGAGGTCGGCGGAGCCGGCGGCGACGGAGGCGACGGCGGGGTGACGATATCGCTCGGGCGCGGTTCCGGCACGTCCACGACCGGCGCCTGCGGCGGCGGCGGGACCGGCGACGGCTTCGGCGGCGACAGGTTCTTCACCGGCGGCGGCGGAGTATCCGTCGGCGGCGGCGGCGGCGGCGGCGGCGGCGGCGGCGGCGGGGCGTCGACGATCGTCACCATGACGTTGCGCTCCTTCTCAGCCACGGCCTTGGGAGCCACGGCGGGGATCAGGAGCATCATGAACGCGGCCAGATGCAGGGCAATTACAAACGCGATGCCGACGATGCGAGGCCAGCTCAGCCCCTTGTCATCGGGTTGTTCGTACCGGTGAACGACTAGTTGTTCCGTCATGCGCCAAGAGCTCAATAGTGGGGCCGGGATGCCGGGGGCGGAATCCCTGATCAGCGGTGCATGACACCGCAGGAACCTCCAAGCTTATACCAATCCTGAGCGCCTGCGCATCAACTGTGCAGGCATTCAGGCGTTATTCCTACTTACTTCAGGTTGATGATTTTTTTGGCATCAGCCTGGTTCTTCACACCCTTCGCCAGCGCCTGCTGGGCGGCCTGCTTGGCCTCCGGGATGCGACCTTCGGCATGCAGGACGCGTGCCAGGTTCAGGTAGGTCTCACCGTCCTTGGACAGCGGGGCAGCCTTCTGCCACGCATCGATCGCCTGCGGCACCTGGTCGGAGTAGTAGTAGGACTGGGCCAGCGCCAGGTAGACCTGGTAATCCGGCTTCAGGATGCCCTTCTGCAACCCTTCGTTGATGACCGCGATGACGTCCTTTTCCTTGTGTTCGGTGTTGGCATAGATCGAGTACAGCTGCTTGTACTCGCGCTCTTCGGTGAGCTGGCCGCTGCTGCGCAGCTTGTCCATCACCGCGGCAGCCTTCTCCATCTGATCGGCCTGCATGTACATGCTGGCCAGGTTCAGCTGGGCCTTCTTGTCGTTCGGGTTCTTGGCGGCCAGCGCCTCGGCTTCCTTCACCGCTTCACCGGACTGGCCGGCTTCGGAGAGGGCCGCCATCAGCAGCTGGTTCCAGTTGTCCTTCGGTTCGGTGGCGCCGGCGATGGCCTGCTTCAGCACCGGGATCGCTTCCTGGTAGCGCTCCAGCTGGTACAGCGCCTGGCCCTTGGCGATCAGCTCTTCCGGCTTGGTCGACTTGCTCTCGGCGAAGTACTTGTCCAGGGTCGCCAGGCCTTCGGCGGTCTGGTCTTCCTGCAGCTGCAGCTGGCCCAGCATCAGCATCGACTGGAAGTGGCCGTTGTTGTCCAGGCCGTTGAACTGCAGGACCTGCTTCAGGTAGGCCACGGCAGCCGGGGTGTCGTCGGTCTGGTAGGCGGCCTGCGAGGCCAGCTGCGCGGCCAGCGACTTGTCGTACTCGTTCGCGGCGCTGTCAGCCAGGATCGCGTCGGCCTGCGTGCGCGTCTCCGGGAACTTTTCCTTGTTGTAGCTGTCGATCATCTTCTGCAGCTTGCTGCCCAGCTTGGCCGATGCCTTGACGGTCGGCTCCTCGCGGGTCGCGTTCGGGTACAGCGCTTCGGCCTTGGCCTGCTTGCCGCCGCGGTTGCCACGCTCGGAGGAACGCGAGGACTGCGCGAAGGCATCGGTGACCACGGCGCCGGTCAGGGCGGTCGCGACGAGGACGGAAAGCACAGCTTTGTGGTTACGGAAAATCATCGTTCACCTCGATCGAACCGCCGGATAGCGGCAAAGTCGGACTGTCAGAAAAATCTGAGCCGCCAAACGTATCAGAAACAGATGGCGTGAGAAATCGTTTTATGTGCTGCAATACAGCATAGAACTGCGCACTCATCCGCACTTTGGCCGCAGCCCGGCCGCCTGCGCCTGCTGATAGACCGGCGTCAGTCCCGGTGCATCGCGTCGCAGTTCCTGGATACGGTTGGCTGGATCGGGGTGGGTGGACAGCCATTGCGGGCTGCGGCCGCCACTGGCGGCCATCATGTTCTGCCACAGGTCGACCGCCTGCGCCGGGTTGAAACCGGCCTGGGCCATCAGTCGCTGGCCGATCACGTCGGCCTCGCTTTCCTGGGTGCGTGAACCGGGCAGCAGGAAGGCGGTCTGCGCGCCCATGCCACCGAGCTGGTTGACGGTGCTGGCAGCGCCTTCTCCGTAGGCCGCGCCGGCCAGCGCACCGAGCACGGCCAGCCCGGTCTGCGCACCCATCTGCCGGGTGATGCGCTCTTCGTGGTGGCGGGCGATGACGTGGCCGATTTCATGGCCGATTACGGCAGCCAGCTGATCCTGGTTCTTGGCGACGGTGAAGATGCCGGTGTTCACGCCGACCTTGCCGCCGGGCAGGGCGAAGGCGTTGGGCTCCTTGTCGACGAACACGGCCGTCTCCCACCGTACGCCACGGTATTGAGGCGGCAGCTGCGCGACCAGGGCGTTGACCACGCACTGCACGTAACCGTTCTGGCGGCCGTCGGTGCTGATCTTTTCCTTCTGCTTGGTTTCGGCGAACGCCTGTGCGCCGAGCTGGTCCAGCTGCGCCTGCGACACCCCGCCCACCATCTGCCGACGGCCGGTAGGAGAGGTCGTGGTCGCGCAGGCGCTGACCAGGGTGGTGATGACAAGGGCCAGCAGCAGTTGTTTCATGGATCCACCCCCGTGTTCATATGCGCAGTGTGTAGCGTAGCGGCTTAATCTTTCGTCAAGCGGACACGGCGTTACGTTGCCCCGAAGAACACAAGTGCTGCAAGCGCCACGCCGTTGTTCAGCGCGTGCGCGGTGATCGCGGCCCAGAGCGTGCCGGTGCGCTGGTACAGCCAGCAGAACGCGGCACCCATGCCGCCATAGACCAGCCACAGCTGCGCGATCTCGGCCGGGCCGTTGGCACTGGTGCCAGGGATTTCATGGATCAGGGCGAAAGCAAGGCTGCTCAGTACCACGCCCAGCCACGGGCGCCCGGCCTTCCACAGGCGGCCAAACAGCACGCGGCGGAACAGCAGCTCCTCGTAGGCCGGTGCCAGTACCACCGCGAACAGCACCAGGAACAACGGGAAGCGCGCGATCGCACTCTGCATCAGCGCCAGATTGGTGGGAACCGGCTCGATGCCGAACTGCTTGGCCAGGAAGGCGATGCCATTGCTGCCGAGCACGATCAGGGTCGCCACCAGCAGGGTCCAGCCCCAGGCGGAGGGACGGCGCAGCGCCTGGCGCGACGCGTGGCGCTCGGCGGCATTGGCCGGCCGTCGCCAGAAGTACAGCAGCAGCGCGGCGCCGCCGGTGGCAAACAGCGCCATGAGAATCTGCGCAAGCGCGCCCGGCTGGCCCAGTGACGCCGCTACCGAACTGGCGTCGGGGGCACCAGCGCCGGCCTGCGCGTTCGCGTAACCGACCACCACGCCACGGTACAGGCCCCATAGCAGGCCGCTGATCAGGCTCAGGCCGAACAGGGTGACAGCGGCGATACCCAGGTCGATGAAAAACCCCGCCAACGGCGAAACGGCACGCGGCGCGGCAGAAGCCGGCGGAACCGGGGGCGGAGCGGAAACCGGGGCGGATGCGGACATCAGGTACCTGCGTTCAAGAGTCGAAGGCCGGCGCGCCTCCCCGCGCACCGGCCGTGTCCCGATTGTGTCAGATATCCAGGTTTGCGACCTTCAGCGCGTTGTCTTCGATGAAGTCGCGACGCGGTTCGACGACATCGCCCATCAGCGTGCTGAAAATCTGGTCGGCAGCGACAGCATCTTCGATGCGCACCTGCAGCAGTCGACGGGTTTCCGGATTCACCGTGGTGTCCCACAACTGCTCCGGATTCATTTCACCCAGACCCTTGAATCGCTGGATCTGGCGGCCGCGCTTGGCCTCCTCGAGCAGCCAGTTCTGTGCCTTGGCAAAGCTGTCGACTTCGATCGACTTGGCACCGCGGGAAATGGTCGCGCCTTCGCGGACCAGACCGTGCAGCAGCTTCGATGCCTGGTGGATCGCGCGCAGTTCGCCGCTTTCGAAGGCCGACATCGGCAGCACCTGGATGTGCTGTTCGCCCATGTGGCGACGGGTCACCAGCACAGCGGCCGGGCGCTCATCGTTGGCGTCCTGCAGTTCCAGCGTGAAACGCGGGCTGCCCAGGCTGCCCTGGTTGAGACGCTTGGCCAGTGCATCCAGGCCCTCGCCTTCGCCGGCAGCGCGCAGGCTTTCCAGGTCCATCGGGACGAAGTCGACCAGCGCTTCAAGCAGGTTGCGGTCGTAGCGGTGTGCGTTGCGCTCGATCGAATCCAGCGCCGCCGCGTAGGCCAGCAGCAGCTTCTCCAGCGCCAGGCCTTCGATGCCGGGCTCGCCGGTGGCCGGCACCAGTGCAGCGTTTTCCACTGCGCTGCTGGCCAGGTAGCTGTCCAGCGCCGGGTCGTCCTTCAGGTACAGCTCCTGCTTGCCCTGCTTGATCTTGTACAGCGGCGGCAGGCCGATGTAGACGTAACCGCGCTCGATCAGCTCCGGCATCTGACGGTAGAAGAACGTCAGCAGCAGGGTGCGGATGTGGGCGCCGTCGACGTCGGCGTCGGTCATGATGATGATCTTGTGGTAACGCAGCTTGTCCGGGTTGTACTCGTCACGGCCGATGCCGGTGCCCAGCGCGGTGATCAGCGTACCCACCTGGTCGGAGGACAGCATGCGGTCGAAACGCGCGCGTTCCACGTTGAGGATCTTGCCGCGCAGCGGCAGCACCGCCTGGTTCTTGCGGTTGCGGCCCTGCTTGGCCGAACCACCTGCCGAGTCACCCTCGACGATGAACAGTTCGGACAGCGCCGGATCCTTTTCCTGGCAGTCGGCCAGCTTGCCCGGCAGGCCAGCGATGTCCAGCGCGCCCTTGCGGCGGGTCAGGTCGCGGGCCTTGCGCGCGGCTTCACGTGCACGTGCGGCATCGACGATCTTGCCGGCGATCGCCTTGGCTTCGTTCGGGTTTTCCTGCAGGAACTCTTCCAGCCGCGCACCGAAGGCGTTTTCCACCGCCGGGCGCACGTCGGAGCTGACCAGCTTTTCCTTGGTCTGGCTGGAGAAGCTCGGGTCCGGCACCTTCACCGACAGCACTGCGATCATGCCTTCGCGCATGTCATCGCCGGTCAGGTTGATCTTGGCCTGCTTGGCGATGCCGTTCTGCTCGATGTAGTTGTTGAGCACACGGGTCAGCGCACCGCGGAAACCGGCCAGGTGGGTACCGCCGTCCTTCTGCGGAATGTTGTTGGTGAAGCAGTACATCGTCTCCTGGTAGGAGTCGGTCCACTGCAGCGCCACGTCCACGACGATGCCGTTGTGCTCGCCGGTGACTGAAATGACGTTCGGGTGCAGCGGGGTCTTCAGCTGGGCCAGATGCTCCACGAAGCTGCGGATGCCGCCTTCGTAGTGGAAGTCGTCGCGACGGCCATCGCCACGCTCGTCGGCAAGGACGATCTTGACGCCGGAGTTCAGGAACGACAGCTCGCGCAGGCGGCGGGCCAGGATGTCGTAGTGGAATTCCACGTTGTCGTGGAAGGCGACGGTCGACGGCCAGAAGCGCACGGTGGTACCGCGCTTGGTGGTGGCTTCCAGCTTGGCCAGCGCAGTCACGGCTGCGCCGTTGCTGAATTCCTGCTGGTAGTGGGAGCCATTCTGGAACACGTCCACCAGCAGCTTCTGCGACAGCGCGTTGACCACGCTGACGCCGACGCCGTGCAGGCCGCCCGAAACCTTGTAGCTGTTGTCGTCGAACTTGCCGCCTGCGTGCAGGACGGTCATGACCACTTCGGCCGCAGACACTTCGCGACCGAGCTTGGCGCTCATCTGCTCGTGCTTGCCGGTCGGAATACCACGGCCGTTGTCGGACACCGAGACCGAGCCGTCGGCGTGGATCGTCACTGCAACGTGGTCGGCGTGGCCGGCCAACGCTTCGTCGATCGAGTTGTCGACGACCTCGAACACCATGTGGTGCAGACCGGTGCCGTCATGCACGTCGCCGATGTACATGCCGGGACGCTTGCGGACAGCCTCCAGGCCTTCCAGGGCGGTAATGCTGTTGGCGTCGTAATTGCCGTTGTTTGCCGGGGTGTTCTGTTCGTCGCTCATTGCGCTTGCCGTAGGCTCCGCAGGTCGGGCACCGCTTGGGGCGATGCGCCGAGAATGAAAGGATTCCAACCCGAATTATACCAGCCGGGGTCGAGCGGCCCTGGTGTGCCCACTATGGCACAGCCACGATCTGTGCATGTTCCACGTGGAACCGGGCGATGTGGGTCATTTCCTGCAGCGCCGCCGGGGTTTCGGTGGCGGTGATGAAGATCTGTGCCGGCCCATTGAGCAGGCGCTCCAGTACCCGCGCCTGATGGGTGCGATCCAGCTCCGAGGCCAGATCGTCCAATGCGATCACCGGCCATTCGCCTCGCTGTTCCGCATAGTCCTCCGCCTGTGCCAACAGGCACGCCAACGCCGTCAGCTTGGCCTGGCCGCGGGACAGCGCATCACGACCTGGAATGCTGTGGAAATCCACACTCCAGTCCGCGCGGTGCGGGCCCACCGAGGTATACCCGGCCTGCCGGTCACGTTCCCGGGCCAGAAGCAGGGCATCGGCCAAGGGAAGCTCGTGCCGCCGCCAACCGGGGCTCAGCTCCAATCCCTGGATACCGAGCTGTGGAGCGAGGCTGGCGGCCAAGGCGACCGTGCGCTGCTGCAGACGCTCCAGGTAGTGCTGGCGGCGGCTGGTCAGTGGTTCTCCTGCCTCGGCCAGCTCGTGATCCCAGGTATCGAGCATCCGCGACGGCCCGCCCTGCTTGAGCAGGGCATTGCGCTGCTTCAGCGCCCGGGAGTAGCGACGCCACAGGGACAGAAAATCCGGTTCCACGTGGAACAAGCCCCAATCGAGGAAGCGGCGGCGGGGTTCACCACCACCACTGACCAGTGCATGGCTCCCGGGCTCGAACGTCACCACGGCCAGCGCTGCGCAGAGATTACCCAGCTGTGCGACATCCTCGCCGTCCAGTCGCCCCTTCCAGTCCTGACCACTGTGGCGCAGGCCGGCTTTTCGGCGGTGGGGCGGGTGATGGGCACGCTGTTCGTCCCATTCCACGAAGATTTCCAGCGCTTCCTGGCCCTGGCGTACCAGACCGTCGCGCACCCGGCCACGGAAGCTGCGGCCATAGGCCATCAAGTGCAGGGCTTCGAGCACGCTGGTCTTGCCGGCACCGTTGTCGCCGGTCAGCAGGTTCAATCCCGGCTGGGGCGACAGGTCCACCGCACTGAAACGACGCAGTTGGTGCAAGGCGAGGCGGCGGATCTGCATGGGGCGCGAAAGACCATCCGCACAAGGCGGTAGAGGGGCAGGGAATCCATCAGCTTACTGCATCGGTCAAGCCAGCCGTGCCGCCCCAGACATCGCCACTGTGCTGAAGCTTCCGTCTGGCAACCCTACGCGTGTTCCACGTGGTGGCGCTCCCTCACCTGGGCTCGCCTGGGTCTGGATACGCCCGGGAATCCTTGAATTCTGAGCGGCGGCGCAGGGTACCGGCCCTCAGATTTCAGCGATTTCAGCCTCATTCCGCGAGCATCGCCAGGTGCCCCGACGGTGGTTTGCGCGAACACCGCGCAGATTTCTTGAAATCTACGATGCGATGCCCTGGAGGGTTCCACAGATTTCAAGGAATTCGAGCCCGCCGTTTCACACTGTCCACAGCAGGTCTGTATGACTTATACACAAGGTATGGGCAAACTGTGGATAAAAAAGCCCTTTTGCCCGACCTGCGAAACTATCCACAGGTTCCCCCCCAGCCTAAGGGGCCTCTATACAGGGGGTTTCAGGTGCATAAATCTCTTCAAAATCAAATAGATAATGCATTTCTCCACGAAATCTGGGCCTACCATCACCACCATGCTTTAGATTTATACCCAGATTTAGAAGCTAGGCCGGCCCAGATCCGACCCAACGAGACCTGTGGACAGTGGCGTCTGCAGATGAAGCAACCGCAGCGTTGCGGCCCACGATCTGCTTCACCCCTCCCGCAAGTTCGGGGAACGTGCATCAGGCTGAAGACCCGGAACGGCATACTCGATCGAGAGCGGCTGGACAGCGCCCAAGCTCACAACCTGGATTCCAATCGCTCAGCACCGATTGCATCGGAAAGACAGCCAGGATCAATCGGCAACCAGCAATCTCAAGGAAGGCATTCACCCATACCTGGAGATCCGGCCATCGCGATGCTCCACGTGGAACCTGCAAAAAAAACGCCCGGGAAGATCCCGGGCGTCGTTCGGTTCCACGTGGAACACGCTGCTGTCAGAGACGCAGCGGCATCACCACGTGGCGCGACTTCTCGCTGCTGGATTCACGCACAAGCGCCGAGGAGTTGGAGTCGCGCAGCTGGATGATGACTTCCTCGTCGCGCAGGGCCGAAAGGGCATCCAGCAGGTAGTTCACGTTGAAGCCGATGGCCAGATCGCTGACCGTGGTGTCGGCTTCGATCTCTTCCTGGGCTTCTTCCTGTTCCGGGTTGTGCGCGCTGATCTTCAGGTTCCCCGGCGAGACTTCCACGCGGATGCCGCGGTACTTCTCGTTGGACAGGATTGCGGCACGCTGCAGCGAGGCACGCAGTGCTTCGCGATCAACCTTCACTTCGCGGTCGGCACCGATCGGAATCACTGCTTCGTAATCCGGGAAACGGCCGTCGATCAGCTTCGAGGTGAAGGTGACATCGTCGCGCTTGACGCGGACGTGGCTGCGGCCGACTTCCAGCTCGATCTCGCGATCGCCGCTCTCCAGCAGGCGCTGCAGTTCGGTCACGCCCTTGCGCGGCACGATGATCTGGCGCTTGGAACCACTGGGCTTGGCCAGGTCGGTTTCACACAGCGCCAGGCGGTGGCCGTCGGTGGCGACGGTACGCAGCGCATCGCCGCGCAGATCGAACAGCAGGCCGTTGAGGTAGTAGCGCACGTCCTGCTGGGCCATCGCGAACGCGGTGCGTTCGATCAGTTCCTTCAGGGTCGCTTCGCCGATGGCCACGCGCTCGGTGGCTTCCACTTCGTCAACCGACGGGAAGTCGTTGGAGGGCAGGGTGGCCAGGGTGAAGCGGCTGCGGCCGGCCTGCACGGTGATCTTGTCACCGGTCTGCGAGACGGTGATCCGGCTGCCGTCGGGCAGGGCACGGATGATCTCGAACAGCTTGCGGGCGGGGATGGTGGTTTCGCCGTCCTGGGCATCTTCAACCGCGATCCGCGACACCATCTCCACTTCCAGGTCGGTACCGGTCAGCGACAGCTGGCCGTTCTGCACCTGGACCAGGAAATTGGCCAGAACCGGAAGGGTCTGGCGGCGTTCGACCACGTTGACGACCTGTGCCAACGGCTTGAGAAAGGCTTCGCGCTGCAGTGTGAAACGCATGTGGTTCCGTGCCCCTATGCTTTAAAAAATGTGGAATAAATCAAAAGCTTGGTGGTGCTGGTAGAGACAGAATCGCTGGAAAACAACGCTAAGTCTTTGTAAATAAAAGAATTTCAGACATCGAAACCCTCTGTATTACCGACCCCCAGGGGGTGGGGAAAGCTGTGGATAAATTCGACGCGATTTCAGACGCCATTTTTATCCACAACGTGTCCCGCGCTTGCTACCGGATTCTGCACCGTTTTGTGCGATGACGCCTCATCGGCATCCGTGCATCATTCGCTCAGCTTCCGGATCAGCTTGTCCCAGTCCTCACGGAGCTTGCCGTCGGTTTCCATCAGGGTCCGGATCTGGCGGCAGGCATGCAGCACCGTGGTGTGGTCGCGACCGGCAAAGGCGTCGCCGATCTCGGGCAGGCTGTGCTCGGTCAGTTCCTTGGTCAGGGCCATGGCGACCTGGCGGGGGCGGGCCAGCGAGCGGGTCCGACGCTTCGACAGCAGATCCTTGATCTGCAGGCCGTAGTAGTCGGCAACGGTTTTCTGGATGTTGGGAATGCTGATCGCCTGCTGCTGGGCGCGCAGCAGGTCGCGCAGGGTTTCCTGGGCGAATTCGGTGGTGATCGCGCGGCCGGTGAAGTTGGCGCGGGCGGTCAGGGTATTCAGCGCACCCTCGAGGTCGCGCACGTTGGAGCGCATCTTCTTGGCGATCAGGAACGCAACATCATCGGGAATCTCGGCACCGCGTTCGCGTGCCTTGGCCAGCACGATCGCGGCGCGGGTCTCGAAGTCCGGCGGTTCGATCGCGACCGACAGGCCCCAAGCAAGCCGCGACTTCAGGCGCGCTTCCAGGCCCTCGACTTCGCGCGGATAGCGGTCGCAGGTCAGGATGATCTGCTGCTTGCCATCGAACAACGCGTTGAAGGTATGGAAGAACTCTTCCTGGGTGCGGTCCTTGCCGGCGAAGAACTGGATGTCATCGATCAGCAGCGCGTCCACCTGCTGGAACTGGCGCTTGAACTGATCCATGGTCTTTTCCTGCAGGGCCCGGATCATCGCGCTGAAGAACTGTTCCGAACGCAGGTACAGCACCTTCGCACCCGGATTGGCCTGGCGCATGGCATTGCCGGCGGCGAACATCAGGTGGGTCTTGCCCAGGCCCGTGCCTCCGTACAGCAGCAGCGGGTTGTGCGCGCGGTCGCCCGGCTTCTGCGCTGCCTGGAAGGCGGCGGCCAGGCCTAGCTGGTTGCTGCGGCCTTCGACGAAGTTGGCGAACGTGTAGTGATTGTCCAGATTGCCGGCGAAGGGCACCTGCGGTTCGCTGGACACATGCGCCGACGGCGTGGAAACCGGCGCGTTCTGCGCCTCCACGGGACGCGGGCGCGAGCCGATTTCAAGAAAAACGTCGCTGAAACCGGCGAAATGGGCCAGCAGTTCGCGGATCCGGGCCAGGTACAGCTCGCGGACCTGGTCGACGATGAAGGCATTCGGTGCATACAGCACCAGGCTGTCCACGCGCAGATCGGCCTGCAGCGGCTTCAACCAGGTATGAACGTCTTCCGGCGGGAACTCCGCTTCGAGGCGCTCGAGACTACGGGACCAGGCATCCATCAGCAATAATCGTCCGGTGGCCGGGGCATGGACGCGACAAGGCGCCCAAACACAGGCCGGAAAGGGGGGAAATGGATGGCTCAGACTACCACCGAGCGCCCGCCTTCGGAATGCTTGTCCCCTACTTATTCACAAAAACATCCACAGCTATTGCACAGCCCAGTGAATTCGCGTAGCTGCCAGGGGTTGACTTGGGGCGGGGTACCTCTCTAGAATTTCCGGTTCTTTCCGTCCCATTCATACGAGAGGCCCCCAATGGCCACGAAGCGCACCTACCAGCCCAGCAACCTCAAGCGTAAGCGCGACCACGGCTTCCGTGCCCGTATGAAGACCGCTGACGGCCGCAAGATCCTGTCGCGTCGCCGCGCCAAGGGCCGCAAAGTCCTGAGCGCCTGATTGCCATGCCGCACATCGCGGCAGACGCAATCCCTTCGACAGTGAATACTGCAGACCCGCGCAAGCGATTCCCTCGCTCTGCGCGGGTTCGCACGCGTGCCGAATACTCAACGGTCTTCAACGGCGCCCGCCGTGTGTCCGATCCGCTGATGACCCTGCACTGGCTGCCGGCTGACCGGCCGGCCAGGCTGGGTCTGGCGGTTTCCCGCAAGGTTGATCCGAACGCCGTCGGGCGTAACCGGATCAAGCGCGTCCTGCGCGACATCCTGCGTCAGACACGTACCGACATCCAGCCAGGCGACTTTGTCGTCGTGGCGCGAAGTGCTGCGCGTTCCGCCAGCAACGACGAGATCCGCCAGGCCTTCCTGCGCCTGCTGCGTCGCCTGCGTGCATTGCCCACGCCGGGCGTGGACGGCACAATGCCGCCGCCTGATGGCATCGCAACTCCTTCTTTGACCGAGCCGGCATCGCGTCCCGGCCCCGCCGAGCCTGTCCGCTGATGAACCAGACCCGCGTATTCCTCATTTTTGCCTGGCTGATGGTGGCCGTGCTGCTGTGGATGGAGTGGAGCCGTGAAAAGGCTGCTCCGACCCCGGCACCGACGACCACGTCGGCCCCGGCCGCCGCACAGAGCGTTCCGGGCGCAACCCCGGGCGCCATCCCCAGCGCCCAGGTGCCGGGTGCCCCCGGCCAGGCCGCCGTGCAGGCCCAGGCCAGCGCCACGCCGGCCAGCCAGCGCGTGACCGTCACCACCGACGTGCTGCGCCTGGTGCTCGACGGCGGTCGCGTGCTCGATGCCGAGCTGCTGCAGTTCCCGCAGACCAAGGACGAAGGCAGCCCGCCAGTCCGCCTGCTGACCGAAGACCCCGCGCACCCGTACAGCGCGATCAGTGGCTGGGCCAGCGAAGACAAGAACACCCCGGTCCCCGGCGCCGACGGCTTCAAGCTGGTCGGTGACACCAAGGACTTCGTGCTGGCCAAGGGCCAGAACGAGCTGCAGATCCCGTTCGTGTGGACCGCCGACAACGGCGTGACCATCAAGCGCACGCTGACCGTCTCGCGCAACGAGTATGCCGTGCGCTTCAAGGATGAAGTCAGCAACGCCGGCGCCGCGCCGTGGAACGGCTACGTCTACCGCACCCTGGACCGCACCCCGACCATCCTGTCGCGGAGCATGACCAACCCGGATTCCTTCAGCTTCAACGGTGCCACCTGGTACGACAACGACAAGAAGTACCAGCGTCGTGCGTTCAAGGACTACCTGGAAGACGGCACGCTGAACCAGAACATCACCGGCGGCTGGCTGGCGATGCTGCAGCACCACTTCTTCACCGCCTGGATCCCGCAGAAGGACCAGACCGCACACTACGTGCTGTCGCAGGTGGCCGGTCGTGACCTGATCGAAGCGCGTGGCCCGGCCTTCACCGTGGCCCCGGGTCAGTCCACCAGCACCGAAGCCCGCCTGTGGGTCGGCCCGAAGCTGGTCAACCTGATCGCCAAGGAAGACGTGCCGGGCCTGGACCGCGTGGTCGACTACAGCCGCTTCTCGATGATGGCGGTGATCGGCCAGGGCCTGTTCTGGGTGCTGAACCAGGTGCACAAGCTGGTCGGCAACTGGGGCTGGGCGATTGTCGGCCTGGTGGTGCTGCTGAAGCTGGTGCTGTACCCGCTGTCGGCGACCCAGTACAAGAGCGGCGCCAAGATGCGTCGCTTCCAGCCGCGCATCGCGCAGCTGAAGGAACGCTATGGCGATGACCGCCAGAAGTTCCAGACCGCGATGATGGAGCTGTACAAGAAGGAAAAGATCAATCCGATGGGCGGCTGCCTGCCGATCCTCATCCAGATGCCGATCTTCTTCGCCCTGTACTGGGTGCTGGTGGAATCGGTCGAACTGCGCCAGGCGCCCTGGTTCGGCTGGATCCAGGACCTGACCGCACGCGACCCGTACTTCATCCTGCCGGTGATCAACGTGGCGGTGATGTGGTTCACCCAGAAGCTGACCCCGGCACCGGGCATGGACCCGATGCAGCAGAAGATGATGCAGTTCATGCCGCTGGTGTTTGGCGTCATGATGGCCTTCATGCCGTCCGGCCTGGTTCTGTACTGGGTGGTCAACGGCGGCCTGGGCCTGCTGCAGCAGTGGTGGATGACCAAGCGCCATGGCGGCGAGCCGGTCCCGGCCACCACCGCCCCGGCCCCGGTCAAGAAAAAGTAATCGGTAGAGCCGGCCGCTGGCCGGCTGACCCCAGCAGAAGCCCGCCGCAAGGCGGGCTTTTCGCATGCGGCGTTAGAATCGCCGGCACACCGTTCCTCCATCCATCGAGTCCGCCATGCCGCGTGCGTCGTCGTTCCGCCTGTTCCTGCCCTCGCTGTTGTTGACCCTGGTCATTGCCGGCTGTGGCGACAAGGACGCGAAGGCACCGGTAACCGGCGTGACCCAGCCCAGCGCGCAGGCCGCGGCCGCCGCCGATCCGGCCGCCGCGCCGTTGCTGGCTGCGCTGCAGAAACAGCTCGACGGTTACCGTCGGATCATCGTGCTGCTGGCCGACGAAGAACAGCAGTCGGACGCCGACCGCGGCACCTCCACGCGTGTGGGCCAGCAACTGTTCCATGATGGCCTGGAACAACGCACGGCCATCGCCGCGCAGTTCGACACCCTGCTGCGCGGTACCAGCCCGCAGCGCTTCGCCACCCTCGGCACCGTGCTGGACTACATCGAGTCGGCGCCGGAACTGTTCGATGCCGACCGCTTGGCCTTCCGCGAAGTGCTGCGTGATCTGCATGAGCGCATTGGCACGGATTCGTCGCTGCCGGCGGTGAAGCTGCATCAGCGCATCGGCGAGGACCTGGAGGCGCTCGACGAGATCGAACGCAACTACAACCAGGAACTGACCCGCATCTTCAGCCGCTTCGAGCGCACCCGCGCCATCGAGCTGAAGCGCGAGAAGTGGGACGATTACATCGCGCACCTGCACAAGGACTACAGCCGCGAAGCGATCCTGCGCGACTACGGGGTGATCGAGCCGTACCCGATGTCCATGAAGGACAGCGACCGCGAAATCTTCGGCCGCGACCTGCCGGCCAAGACCGTGGTGCTGACCTTCGACGATGGCCCGCACAAGGCCTACACCGATGAAGTGGTGGCCATCCTCAAGCGCTACGACGTGCCGGGCGTGTTCTTCGAAGTGGGCCGCAACCTGGGCAAGGTCGAGGCCGACGGCAAGGTCAGCCTCGGCCCGATGGCGAAGATCAGCCGGAACCTGATGGAAGAGGGCTATGCGGTCGGCAACCACAGCCTGACCCACGCGCAGCTGTCGCGCACCACCGGCGACGCGCTGCGCCAGCAGGTGCTGGACACCGACACGCTGCTGAAGGATGTCGACAGCAAGCGCGCACCGCTGTTCCGCTTCCCGTATGGCGCGCGCAATGCCGAAGGCCTGCAGCTGCTCAACGAAGCCGGGCTGAAGTCGATCATGTGGAACATCGACTCGATGGACTGGGCCGACCCGGTACCGGAGTCGATCGTGCAGCGCGTGCTCGACCAGGTGAACAAGGAACAGCGCGGCATCATCCTGTTCCACGACATCCACGATCGTGCGGTGAAGGCGCTGCCGCAGATCCTCGACCGGCTGATCGCCGATGGCTACCAGTTCGCCGGCTGGAATGGCCGCGACTTCACCGTCGCCCGTGCGCGAAAGGGCGACGCCGGTGCCGCCACCGTCACCACCGGCTACGAGAAGTCGTGGGCGATCGTGGTCGGCATCGACAACTACGCCAAGTGGCCGAAGCTGGAATACGCCAGCCATGATGCTCAGGCAGTGGCCGATACCTTGACCGGGCAGTTCGGCTTCCCGTCCTCGCAGGTGATCGTGCTGAAGAACGAGCAGGCCACCCGCAACAACATCCTGGCCGCTTTCCACGACCGCCTGGCCGACGACCGCACCGGTAGGAACGATCGCGTGTTCGTGTTCTTCGCCGGTCATGGCGCGACCCGCCAGCTCGCCTCCGGGCGCGATCTCGGCTACATCATCCCGGTCGATTCGGACCCGAAGGAATTCGCCACCGACGCGATTGCGATGACCGACATCCAGAACATCGCCGAAAGCATGCAGGCCAAGCATGTGATGTTCGTGATGGATGCCTGCTACAGCGGCCTGGGCCTGACCCGTGGCGGCCCCTCGTCGTCGTCGTTCCTGCGCGAGAACGCCCGCCGCAGCGCGCGGCAGATGCTGACCGCCGGTGGTGCCGACCAGCAGGTGGCCGATGCCGGCCCCAACGGCCATTCGGTGTTTACCTGGGTGCTGCTGCAGGCGTTGGCCGGCAAGGGCGACCTCAACGGCGATGGCCTGATCACCGGTACCGAACTGGCCGCCTACGTGGCGCCGGCGGTCTCGGCGGTCTCGCACCAGACCCCGGCCTTCGGCAGTCTGCCCGGCTCGCAGGGCGGCGAGTTCGTGTTCCAGGTGCCGGACAGCCAGGAATTCCTCAACGCCGATACGCGCCAGCTGACCGCCGATGCGATCGCGCTGAACAACAAGGTCGATGCCGCCAGCGAGGCCAAGGGCAGCCAGGCACCGGTAACCGTGGCCGACCTGCAGGGTGGCAAGGCCAAGCTGGTGGTGCCCACCGCCGGCCCTGCGTCCGACCGCCAGCGCGCGCAGCAGGCCAATGACCGTGGCCTGCAGCTGTACCGCGAGAAGCAGTACGACGAAGCGGTAGCCCAGTTCACCGAGGCGCTGAAGCTGCGCCCGGACTTCGCCCAGGCCGCCAACAACCTCGGTTTCGTCTACTACCGCCAGCAGCGCTATGCCGAAGCGGCGCGCTGGCTGGAGAACACACTGAAGATCGACCCCTCGCGCGCCGTGGCCTATCTCAACCTGGGCGACGCCTACTTCAACGCGGGCGACAAGGCCAAGGCCAAACAGGCCTACACCACCTACCTGGCGCTGCAGCCGCAGGGCAGCGGCGCGGCCCAGGCGCGTGCGCAGCTGGAGAAACTCTGAGCCATGAACGACGCGATCCGCACCGACACCATCGTGGCCATCGCCAGTGCGCCCGGCGCCGGTGGTGTTGGCCTGCTGCGCCTGTCCGGCCCGCGTGCCGCAGCGATTGCCAATGCGCTGGGTGCACCTGCACTGCGTCCGCGCCACGCGCACTACGCGCGCCTGCGTGATGCCGACGGCGAGGTCATCGACGATGGCATCGTACTGTGGTTCCCGGCACCGAACAGCTTCACCGGCGAAGAGGTGGTGGAACTGCAGGGCCATGGCAGCCCGGTGCTGCTGCAGCAACTGGTCGCGCGCTGCATCGCGCTCGGTGCGCGCCAGGCGCGCCCGGGTGAGTTCAGCGAACGGGCGTTCCTCAACGGCAAGCTCGACCTGGCCCAGGCCGAGGCCATCGCCGACCTGATCGCCGCGGGCGACAACCGTGCCGCGCGCGCTGCGCGCCGTTCGCTGGATGGTGTGTTCTCGCGCCGCATCGACGCCGTGGTCGAACAGCTGGTGCTGCTGCGCATCCATGTGGAAGCGGCCATCGACTTCGCCGACGAACCGCTGGATACCCTCGGTGGCGCGCAGGTGCGGCGTGGGCTGGAACAGGCGCGCAGCGACCTGGCCCTGCTGCGGCGGGATGCCGAGCGCGGCCGCCGCCTGCGCGATGGCCTGCATGCGGTGCTGATAGGGCCGCCGAATGCCGGCAAGAGTTCATTGCTTAATGCGCTGGCCGGCAGCGAACGCGCCATCGTCACCGACATCGCCGGCACTACCCGCGACACACTGCGCGAGACCATCCGCCTGGACGGCCTGGAGCTGACCCTGGTCGACACCGCGGGCCTGCGCGACGGTGGCGACGCCATCGAACGCGAAGGCATGCGCCGCGCGCATGTGGAAATCGAGCGTACGGACCTGGCGCTGATCGTGCTGGATGCGCGCGATCCGGCGGCCGGCGAAGCGGCGCTGGGCGATGCCGTGGCGGCGGTGCCGCACAAGGTCTACATCCACAACAAGTCAGACCTGCTGACGGCGCTGCCGACACTGGACGATCCGGATCGGGTGTTCGTTTCGGCGGCCACCGGCGCCGGACTCGAAGATTTGCATGCGCGCCTGCGTTCGATTGCCTCGGCCGGGGCAGGCGAGCAGGTGGACGGCGAGTTCTCCGCACGCACCCGCCACGTCGAAGCGATCGAGCGCGCGCAGGAACATGCGCAGCGCGCCGATGGTGAGCTGGCGCATGAGCACCTGGAACTGGCCGCCGAGGAACTACGGCTGGCGCATGATGCGCTGGGCGAGATCACCGGGCAGATGAGTGCCGATGACCTGCTGGGAAGGATCTTCTCCAGTTTCTGCATCGGCAAGTAAGGTCGGGGCCAGATCCCCGAAGGGGCTCCGACCCCGTCATCGATCAATCGCTCGGCTCATGCTCTGGCAGGCGCCAACCTTCGCCCTGGTAGGTGCCAACCTTGGTTGGCACAGGATGCCCGGGGTCATGGACGCCGACTGGCAGAGCGCCGACCAAGGTCGGCGACTACCGGATCCATGGGGTCCCCCGCCTGTCACATTGCCGCCGCATACTGACGCCCATCACATACCGCTTGGGGAAGTCGCAGTGAAGTCGTGGGGTTGTGCGTTGCTGTTGTCGCTGGCCGTGGCACCATCGGTGGCCATGAGTGCTGAATCCTCCACCCCGGCCGCGCACAAGGTGTCGGTCTATGGCCACCGCGGGGCAAGCGCACTGCTGCCCGAGCACACCCTGGCGGCCTATGCGCAGGCCATCGCCGATGGCGCCGACTACATCGAACCGGACCTGGTGATGACCAAGGACGGGGTGATGGTGGCCCGCCACGAGAACGAGATCAGTGGCACCACCGATGTCGCCTCGCATCCGGAATTCGCCAGCCGCCGCACCAGCAAGGTCATCGACGGGCAGAAGGTCGATGGCTGGTTCACCGAAGACTTCACCCTGGCCGAGCTGAAGACGCTGTACGCACGTGAGCGCCTGCCAGAACTGCGCAGCACCGCCTACGATGGCCAGTTCCGCATCGCCAGCCTCGACGAGATCCTTGCGTTCCTGGTGCAGCAGGCTGGCCGCGCCAACCGCGGCATCGGCCTGGTGCCGGAGATCAAGCACCCGACCTACTTCCAGTCGATCGGCCTGCCGATGGAAGACAAGCTCCTGACCGCGCTGCGCGGCAACGCCTATACCAACGTGGGCCCGGTCACCATCCAGTCGTTCGAGACCGCCAACCTGCGCTACCTGCGCGGCAAGATCGGGCGGGGCAGCAACATCCGCCTGCTGCAGCTGCTTTGGAAAGGCGATACCCAGCCGGCCGACATCGCCAAGGCCGGTGGCAAGCTGACCTACGCGCAGATGATGACGCCGGCCGGACTGAAGGACATTGCCAGCTACGCCGACAGCATCGGCCCGGAGCTGCGCTCGATCATTCCGCTGGACGCCAAGGGTGCACTGGGGACACCGACCACGCTGGTACAGGACGCACATGCAGTGGGCCTGATGGTGATTCCGTATACCTTCCGCCCGGAGAACCATTTCCAGGCCAGCAACCTGCGCAAGGGCGCCGACAACGCGCGCAATGCCGAGGGGTCAATTGCCGAGATGCGCGCCTATCTGGCCACCGGCATCGATGCGTTCTTCACCGATGACCCGGCGCTGGGCCGGCAGGCGGTGGATGGGATGGGCGCGGCGGGGAATACGGCGAACTGACCGGCCAATGCCGCCGGGCATGGCCCGGCGCTACCGGATGTGACGGAATGCTCTGGTAGTTGCCAACCTTGGTTGGCATGCAGCAGGAGCGCCGACCAAGGTCGGCCACTACCGGGTCATGAAGATGCCGGACCCCGTCACCCGATCAACCGCGCGGCTCGTCCGGCCGGCGGAACGGGATCACCACGTAGTCCTGGCCCTCGCGCGGCTGCCACAGCACCGGCACGCGCTGCGGTGACGGCGGCTCCAGCTCGTCGTCGGCCAGCGGTTCGACGTCTTCTTCTTCGTCTTCCCAGCTGTAGCGCGGGCGCGGCGGCAGCGGGTCGGCGTTGCGGAACAGCAGCGCAGCAATGATGCCGGCGAAGGCGCCGCCCATGTGCGACTGCCAGGACACACCATCGGCGTGCGGCAGGATGGTCATCAGCATGCCGCCGTAGAACAGCATGCCGATCAGGCCGGTGGCGATGGCCGCGCGATCGCGGCGCAGCAGGCCCAGGCTGGCCAGCAGGAACATCAGGCCGTGGGTCACGCCGCTGGCGCCCAGGTGCACGCTGCCCGGATTGCCCAGCATCCACGCACCGATGCCCGAGCCCAGCCACAGCAGGGGCAGGGCGCGCACGGTGGCTTTCGGGTAGACGCTGCCGGCCAGCGTGCCGAGGATCAGGATCGCGATGCTGTTGGCGGCGATGTGCTCGACCGAGGCATGCAGCATCGGGCCGCCGATCAGGCCAAGCAGGCCCTTGGCTTCCAGCGGCGCGACTGCCCACGGTCGCCAGTCGAACGTGCCCTGCAGGGCGAACACGGCCACCAGCACCAGCACGGCGGCCAGGCTGACATTGAACGCCCGCAGGATGCGCGAGCGGTCATTGCGGGGGGCCGGCACGTCGCCAGCGGGCAGGGGCGCGTTGTTGTTCATACCTCAGCAATGGCGGTGGTTGGTGCGAAACCAAGGCCACCGCCGCGGGAGAGTGGAAACGGCCGGCGGGACAATCCCACCGGCCGCGCCATCCAGCGGGTCAGGCTCAGGCCTGGCCTTCGCCTTCCTTCGGCGGGTACTTCAGGCTCAACACCACGGTAGCGGCGATGATCACCGCCACCACGCCCAGCGAGATCGGGGTCGGGATCTTGAACAGGTCGATGATCATCATCTTGATGCCGATGAAGCCCAGCACCAGCGCCAGGCCGTACGGCAGCAGGTGGAAGCGGTCGGCCATGCCGGCCAGCAGGAAGAACATCGCACGCAGGCCCAGCACTGCGAACACGTTGGAGGTGAGCACGATGAACGGGTCGGTGGTGATCGCGAAGATCGCCGGGATGCTGTCCACCGCGAAGATCACGTCGGTGACCGCGATCAGGATCAGTACCGCGAACAGCGGGGTGAACCAGCGCACGCCGTCGCGCTTCACGCTCAGCGCATTGCCCGCGTAATCCGGCAGCAGGCGCAGGTGCTTGCGCATCCAGCGCAGGGCCGGGTTGGCTTCCAGATCGGGCTCCTGACCGGCGGCGAACCACATCTTCCAGCCGGTGAACAGCAGGAAGGCGCCGAACACGTAGAGCAGCCAATGGAACTGGGTGATCAGCACGCTGCCGGCGAAGATCATGATCGTACGCAGCACGATCGCGCCCAGGATGCCGATGATCAGCACCTTCTGGCGCTGCTCCTCCGGCACCGCGAAGTAGCTCATGATCATCAGGAAGACAAAGATGTTGTCGACCGCCAGCGCCTTCTCGACCAGGTAACCGGTCAGGAATTCGAGGCCGACCTTGTTGGCCACCACCTGGCCGGCGGTCTCATTCAGGTAGTACCAGAGGCCGGCATTGAACAGCAGGGCCAGCGCGACCCAGCCGATGGACCACCACAGGGCCTCCTTGAAGGTGACCTTGTGCGGTCCACCATGGCGCATCAACACGAGGTCGACCAGCAGGGCGATGACCACCACCGCTGCGAAGCCGCCCCACAACCACACGTTACCGATCGTCTGCATTGGGAATGTCCGTTGGAAAGATGAATGCCAGGCCGGACGGCGAGGATCTGCAACGGAGGATCGGGAGGGGGATCCAGGGACAGAGCTTCGCCAGTACGGCGAAGGTCTCGCTCGCAGTTCCAGTCGGCTGGAACTGCCGTTGCACCGGAGCCTGCGGGCTCGAAATGACGGCGACAACGTCTGGGAGCTACTCCCCTTCTGGCGCAGATTCTGCGGCCTGGCCGGGCTGCCGTCAAATGCCGGGTGGCCGGGGCCCCCGCCCTGGTAGATGCCAACCTTGGTTGGCACGCCGGCCGGCCCGCCCTGGTAGGTGCCAACCTTGGTTGGCACGCCTTGCCCGGGCCGTTCAGCAACGCCCGTCGAGCCAGCTCGACTCTACGAAAGCGCCCCCCGGCTACAATAGGTGGATGAATACCCCCCTTCCGATTGTCCGCCTCAAGAATGCGTGGCGTTCCAGCCACCCGTGGATCTTCCAGAAACTGGTCGAGAAGCCGACCGTCCGGCCCAAGCCCGGTTCCATCGTCGACGTGGTCGGCATCGACGGCGAGTTCATTGGTCGCGGGTTCTACAACGGGCACTCGCGCATTGCCGTGCGCATCCTCGAAACCGACCAGAACGTGCCGGTGGATGCCGGCTGGTTCTCGCGCAAGATCGCCCAGGCGGTGTCGCTGCGCCGTGAGGTGCTGAAGCTCGACGCGGTGTCCGACGCCTGGCGCGTGGTGCACAGTGAGGGCGATGGCTTGTCCGGCCTGGTGGTGGACCGCTACGGCGATCTGGTGGTGGTCGAATTCTTCGCCGCCGGCATGTTCCGCCACCGCGAGTGGATCTACGACGCCCTGCGCGAGCAGTTCCCGGGCTGCCGCTTCCACAGCTTCGCCGACGAGCACGTGCAGAAGCAGGAAAGCTTCGACTTCCACGGCAACACCACCACCGAAGCGGCGGTGATCACCGAGTACGGCATCAAGTTCCGCGCTGACCCGGCCGGTGCGCACAAGACCGGCTTCTTTGCCGACCAGCGCGAGAACCGCGAGTGGCTGAGCCAGCAGGTGGAAGGCAAGAGCGTGCTCGACCTGTGCTGCAACACCGGCGGTTTCGCCGTGTACGCGGCGGCGCGTGGTGCCACTGAAGTGGTCGGCATCGACATCGATGAAGACGTCATCCAGATCGCCAAGGGTAATTCGCGCCTGAACAACGTGCGCCCGAAGTTCGTCCAGTCCGACATCTTCCCGTGGCTGCGCGACGCCGCCAACCGCGGTGAGCAGTACGACGTGGTGATCCTGGACCCGGCGAAGATGACCCGCGACCGCGACCAGGTGATCACTGCGCTGAAGAAGTACCTGGACATGAACAAGCTGGCACTGGGCGTGGTCAAGCCCGGTGGCCTGTTCGCCACGTTCTCCTGCACCGGCCTGGTGGCCGAGGACCAGTTCCTCGACATGCTGCGTCGTGCGGCCTACTTCTCCGGCCGTACGATCCAGATCCTGAAGGTGGCCGGCGCAGGCCCGGATCATCCGTTCATGGCCCACGTGCAGGAATCGCGTTACCTGAAGGCCGTGTTCTGCCGCGTGGTGGATTGACGGTCGGCTTCTGCGTTCGCCGGGCATGAATCATGTCCACTGCCCGGCGGTCAACTTTCCGCGCATTGCGATGCGTTCGTGAAAGTGGCGCCCCATTGATGAGGGGGCGCAGCTCGACTCTACAAATCCGCGGTCCGCAGCGCTATGGTCGGGCTCTTCCCATTGCCGGTGAGAGCCCATGCCATCGTTGCGCCACCTGTCCGTCGTGCTTGCCCTGGCGCTGTGCGCGCCGCTGTCGGCTCATGCCATCGAGTTCAGCGCACAGGAGCTGGCGCGCGCCAAGGCCCTGCAGCAGCGCCTGGTCACCCTCGACAGCCACCTGGATACACCGGCCAATTTCGGCCGAACCGGCTTCGACATCGAGCAGCGTCACGACCGCAACGCGCTTTCGCAGGTCGACTACCCGCGCATGGTCGAAGGTGCGCTGGACGGCGGTTTCTGGGCGATCTACACCGATCAGGGCGACCGCAGCCCCGCCGCGCACCTCGCCGAGCGTGACCATGGCCTGCAGCGGCTGCTGGAGATCCGCGAAATGCTGGCGGCCAACCCCGAGCGCTTCGCGCTGGCATTGACCGCCGATGACGCGGCGCGGATCAAGGCCGCCGGCAAGCGCGTGGTCTACATCAGCATGGAAAACGCCAGCCCGCTGGTGGAAGACCCGAGCCTGCTGTCGTTCTACCACCGCGCCGGCCTGCGCCTGCTCAGCACCGTGCACTTCGCCAACAACGAGTTCGCCGATTCGGCCACCGATCCCAAGGGTGCGGAGTGGAAAGGCCTGAGCCCGGCGGGCAAGGATCTGGTGCGGCAGGCAGTGAAGCTGGGCATCGTGATCGACCAGTCGCATGCGTCCGACGCGGTGTTCGACGACCTGCTGGCGATGATGCCGGTGCCGTTCGTGCTCTCGCACAGCTCGGCCAAGGCGGTCTACGACCATCCGCGCAATCTGGATGACGCGCGCCTGCGCAAGCTGGCCAAGGCCGGCGGTGTGATCCAGGTGAACGCCTATGGTGGCTACCTGATCGACACCGCAAAGACGCCCGAGCGCAAGCAGGCCGAGGAAGCGCTGAGCAAGCAGCTGGGTGGCTGGGAAGGCATGGGCATCGAACAGGGCGTTGCCCTGCTGAAGGCCGAGCAGGCGCTGGACCACGAGCACCCGGTGCGCCATGCCAGCCTCGACGACTTCTTCGCCCACTTCGAGCACATCCTCAAGGTGGTGGGCCCCGAGCACGTGGGCATCGGCCTGGACTGGGATGGCGGCGGTGGCCTGAGCGACCTGCCCGATGTCAGCCAGCTGCCGAAGATCACCGCGTGGCTGCTGCGCAAGGGCTATACCGAGAAGCAGATTGCCGGCATCTGGGGCGGCAACCTGCTGCGGGTGATGCGCCAGGCGCAGGACTACGCTGCAAAGCAGGGCGGTTGACCGCCCTGCGGTAGTGGCGGCCGCCGGGCGGCGAGTGCCCGGAGCGGGGTGGGCGGCCCCCGGCGCCCGCAACCCGGCGGCCGGGTTTTTTGCGTGACGCCCGGCGCGGGCGCGGATCGCGTCGCTAGCGCCCACCCGGCGGCGGTGGACACCCGGGAGGAAAAACCGGGGGGG
>NZ_JCAFWP010000006.1:0-121792 GCF_059295135.1 Stenotrophomonas sp. INTA L402-1
AGATGTGTATAAGAGACAGGCACTACCCATTACAGGGTCACCGTCTCCACCACTTCCAGGCCGTAGCCGGCCAGGCCGATCTGGCGGCGCGGGGTGCCCAGTACGCGCAGCTTGCCCAGGCCCAGGTCGGACAGGATCTGCGCGCCAGCACCATTGCGGCGCCACTGGCTCACGTCCTTGTCCTTGCCCGGCACCACCGGCGCCGGCTGCTGGCGCAGGCGGGCCAGCAGGGCCTCGCCGTCGCGCGGGGCCGACAGCACCACCATCACGCCGGCGCCTTCGGCATCGATCGCGCGCAGGGCATCGGTGGCAGCCACGCCGAAGTCATCGCGGCGCCAGTGCAGCAGGTCGGCCAGCGGGTTTTCCACCTGCACGCGCACCAGGGTCGGCGTTTCGGCATCCGGAGTGCCGCGCACCAGGGCGAAATGCACGTCGTGGGCGATGCGGTCGCGATAGGTGACCAGCTTGAACGGGCCGAATTCGGTATCGATGTCGCGTTCATCGACGCGCTCGACGGTCTTCTCGGTGGCCAGACGGTAGGCGATCAGGTCGGCGATGGAGCCCATCTTCAGGCCGTGCTCGCGGGCAAACACTTCCAGCTCCGGGCGGCGTGCCATGCTGCCATCCGGGTTCAGGATCTCCACCAGCACGCCGGCCGGTTCCAGCCCGGCCAGCATGGCCATGTCCACGGCCGCCTCGGTGTGGCCGGCGCGGGTCAGCACGCCGCCCGGCTGAGCGATCAGCGGGAAGATGTGGCCCGGCTGGTGCAGGTCCGACGGCTTGGCGTTGGGCTTCACCGCGGTGCGGATGGTATGCGCGCGGTCATGCGCCGAGATGCCGGTGGTGACGCCCTCGGCGGCCTCGATGCTGACCGTGAAATTGGTCTGGAACTGCGCGGTATTGGCCTGCACCATCGGCGCCAGGCCGAGATCGGCGGCGCGGGTGCGGTTCAGCGGCAGGCACACCAGGCCACGGCCATGGGTGACCATGAAGTTGATGTCGCTGGCCTTGACCAGCTCGGCGGCCATGATCAGGTCGCCTTCGTTCTCGCGGTCTTCGTCATCGACGATGACGACCATGCGGCCCAGGCGGATGTCTTCCAGGATCTCCGGAATCGGGGCGAAATTCATGCTGCATCTCCATGCGGGTGCTGGCCGTTGGCCGGCACACTGATCAGGCGCTCCACGTATCGGGCGACCAGATCGATTTCAAGGTTGACCGCACTGCCCACGCCTGCGGCGGAGAAGGCGGTGTTGGCCACCGTGTGCGGGATCAGGGCGACTTCAAAACCTTCATCGTCCACTTCGTTGACGGTGAGGCTGACGCCGTCCACGCAGATCGAGCCCTTCTTGGCGATGTAGCGGCGCAGCGAGGCCGGAGCTGCGAAACGCCAACGCTGGGCACGCGCGTCTTCGTGGATGGACAGCACCTGGCCGAGGCCGTCGACGTGGCCGCTGACCAGATGGCCGCCGAGGCGGTCGGTCGGGCGCATGGCGCGTTCCAGGTTGATGACCGCACCCTCGCCCAGCTGGCCGAGCGTGGTCAGGCCCAGGGTCTCGGTGGAGGCATCGGCCTGGAAGCTGCTGGCGTCGAATGCGATGACGGTGAGGCAGACGCCGTTGATGGCAATGCTCTCGCCCATCTGCACGTTGTCGAACGGCAGAGTCCCGACATTGAAGGTGAAGCGGACATCGCCGCCGATGGATTCGCGTGCGGCCAGACGGCCGACGCCTTCGATGATTCCAGTAAACAAGTAACGTTCTCCGCGAAAAGTGAGCGAAAAACGCCGCAAGGCAAACAGGCGCACGCAGGGCATGAGCCCTGTGGCACCGTCTTCTTTCATCCGGACTATGACCGTCGGCTCCGGCATTGGACCGGATCTGCTGACCCCCGGCCGTGGGCCGGGGCGCTCGCGGGCTCGTGCTTGCGCACCTACCGCCGGTGGGGAATTGCACCCCGCCCTGAAGACGTTTGTGTACCGGCGAACCGGCGTGGCTAGTGTACCAGCCCGTGCTGAACGGGGTCGGATGCCACAGCTGTGACGGCCGTCGCTCGCAATTTGTAAAACTTTCATTAAAATTCTGCCCCGGACGACATGAGGTCGCCACGGGCAGCCCGCTGGGCATGCCCGCCAAAGGACTGAAATTCACAGGAATTCCCATGCGCAAGATGCTGATCGTGGCCGCCCTGCTGGCCGCCGCCCCGCTCTCGGCTTCGGCCGACGCCCTGAGCTACACCTACGTTGAAGGCGGCTGGACGCAGGTCAAGGTTGACGACAACGCACTGGACGACCCGAAGGTCGACGGCGGCTACCTGCGAGGCTCCGTGGCCATCGCCGAACAGGTCTACGTGTTTGGTGGCTGGTCGCGCACCAGCAAGACCTATCACTACAGCGACGGTTCGCTGAAGGTTGAACTGAATCAGCCGGAGCTGGGTATCGGCTACCACATGCCGTGGACCGACCGCGTCGACTTCACCGCCGACATCGCCTGGGTGCGCCAGAACGCTGAGCTGACCGATCGTTATGACGGCTACAGCGACCGCTACAAGGACCACACCAACCTGGCCCGCGCCACCATGGGCATCCGCGGCAAGCCGTCGCGCATGACCGAAGCCTGGGCCAAGGCCGGTTACATGGACGGCGGCAACAACTACAAGGGCACCTGGGTCGGCACCATCGGTGGCCAGATCAACTTCACCAAGACCTGGGGTCTGGTGGGCGAGATCTCCGGCTACCGCGACGTCACCCAGTACTCGGCCGGCGTCCGCGCCAGCTTCTGATCCAGCGATCGCTCCTCGTCGTGCGATCGAACGGGCCCCGCAAGGGGCCCGTTTTTTTGGCCGGCATACACGACCTCGAGACCCCATCGCGCCATCGAAAGTCCACGCAGATGCGCTAGGCTTGCGCGCCTCTGGAACAGGAAAACACCGTCATGAAGACCCCCACCCGTACTCTGCTGGCCAGCATGCTGCTGTGCGCCCCGCTGATCGCCACGGCCGCCCCGGCCACGCTGTCGCCCGAACAGGCGTTCGACCTGTATGCACGCACCCTGCTGGAAGACGACGCGACCGCCACGCGCGCGCTCAACGACGCACTGAAACCGGCATTCGAAGGCCAGGACGCTGTGACCCCGAACCCGGGTGCGCTGGCCAAGGCATTGGCCGAACCCTGGCAGACCGTACTGGCCAGCACCGGCGCCAAGGTAGACGCTGCAGCCACCGAAGCGCTGTATGCCAAGGCGCTGCGTGATTCGAAGTGCCGCGCGACCAAGAGCGTGATCGAAGACAACGAATACGTTGAAGACCAGAAGCTGGCGCGGATCACCTACAGCTGCCAGCTGCCCGACCTGGGCAAGGTGCGCCCGCTGTTCGCCGCCAGCCTCGCATCCGATGCCAGCCCGGCCTCGCGCAAGCAGTTCACCGATGCCTATACCCAGGCGCTGCAGAGTGGCGCGCGCGTGCCGGTCAGCGGCACCTTCACCCTGTACCCGGCCAAGGACAACGGCTACTGGTACAGCGGCAACTTCGATGACCTGGTGGGCACCGTGGCCGGTGCGCTGGCACCGTTCGAGGACTGGATGCAGGACGCGCAGGCGGCCAACGCGCCGAAGGTGACCGGCGTACCGGGCTGCGACCTGTTGCTGCAGCAGCATCGTGCCTGCGTGGCGAAGATCGCACCGGACCAGATCAGCGGCGTGGACGCCATGGCCGAGGAGCTGAAGGCCAAGGCACAGGTACAGTCGACCGATGAGATGACGCAGGAGTGCAAGGCACTGCGCCCGATCGCCGAGATGATGTGGACCGACGAGTGCGCGTGAGCCGCGTGTAGAGCCGAGCGCTCGCTCGGCTCATTGTCGCCGACGACGAGGGCGGCCGCACTTTCAGAACCGTTGCATGGCCCTGTGTGGCCCGCATGGTCAATGCTGTTGCCCTCTTCCATCGGGGCAACCGCATGAAACACCGCACGACGTCGACCACGGTCATGTTGCTGACGCTGCTGGCGCTTGTGGCGTGCGGGCAAGCCAAAGCTCCCAAGTCCAGGATTACGACCTTCTCGGTCATCCCAGCGGTTGCCTTCGAGTCAACCCTGCTGAGCGACAGGCAGCTGGATGCGTGGATGAGCGAAGACGACGACTGCCACGCGTTCCTGATGTACCACGATCAGTGCGCAGTGCTGGTATTGCCGCATGAGTACGACGACGGTTTTACCCGTCACCAGCTGCGATTGAAGGCGAAGAACCTGCCGGGCGAGGCACTGGGCGCGTACTGCCGCAACCTGCATGCGCTGTGGAAGCAGCAGTGGAAGGGCCAGTGCCCCATCGGCGAAGAAGACGAGGAGGATGCCTGACGACAAGGGCGTCGCCCCTGCTTCGCGTCATTCCCTCAAGGGCGCAGCAGCAGCCTGATGTCCTCGCCGACCTGACGCTGGTCAACCACACGCAGGCGACGCTGCTGGTCCATGGCATCGATACCGATACCGGCCAGCAGCGGGCGGCCGTTGTCGCCCAGCAGCGTAGGCGCCTGATACAGCAGTAGTTCGTCTACCCAGTCACCGCGCAGCAAGGCACCGGCCAGCGTCGCGCCGGCTTCGGTATGCACCTCGTTGATGCCGCGTTCGGCCAGCAGTGCCAGCACCGCGCCAAGATCGAGACGGCCGTCAGCACTGGGCACGCTGGCAAATTCTGCGTCGACCGCATCCGGTGCACTCACTGCAGCAGCGTGCAGATACAGCGTCGGTGCCCCGCCCTCGCGCACACGGCTGCATTCGAGCGAACGCAGGCGCGAATCCAGCACCACGCGCAGTGGTGGCACAACCTCGGTATCGGCCAGGCGCACGGTCAGCATCGGATCATCAGCCAGCACCGTGTCGGCGCCGGTGAGGATCGCACCCGCACGCGCGCGCCAGTGCTGCACGTCTTCGCGCGCGGCCGGCCCGGTGATCCACTTGGAGCTGCCATCGGCCATCGCGGTACGGCCATCAAGGCTGGCCGCCAGCTTCACCCGCAGCCACGGCCGGTTGCGCTCCACATGCGACAGGAAGCCTTTGTTGAGCTCACGCGCCTGCGCCGCCATCAGCCCTTCGGCAACCTCGATGCCGGCGTTGCGCAGCAGATCAAAGCCACCGCCATCGACCTTCGGGAATGGATCGCGCATGGCGGCAACCACGCGCGACACGCCCGCTTCAATCAGGGCCAGCGCACACGGCGGCGTACGCCCATAGTGCGCACACGGTTCCAGCGTGACGTAGGCGGTGGCACCGCGGGCCTCGCTTCCGGCCTCGCGCAGCGCGAACACCTCAGCGTGCGGTCCACCGGCGCGCTGGTGCCAGCCTTGCCCGACCACGCGTTCGCCGTGGGCGATCACGCAGCCGACCATCGGGTTGGGGCGGGTGGTGTAGGCAGCACGCTCGGCCAAGCGCAGTGCGTTGGCCATGTGCAGGTGGTCGAGAACGGAGAACGGGGTGGTCATGCGGCCATGGTAGCGCCGTTGGTGTGGATCCATGCCATCAGTGCCAACCAACGGTTGGCACCCACCAGTGGATGTGCCATCGGTGCCAACCAAGGTTGGCATCTACCGGGGCGGTCAGCCCTTCTTCTTCTTGGTCAGGGCGATCACGTCGCCCAGCAGCTGCAGCTGTTCGGTACTGGAGGGCAGATCACGCTCCAGCTTCTCGATCTCCTCGCGGAAATCGGCCACGTCCTCGAAGCTGCGGTAGACCGACGCGAAGCGTACGTAGCCGACATGGTCGAGCTTGCGCAATTCGTTCATGACGAACTCGCCGACCTTGATCGAGGGCACTTCGCGCTCGCCGCTGATGCGCAGCTGGTGGACCACGGCGCGTACCGCCGCTTCGATCTTGTCTTCGGCCACCGCACGCTTCTGCAGCGCGCGGTCGAAGCCAGCGCGGACCTTGCGCTGGTCGAATGCTTCACGAGTGCCATCGCTCTTGACGATGGCGGGCAGTTTCAACTCCACCGTTTCCATGGTGCTGAAGCGCTCGCCACAGGCTTCGCATTCACGCCGACGACGGATCGTCGCGCCGTCTTCGGAGACGCGCGAGTCGATGACCCGGGTATCGGCATGTTGGCAGAAGGGGCAGTGCATGGAACGCCTGGCTCAGGAAAGTACCTATTGCCACGGTCATGGCAGCGTCGCAAAGGTACCTGAGAAAGGGCCCCGCAGCAAATGCTGTCTGCGCGGAAGTGCCTGCATTTCGGCCGAACAGAGCCGCCAGCGCGGTCACGGCTGCGCGTTCAACCGGGTGCCGGCGGCGCCGAGGCCTCGCGCGCCCAACGCAGCCACGCCAGATGCCCTGCCATCACCAGCAACGGCGGGCCGAACCCGAGGAAGGCCAGGGTCGAGATCTCCCCGTGCTTGAAGGTGAAGTACAGCGTGGCGCCAACCACGCCCAGCGCGGCCAGGGCCCCCAGCGCCAGGCCGACCCAGGCGACAACCGGCGATTGGCGCAGGCCGCTGACACCGCGCCACAGGAACAGGCCGCTCAGCCACAACCACGACAGCAGGCCGATGATCCCGGCCGACGACCACAGCAGCAGGATCCTGTACTCGTCACCGGTCAGGTACTTGCCATCCCATACGACCATCAGACCCAGCACGGCACCCGTGCCTCCGGCGGCCACCGTGGGCAGGCCCACCAACAGGCCGGCAATGGCCATCCAGCGTTTGTGCAGACGCTCATCCATGCGTTCGGTTTCCTTCCCTGGGCCGCATCATCCGCGGCGTTTGATCCACACCAGCATCGCAGCCGGCACCAGCATCGACGGGCCCAGCAGCAACAAGCCGAGGCCTTCGCCGTGCACGGCGATGCCCCACCACAGCGCCAGCCCCAGCGGCGGCAAGGCGGCGAGACCGCCCGCCAGCAGCATCCACCACCAGAGGCGGTGCACGTGCAACCCGGCACGCCCCTGCAGCAGAAAACCCGCGCTGAGCCACAACCAGGCCAGGCAGCCGGCAATGCCAGCCAGGCCCCACAGCGGCATCACCGTCACCGAGGCCAGCGTGCCATGGCCGAACTGGCCCAGCCCCATCAGCAGCAGCATCGTCGCCGCCGCGCCGCCCATCGCCAGGCTGGGCAGGCCGAACAGCACCGCCAGCGCGGTGTAGAGGTACTTGAGGTGGCGCTCATCCATGCGCGGTTACTCCCATACCGGTGTCGGAGCCCTTCCCGGCGGGAAGGGATCCGACCCCTGCTGCGATCAGCCGTAGACCGGGTACTTGCGGCACTGCGCGCTGACGGCGTCGCGCACGCGGGCGATGACGGCGTCATCGTTCGGTGCGTCGAGCACGTCGGCGATCCAGTTGGCCAGGTCCACGCAATCCTGTTCGACGTAACCACGGGTGGTCACCGCCGGGGTGCCCAGACGCAGGCCCGAAGTGACGAACGGCGAACGCGGGTCGTTCGGCACCGAGTTCTTGTTGACGGTGATGTGGGCCTTGCCCAGCGCGGCTTCCGCGTCCTTGCCGGACACGTCCTTGCCGATCATGTCGACCAGCATCAGGTGGTTCTGGGTGCCGCCGGAGACGATCTTGTAGCCGCGCGCGATCAGCGTGTTGGCCATCGCCTGGGCGTTCTTCACCACCTGCTGCTGGTAGGCCTTGAAGCCCGGTTCCAGCGCTTCCTTGAAGGCCACGGCCTTGCCGGCGATGACGTGCATCAGCGGACCGCCCTGGATGCCCGGGAACACGATCGATTGCAGCTTCTTGACCAGGTCTTCGTCGGCGCCCTTAGCGACGATGATGCCGCCGCGCGGGCCGCGCAGGGTCTTGTGGGTGGTCGAGGTGACCACGTGCGCGTGTTCCAGCGGGCTCGGGTAGACGCCAGCGGCGACCAGGCCGGCGACATGGGCCATGTCGACGAACAGGTAGGCACCGACCTTGTCGGCGATGGCGCGGAAGCGCGCCCAGTCGATCACCTGCGAGTAGGCCGAGAAGCCGGCCACGACCATCTTCGGCTTGTGCTCCAGAGCCAGGCGCTCGACTTCGTCGTAATCGATCAGGCCCTGGTCGTTCACACCGTACTGCACGGCGTTGAACAGCTTGCCCGAGGCGTTCACCTTGGCACCGTGGGTGAGGTGGCCGCCGTGGGCCAGGCTCATGCCGAGGATGGTGTCACCCGGCTGCAGCAGAGCGAAGTACACGGCCTGGTTGGCCTGCGAGCCGCTGTGCGGCTGCACGTTGGCGTAGTCGGCGCCGAACAGCTGCTTGAGGCGGTCGATCGCCAGCTGCTCGGCGATGTCCACGTATTCGCAGCCGCCGTAATAGCGCTTGCCCGGGTAGCCTTCGGCGTACTTGTTGGTCAGCTGGCTGCCCTGGGCTTCCATCACCGCCGGGCTGGTGTAGTTCTCGCTGGCGATCAGCTCGACGTGGTCTTCCTGGCGCTGGGTCTCAGCGGCGATGGCCTTGGCCAGTTCGGGATCGTAGGATTCGATGCGGACGTCACGCGGGAACATCGGGTACTCCAGCAGGCAGGGAAAAGGGGGTACGGCTCAGCCCCCGATTGTAGCCCCGCGCCGGGCTGCCGGGGCCGAAATGAACGGGGCCGGCATCCCCGAAGGAATCCGACCCCGTATGGTTTCGATTGCGCTGGCCCCGGCGTACCGGTAGATCCACGCCATGCGTGGATAGGGCCGCCGGCTCAGCGGTTGCTGAGCACGTACTGGGCGATCACACCGGTGGCGATGGCGACCAGCAGCATGTTGCCGCGGTCATCGCGGATCCAGTGGTGGCCATACGGCGGGCGACGCAGGTGGTAGCGCGGGTAGTCGTTCACCACGTAGACCGGGCCGCGGTAATAGTCGCGGTAGCGGTGGCCGACCTTCCAGCCGTAGCCGGGGCCATAGGCCGGGCGATAGACCACGCGCGGCGGTGCCGGGCGGTAGTAGCGGTCATGGTCGCGGTGCCAGTCACGGCGGTCATGGCGGTAGTCGCGCCGGGCCTCGCGGCGGTCGCGCTCCCAGTCGCGGCGATCCTGGCGCCACTCGCGGCGATCCTCGCGCCATTCACGGCGGTCATGGCCGCGGCGATGGTCGTTGTCGGCGAAGGCCGGGGCCACGGCGCCGAGCGCCAGCACAGAGGCCACGGCGCCGGCCATTATTCGATTGATGCGCATGTCAGACCTCTGCTTGGGTGGGTGGTGAGCCCATATTGCGCACCCGATCTGAACCGTTTCCGGCTGGAAACGCTTCCCGCTACAGGACTGTGACCGGGTATTCAGGCCGCGGCCAGCCCGGCGCCCCTGCCCGGGCGCGGCCCGGAACCGGTTCCGGCTATAATTGGCGGTATTCCATTTCAGTCTGTGCCCGCTGCCGCAACGGGATGTTCCCGTGACGGATCGGGCGCAGGGCCGCGCCTACGGAGACCGCATGTCCTCGCAATACATCTACACCATGAACCGCGTGTCCAAGGTGGTCCCGCCCAAGCGGCAGATCATCAAGGACATCTCGCTGTCCTTCTTCCCGGGCGCGAAGATCGGCCTGCTGGGCCTGAACGGCGCCGGCAAGTCCACCGTGCTGAAGATCATGGCCGGCGTGGACACCGATTTCGAGGGCGAAGCCCGCCCGCAGCCGGGCATCAAGGTCGGCTACCTGGCGCAGGAACCGGAACTGGACCCGACCAAGACCGTGCGTGAAGCGGTCGAGGAAGGCGTGGGCGAAGTGCTGCAGGCCCAGGCCGCGCTGGACGCGGTGTACCTGGCCTACGCCGAGGAAGGCGCCGACTTCGACGCGCTGGCCAAGGAACAGGAGCGCCTGGAGGCGATCCTGGCCGCTGGCGACGCGCACACCCTGGAGAACCAGCTGGACGTGGCCGCCGATGCGCTGCGTCTGCCGCCGTGGGATGCCGTGGTCGGCAAGCTGTCCGGTGGTGAAAAGCGCCGCGTGGCGCTGTGCCGCCTGCTGCTGCAGAAGCCGGACATGCTGCTGCTCGACGAACCGACCAACCACCTCGACGCCGAGTCGGTGGAATGGCTGGAACAGTTCCTGGCGCGCTACACCGGCACCGTGGTGGCGGTCACCCACGATCGCTACTTCCTGGACAACGCCGCCGAGTGGATCCTGGAACTGGACCGCGGCCGCGGCATTCCGTGGAAGGGCAATTACACCGACTGGCTGACCCAGAAGGATGAGCGCCTGAAGCAGGAAGACAACCAGGAAAAGGCCCGCCAGAAGGCGATCCAGAAGGAACTGGAATGGTCGCGCCAGAACGCCAAGGGCGGCCGCACCAAGGGCAAGGCCCGTCTGGCCCGCCTGGAAGAGCTGCAGTCGGTCGATTACCAGAAGCGCAACGAGACCAATGAAATCTTCATCCCGCCGGGCGAGCGCCTGGGCAATGCGGTGATGGAGTTCAAGAACGTCTCCAAGAAGTTCGGCGACCGCCTGCTGTTCGACAACCTGAGCTTCCTGGTGCCGGCCGGCGCCATCGTCGGCATCATCGGCCCGAACGGTGCCGGTAAGTCGACCCTGTTCAAGATGATCACCGGCCAGGAAAAGCCGGATACCGGCGAGATCGTGGTCGGCCCGACCGTGAAGCTGTCCTACGTGGACCAGAGCCGCGACGCGCTGGAAGGCAACCACAACGTCTTCCAGGAAATCGCTGGCGGCCTGGACATCCTCAACATCAACGGCATCGAGATCCAGTCGCGCGCCTACATCGGCCGCTTCAACTTCAAGGGCCAGGACCAGCAGAAGATGGTCGGTTCGCTGTCCGGTGGTGAGCGTGGCCGCCTGCACATGGCCAAGACCCTGCTGCAGGGTGGCAACGTGCTGCTGCTCGACGAACCGTCCAACGATCTGGACATCGAAACCCTGCGTGCGCTGGAAGATGCGCTGCTGGAGTTCCCGGGCAACACCTTCGTCATCTCGCATGATCGCTGGTTCCTGGATCGCATCGCGACCCACATCCTGGCGTTCGAAGGCGACTCGCACGTGGAGTTCTTCCAGGGCAACTACCGCGAGTACGAAGAAGACAAGCGCCGCCGCATGGGCGACGACGCCGCGCCGAAGCGCCTGCGCTTCAAGGCGCTGAAGTAAGGCAACAGGAAAGGCCGCGCTCGCGCGGCCTTTCTCCTTTTGGTAGGTCGCCACCGTTGGTGGTGACGGTGTGGAGCGTACCGACCAACGGTCGGCACCCACCACCAACGGTCGGTACCCACGTTCTGCATTCGGGTAGGTCACGACCGTTGGTCGTGACGCATTATTGTCGCGAGATTCCCCCATGTCCCTGTTCGAGCGCCTGTTCCAGCTGCAACAGCACGGCACCACCGTGCGCACCGAGCTGCTGGCCGGTGTCACCACCTTCCTGACGATGTCCTACATCGTCTTCGTCAATCCCGAGATCCTCGGCACCACCGGCATGGATGCGGGCGCGGTGTTCGTGGCCACCTGCCTGGCGGCTGCACTGGGTTCGGCGGTGATGGCGCTGGCCGCCAACTTCCCGGTCGGCATGGCGCCCGGCATGGGCCTGAACGCGTTCTTCGCCTTCACCGTGGTCGGCGCTGCCGGCCTGCCGTGGCAGCAGGCACTGGGCGCGGTGTTCATCTCCGGCCTGGTGTTCCTGGTGCTGTCGCTGACCGGTGTGCGTGCATGGCTGGTGTCGGGTATTCCTTCGTCGCTGCGCTCGGCCATCGTGGCCGGCATCGGCCTGTTCCTGGCGATCATCGCGCTGCAGAAATCCGGCGTGATCGTCGGCAATGAAGACACGCTGGTGGCGCTGGGCCCGTTGAACACGGCGCCGCCGCTGCTGGCGCTGGCCGGCTTTCTGCTGATCGCGGTGCTTGAAGCGCGTCGCATCCGTGGCGCGATCCTGATCGGCATCCTGGCCGTGACCGGCGCTGGTTGGGCATTGGGCGACGTGCAGTACCAGGGCCTGGTCTCGCTGCCGCCGAGCCTGGCGCCGACCTTCCTGCAGCTGGACCTGCCGGGCCTGCTGCACCATGACGGCGGCGCGCCGATCGCGGTGCTGCTGCAGGTGGTGCTGGTATTCGTGCTGGTGGAAGTGTTCGATGCCACCGGCACGCTGTACGGCGTGGTCGGTCGCGCCGGCCTGCTGAAACTTCCGGGCGCGCAGAAGCGCTTCGGCCGTGCGCTGCTGGCCGACAGCACGGCGATCGTGGCCGGCTCGATGCTCGGTACCAGCAGTACCACCGCGTTTGCCGAAAGCGCCTCGGGCGTGCAGGTAGGTGGCCGTACCGGCCTGACCGCACTGGTGGTATCGGCACTGTTCCTGGCCGCGCTGCTGTTCTCGCCGCTGGCGGCGATGGTGCCCAGCTACGCCACCGCGCCAGCACTGCTGTTCGTGGCCGGGCTGATGCTGCGTGAGCTGGTGGAAGTGGACTGGAGCGACCTGACCGAATCGGTGCCGGCCGCGCTGTGTGCACTGGCGATGCCGTTCACCTACTCGATTGCCAATGGCCTGGCGTTCGGCTTCATCGCCTATGCCGCGCTGAAGGCCGGTACCGGGCGCTGGCGCGAAGTGCATCCGGCGGTGTGGCTGGTGGCGGTGCTGTTCACCCTGCGCTACGCGTTGGAGTAAGTGTTGGGCGGTGCCGGCCAGCGGCCGGCACTACCGGCGGTGGTTCACCTGCCGCGCACGGTGCTTTGGGATGATGCGGGCATGCCACCGCCAGTCCTTCCTGCTGATCCGTCCTCGCCGTTGCGCCGCCGGCTGCTGCGTGCGGCAGTGCTGGCGCCATTGGCCGGCACGCTCGCCACCCTGCCCGGCTGCTCGCTGCCGGTGCAGGTGGATGGCACCTTCCTGCAGCCGTGGCGCAGCCACCTGCAGTGGGACCTGGCCGACTGGCAACGATCCTTGAAGCTTGCACGTACGCTGGGCTGCCGGCAGCTGGTGCTGCAGTGGACCGGCATCGTCGGTGGCAGCGACGGCGACTGGTCGTTGCCCGACAGCAGCCTGCAGCAGCTGTTCACCGCCGCCAGCGAGAACGACATCCGCATCCGCGTCGGCCTGCCCTTCCAGCAACGCTGGTGGCATGCCATCGGCGCAGACGATGCCACGCTGCAGACCTTCCTGGCCGAGAGCCTGGCGCATGCACGCAGCTGGTTGGCACAGGCGCCCTGGGCGCAGCAGCCGGCCTTCGGGGGCTGGTACCTGCCCTACGAGTTGGAGCAGTACCACTGGGCCGATCCGGCCCGCCAGCACTGGCTGGCGCAGTGGCTGCACGGGCTGGTGCAGGCGACCAGCGCACGCGGTGGCGACTGCGCGATGTCCTGCTACTTCAGCCGCCTGCAGACCGATGGCAACCTGGTCACGTTGTGGCAGGCCGTGCTGGCCCAAGCGGTGGTGCGGCCGATGGTGCAGGACGGTGTGGGGGTGGCCGGTGCCGGCAACGTGCAGCAGCTGCAACCGCTGCTCGATCATTTCCACGCGCACAGCATCGGCTTCGATGCGATCGTTGAACTGTTCCGCGAACTGCCCGGCGGCCCCGCCGACGGCAGCGGATTCAAGGGCGAAACCGCCGATGCCACGCGCATCCGGCGGCAGTTGGCATGGGCACGCGACAGCGGCGCACAGCACGTGCTGGTCTATGCATTGGAGCCATGGCTGACCCAGGACACACCGCAGGCCGCAGCGCTGCGGCGACGCTGGGGCCTGCCTCAGTAGTAGAGGATGGCGGTGGCGAACAGGCCCTTGGCACGCTGCGTATCACCACCGCCGATCGCGATGCGGTACTGCACGGTCAGGTCCAGGTAGGAACGCGGCGTGTTGTAGTGGTCCTCGCGGAACCAGTAACGCACGCCCACGCCTGGCCCTGCGCCAAGTGACCAGCTGCGCTGCGTATCGTTGAGCGCGAACGACTGCGCCGGGAACGGCGGATAACGGATGTCGCGCACGCGCGAGCGCTGGTCCAGCCAATCGGCGCCAACCACGACATAGGGTGTGACCACCCAGTGCGTCTGCCCGGCACCGAAACGGAAGCTGCGCCCGGCGCGCAGTTCACCGGCAGCGAACCACTGTTCGCGATGCAGGCGCCCGTTGGCCTCGCCAAGGCGCCGCACCGGCGTGCCGTTGGCATCGAGCGCGTCGAGGGTGAAGGTGGCACCGTTGTCGTCCCAGGTATATCCCCCCTGCGCATAGCCACTGACCATCCACCACTGGTTCACATCGGTGCGCAGATCGGTGCCGTGGTAATAACCGTAGGTCAGGTAGGACATCCATCCACCGGAACCGCTGGCCAAGCGGTAGCGCGCCAGCGTGCTGGCTTCCAGTGGCCGGTTCAGGGCCAGCTGCAGGCGGCACTGCACGGCTGCCGATGCGGGGTAGACCTCGCCCTGGCGGGTGGCGCTGCCCAGGAACTGGCGGCGCTCGATGCCGGCGCTCAAACCGGTCTGGCCAAACGCGTAGCGCAACCCGAACGAGGCGATGGTGGACGGCCAGCCGGTGGTCGAGCGCGAATGACTGAGGCGCTCGGCGCGAGCACGCGCATCCGGCGTTGATTCGCCGGTGCACGGATCCACCGCGCGGATCGACTCGTAGGTGCCGCCCTCGTCGTACAGCGTGTTGAGCAGGCGTGCGTAGAGCTCCAGCGTGCCATGCTGATCGTTGAAGCCCGGGGGCCGCCAGAACGCCTCCAGCGTACTGAACACCGAATCACCCGGCGTGCTGATCGCTGCGCCGCCGACATTGGTCGCGGCCTGGCGCGCCCCCCGGAAACCGGCCGAGGCGATCACGCCCCACTCGCGTGAATAGTTGGCGATGGCATTGCGCACGTTGTAGCGCTGATGCTCATCCAGCGGCAGCTCACCGACGTCGGCGCGGTCGATGGCGCTACGCAGCAGGGTCACCGCCTGTGGATGATCGCCGTTGGCTGCGCTGGCGTAGGCCTGGTCGAGCACCACGCTTTTCGGTGCCTTGCCCGTGGCCTCGGCGGCACGGAAGTCGGCCAGTGCGCGCACCGGTTCGTCGGCCTTCTGGTTGAGGTAGCCGCGCTGCATCAGCGCCCCCGCGTCATCAGGACGCTGCGCCAGTGCCGCATCCAGGCGCTGCCGTGCTTCGTCCTGCTGTGCGCGGTTGCCCGCTGCCAGCGTGGTGGTCAGCAGGGCTTGCAGGTTCGCGTCGTCCGGTGCGAGCTGCACGGCCTGCCGCGCCTCACCTATGGCCTCGGCGTAGTCCTGACGCGAGTAGGCCGCATAGGCGCGCTGTGCGGCGCCCCCGTCGCCCTGCAGGTCGACCGGCATCAGCTCGCAGACAGTGCCGGTGTCGCCCGACTGGCAGTGCTGGAGCGGCGCCGGATAGGTCTGCGCGCTCATACGCGGAAGCTCGCGACTGGAACGGACCGCCTTGGCGCGCTGCTCGATGCCCTGCCGCAGCAGCTGCTGCGCGCGTGCATCGCCCGCATCCGTTGGCAATGCCGACTGCAGCGGTGCCAGCAGCGCCGCGGCGCGCGTGCGGTCGGCACTGGCCAGCGCCGCATCCACCGCCAGCAGGCGCACGTTGCGCTGCTGCGTTGTTGACCCTGGCGCAGCGAGTGCGCTGTCGAAGTCCTCATTGGCGAGCGCGGTATTGCCCTGGCGCTGGCGCAGGTAACCGCGCATCACCCGTGCATTGAGATCCTGGTCATCGGCCTGCAACGCCTGGTCGGCACTGCGCTCGGCGTCGGCCAGCTGCCCCTGTTGCAGCTGCGTGGTAATCAGCAGCAACCGGTACGTGGCCACCTCCGGCGCCAGCTCGACAGCGGCACGTGCCTGCGCAACGGCCGCGGCATCATCCTGCGTGGACAGCGACCGATACGCCTGCTGGGCCTGCAGCAGCGCGCGCTGTCGATCCAGCGCCACGCGCCGGGCACGCAGCGCCTCGGCATTCGGCGCGCCCAGCTGCAGCGCGGTGGCAATGGCGGCGCCGGCCTGTTCGGGCTGCTGCTGTGCCTCCAGCGCGGCCACCCACAGTAGTGCCCAGGCACCCTGCGTCGGCTGCTGCCGGAAGGCCTGCTCGGCCTTGCCGGCCGCCTCTCCCATCCGCCCGGCGTCATAGGCGTCGTAGGCTTCGGTGGCCAGCGCGTAGGCCTGCTGCCTGCTGCGGTCTGCGGCGCTGCCAACCGGACGCGATGGGGACGCCGTGCGCGCACCCTTGCCGCCCGTGGCCGCGCTTCGTGCAGCGGTGGCAGCCGCCAGCGGCGGCAACGCCGGATCCTTCAACCCCGCGTCCAGTGCACGACGCGCCTGCTGCTGCGCCTCGGCACCCCGCCCCAGTTTCTGCAGCGCATAGATCTGCAGCAGGCGCAGCCGCACCACGTCCGGGCGCAGCCGGATCGCTTCAGTGGATTGCTGGTAGGCCGCCGGGTAGTCGCCGCGCTCATAGGCGGCAAACGCCTGCTCGGCGACGCGGTAGGCCGCACCGGACAGCGGCAGTGCCGCGTCGGCCTGTGCCAGCACCGGCACCGCAGCGCTGGCCAGTGCCACGGCAATGACAGTGGACAGCAGCGTAGTCTTCATGCCGGCAAGGCTCCGGGAGGCGGTGACTGCAGCGCGGCCGCACGTCGGCGCTGCTCCTGCATGGCCTGGGCCACGGCCTCCTCGGTGGTGATGCCCTGCTTGACCAGGTAATCGCCGATGCGGCCGTCGCGCTGCGGCATGTAGTCATCCAGTGCAATCTCGAACCGCGCGTGGTCGATCAGGCGCATCTCCACCAGCAGGTCGCCCAGCAGCGGCACGTTGTTCAGGTGCCACTGCCGGTCGCCGCCGATCAGGCGCAGGCCCGCGTTGATTTCGCTTTCGCGGGCGATGCTCTGTTCAACGTGCTCGCTGCGGGTTTCCTGCTTCAGCAGTGCCAACGCCTCTTCGGGCAATGGGCTGGCCACGGCCAGCCGCAGGGTGCCTTGCTGGCGCGGTGGCAGCGGCAGCATGCGCCATTGCACGCAGGCATCGGCACTGACCGGGAACTGGCAGGCGCGCAGGTAGTCCACATCGATGACCGCGCGTGGCAGGTCGCCCTGGAAGGCGATCGCCTCGGCCAGCGTTTCATCATCCAGCCAGCCCTGGGTGAGCAAAATGCGGCCCAACGGCTGCTGGCGGCCTGCCTGCTGCTGATCCAACGCCTGCTGCAGGCGTTCGGGTTCCACCGCCTGCCAAGTGCTCAACAGCTCACCGAGCTGCTTGCGGGTCTGCACCAGCTGCGCCGCATCCGGGAAGTCGTGCATGGTCTTGTCCCAGACCATGCGCTTGCCGAACAGCAGGTAGGCCAGGAATACCTTCCACGCGCGTGCGGTGGCCATGAAATTGATCATGTTGCCAACCACCATTCGCGGGATCGACATCAGCGCATGCTCCCAGCCATACAGCCGGTTGACGAAGTAGAAGCGCTGCACGACCCGGGTCGCCAACGCCGCCGTGGTCAGCAGCGCCACGTTCATCTGCCAGGTACCGGCCTGGAACACGCTGGGAAACTGCATCGTCCACAGCCCGGTCATTTTCAGCAGCCAGAACAGCAGCAGCTGCAGGAAGATGAGGTAGGCGATGATGCTGACGAACGAGGTGATGATGCCCTTGCGGTCGCGCGCCAGCAGGTACTTGGTGGCCAGCGAGCCGCGCCAGCCCAGCGACTCCCAGCTCTGCAGCCCGATGCCCAGCACCCACCGCGCCTTCTGCCGGTACGACGCTCGGAAGTTGTCGGGGAAGTACTCGCGCACGCACAGCGCCATCTGCTGGGTGCGCTCGCGTACCGGGCCCCAGCCGAACCAGGACGGGCGACGCACGCGGAACTGCACCGGGAAGCGCGCGAAGATCGACTGCATGCCCATCGCCGCCAGCCGCGCACCGACGTCGTAGTCCTCGGTGAGGCTGTCGGTGTTGAAGGGCTGGTTGTCGGTCTGCGCGCTCAGTGCCAGCAGCGCACGCCGCGAGAAGCAGGTGCCGACGCCCGCCGACGGCACCATGCCGGAAACACTTTCACGCACCACCAGATCCTTGGCATGCCATTCGGCGAACTCGTCCATGTAGACGCCGGCCACCAGTTCGTACCACTCGCGGTCCAGCGAGGTGACCGGCAACTGGATCATGTCCTTGCGCGGCAGCAGGTAGTTGTAGAAGCGCAGTTCCATCGGGTGCAGCACGTCCTCGCTGTCGTGCAGGATCACCCCGGCGAACTCGATGTCGTGGCGTTTCTCGTAATCGAAGATGGCCAGGATCAGCCAGTTCAGGCAGTCGGCCTTGCTGGTCGGCCCGTCATGCGGCACTTCCACGCGGCGCAGGCGCTTGTAGCGGCGGCGCATGCGCTCCACTTCGTCGATGGTCTGCTGGTCGTTGGGATAGGTGCCGACGAACACGACGTACTCGCGGTAGTCGAGTACGTTGATCATGTTCTCCACCATCTGCGCGATGACGTCGTACTCCATCCACGCCGGCACCATGATCGCCAGCGGCTGTTGCGGCCGCTGCAGCAGGTCTTCCTGGCTCAGTGGCCGGTACGCCTCGCGACGCTTGATGGTGAGCGCCCGCCAGCTCTCGCGCACCCAGTACCAGACATCGATGAACAGGTCATCGAGACTGGAGATCAGGATCAGCACGGCCACCGCCGCCGCCGTGGTTTCCAGGGCAGCGTAGTAGTTGGCCAGCTGGATGTTCCAGAACAGACCGTCCACGGTGGCTCAGTGCCCTGTGTTGGCGGACTTGCGGCGGCGCACCTGGGTAACGCGGGCGGCCAGCAGCGCGAACACGATCACGCCGACCAGCAGCAGCAACCAGACCATGTGCCGTTCCCACTTCGATTGCGGATTGCCGTCCTGCGCGATACGCGTGCCATAGGGATCCTGGCGGTCGAATTCGCGCACGGCATCACTGCCGTCGAGCACGGCGAGATCACCGCGCAGCAGCCGGAACGGTGCGCCGAATGACGGTGCCTGTGCGCCCAGGTCGCTGTACAGCACGCCGAGCTGTCCGCCGGCGGTGCCGACCTGCACCACCGCGGCACGATCCAACCCGCTGACATCCAGCAGCGGCTGCGGCGTGCCGCCGATCAGCAGGTGGCCATCCTTCAGGCCGGCCACATCGACACCCGATGGCGCCACACCGAACGCCAGCCACGGCGCACCCGGGCTGACCGCCGCACCGGCATCGACCACCTTCAGTTCCGACGCCTCCGGCGAGGCACCCACTGCACTGGCCACCGCAATCACCTTGCGCAGCGATGCCGGTGCATCCTGCAGCCACGTGGCCGGCACGAACACCTGGTTGCCGCGCGACAGCTGACTGCTGGCGCCGACGAAATCACTGCCCAGCGACCGCTTGGCCAGGGTCAGGTGGCTGCTGGGCAGGATCGAGACCGGATAGGCGGTGGCCGGATCGTGGCAATAAGGTCGTGCCGGCTGGCGCAGGAAGCTGACGCGGATCTCGTTGCGCGCCGACAGCGCGTAGGCCGGCACCTTGGCCACCAGCCGTTGCGGCTGGCCATTGGCCGACAGCACCTTGCCGCCCAGCAGGTAATCGTTGAAATGGATCGTGGCCACCGCGCCCTGCCCGGCGGCGTTGGGCGCCGCCGAGACATCGATCACCACTTCCTCGGGCAGGCGCCCATCGGCCGACAGCGCGCCGAGGTCGAAGCTGGCGCTGCGATCGGCGCGGGTCACCACCTCCATCGTGCCGGCGATGTTGCCGAGCCGGCTCAACAGCACATGGTCACCGTCGAGCTTCGGCGTGCCCGCTTGGCTGACCTGCAGGCTGCGGCCCAGCGCGTAGCTGCGCCACTGTTCGGCGAACAACCCGGCGACCTTGCCCGCCGCCGCCGGGTCGACCACCAGCGTCGGACGGCCAGCAACGGCGACCACGCTGACCGAGGCATTGGCCGTGGGCTTTTCCAGGCCGCCCATATCGGTACCGCGCCACGCGGCGAAGGCAGCGCCCGCATCGGCACCCGTAGCCGCAACCTGTACGGCCAGCGCGTCCAGTGCCGCGCGTACGCCGGCCCGCAGCGCATCACTGCCGATCATCACGTCAGCGGCCAAGGGCCCGCTGTCACGCAGCGACAGCAGCGCGCCAACTTCAGCCAGATCCTTGATCACATGCGCACGCTCGCCCGTCGCCAGCGCAGCGTAGGCCGGCACGCCCTGCAGGCTGGCCGGGATGCTGATGCCGGCCAGGTCGACACTGTCACCGACCTTGGGCAGCGCCACCACCTGCACCTGCTTGCCACCGGCCTGCAACGCGGTACCGATGCGCCAGGCGGCATCGTAGGCCGGCGCCTGCAGCGCCTTGCCGTCCACCAGCAGGCGCACCTGCGGTGGCAGCGCGCCCCAGGCCTTGGCCACGGTGTCCACGGCGCGGCCGTCGAAGCGGTAGCTGAAACGCGAGTCCGGCGACAGCCGCAACACGTTGGCCGGCGCGCTCTGGTCGGCACATTGGTAGTCGGAGACGATCGACCACCAGCCGACGCCGACCCGCACGAAGCCGTTCTGGCGGGGTTCGCCATCAATGGCCAGCAGCTGGCTGGCGTCCCCCTGCGCGTCGGTGATCGAGCGCGCGGCGATCGGATCGCCATCGACCGACCACAGACCGGAAGTGCGCCCGGCGTGGCCGCGCACGTAGCGCCCGTCCAGCTGCAGCTGCGCATCGCGGGTGGCGACGCCGGCCGGCACCGGCAGGTAGACCTCGCGCTGGCTCTCCTGCCCGCTGAGCACCAGCGGTTGGCGGAAACCGAGTTCACGCAGGGTCATCTGCCGGTTGACCGTGCTGTCGCCGCTCCATTCGGCGAATTGGCCGGCGACGCTGTCGGCGGCATGGGCACTGGCAACCACGCCCGACAGGACGAACGCGGCGGCGGATGCAAACAGGGGAGAGCGGCCGGTCTGGGTCATGGCGTCACTTCGCGTGGATGGGAGTGGGCGGCACCGCTGTTGCGGAGGCCGGGCGAGAATTCGGGAAGGGGCGTGCCACGCAGGGCGGCGACGATGCGCGCGCTGGCACGGCCATCGCCGTAGGGGCTGGCGTCGGGATCGAAGCGGGTCGGGTGCGGTGGTTGTGCCAGTGCCGCGTTGACCGCCTCGACAATGCGCGAGGGCCTGGTGCCGACCAGCGTCACCACTCCGGCCTCGACCGCCTCCGGGCGTTCGGTGACGTCGCGCATGACCAGCACGGGCTTGGCCAGCGCAGGCGCTTCTTCCTGCACGCCACCGGAGTCGGTGAGGATGACGTCGGCGCGCTGCATCAGGCGCACGAAGCGCAGGTAGTCCTGCGGCGGCACCAGGTGCACGTTGTCGAGATGGCCGAGGTGGGCGTTGACCGGGCCCTGCACGTTCGGGTTGAGATGCACCGGGTACAGCACCTGCAGGTCCGGCCGCCGCGCCAGCTCGGCCAGCGCACGGCAGATGTCCTCGAAGCCCTGGCCGAAACTCTCGCGGCGATGGCCGGTGACCAGCAGCAGGCGACGATCGGGGTCAAGCATGTGGAAGGGTTCGTCAGCCCGCGCACGCAGCGCCGGGTCGGCATCCAGCCGCTCTACGGTCTGCTGCAGGGCATCGATGACGGTATTGCCGGTGACCAGGATCTGCCCGCCCAGGTGTTCACCGGCCAGGTTGGCGCGCGAGCTGGGCGTGGGCGCGTACAGCTGGTGGCCGACCACATCGATCACCCGCCGGTTCATTTCCTCCGGCCACGGCCGGTTGATGTCGCCGGTGCGCAGGCCGGCCTCGACGTGACCGATCGGAATGCGGTGGTGGAACGCGGCCAGTGCGGCGGTCATCGCCGTGGTGGTATCGCCGTGCACCAGTACCCGGTCCGGGCGAACCTGCGTGTAGAGCGCGTCAAGCCGTTCGAACAGCTTGGAACACAGGCCATTGAGCGTCTGGTTGGGCACCATGACATCGAGGTCATGGTCGGCGGTGATCGCGAACAGCGACATCACCTGGTCCAGCATCGCCCGGTGCTGGCCGGTGATGCAGACCACCGATTCGATGTCCGCAGCCTCCGCCAAGGCCCTTACCAGCGGCCCCATCTTGATCGCTTCCGGTCGCGTGCCGAACACCGACAGGACCTTCATCGCAGCGCCCCGAAAGGCCGGCGCGAGGGAATGCCAGGAGCTGTAGCCACGTCTGGATCCTTTCGGCGTTCCCGTCCAACACCCGCAGGCAGGAGACGGTCACCTCATGAGGAAACTCCAAAATCGCGACGTACATCACATTCGAATGATGGTACGCGCGTCGTGGCATTGATCTTCATCGTTGGAAGATCAAGACGCAGTCAACGCCGCCCGTGGAACGGGCGACGTTGCGGTGGAACGCAGCAGTGGCGCGGCCTGCGGCCGACTTACTCGTACTGGATGGTGAAGGTGGCCTGGCCGTTTGCGACACCTGCACCCACCGTGCCGGCCTGGGTCTGCACGTAACGCGCACGCAGCGGCAAGGTCATCGTGCTGGTGCCGGGCGTGGTGGTACCGACGTTGACGGTCTGGCCGAAACGCACTTCGCGCTCGGTGCTGCCATCACGCTGGACCATCTGGATGCCGATGCGGGTGGCACTGTTGGTGGCCGCGCTGAGCTTCAGCACGCCCGGCATGTTCGAGCTGTCCTGGTCGGCATCCAGGCGGATACCGATCTTGCTCTGGTAGGCAGCAACGTTGCTGCCCTGGCAGTTCAGGCGGATCTCGAAATCGCGATCGACAGCCTTGGAACCGACACCGGTGAAGGTGGTGTTGGGCACGCTGCCGAAATCGACAGCAATGTTGCGGCTGCCGGCCTGCACTTCACAGGTCGGGCTGACCACGGTGGTGCCCGAGCCCCTGAAGGTCGAGGTCAGCACTGGCTTGCTGGCACCGTCACCATCAAAGTAATACGTGGTGAAGCGACCATTCGGTGCGATCACGCCCGAGCCGGTCTGTGCGGCAGTCTTGATCAACTGGATGCGGAAGCGACCCCCGATCAACGTAACACTGCTACCACCGCCGAAGCTCAGCTGATGGGGGTAGTAGACCTGGATCGATCCCGAATCACGGAACAGTTTGATGCCGACACCGGGGACATCGGTTTCATAGGTATTCGCAAAACCGGGCACCGGGCGCTTCTGCGCCGCGTTGACGTATTCACCGATCGAACGACCACCGCTCCAGTCACAGCTGGCAACCCGATCTCGCTGAGTGATCGACTCACTAATCTCCTTGATCACGCCGCCGACCGGCGTGCTGGGCAGAATCACGATCTGGCCCATGTCCATGGTGACGTCCTGTGCGGTGAACCAGCTTGAGCTGATACGGCACGCGGCGCTGGCCTGCTGCGCAAGCAACACGCCACCGAGCATGGCCATCGCGGCCAGCGCCTTGCGGCCACGGGAAGAAATCATCGGCATGCTGCCTCCAGCGGGATGAAGCCGGTCTTGGACGCATCGGCGCCTGCCGGAACCTGGTAATCGACGGTGCAGCGCTGGTCGGCGCCGGCGCCCCACTCCACCAGCAGGCTGCCCTGGTTCCTGTCACTGCGCACGTACAGGCGGCCGCCCTGGCTGACCATGCCCACCGGCTGGCCCTGCTCGTCCTTGACCTGCGCACCGAACGGCATGGTGCGGCCATCGGGGTTGCGCACCTGGATCAGCAGCGCGTTGCCCTTGCGGGTATCGAAGCGCAGGTAGCTGATGGCACCGGCGAACGGCGCGATCGACTGGCTGGTGCTTTCCAGCTCGACGTCGTGGGCCATGCCCTGCGGATCGAGGGTGACGGTATTGAGGCGGTACGGCGACACGTACGGGACCACCGCGTAGCCGCGGCCGTCGACGCGCAGGCCCGGGGCGTTGCTGACGATCGCATCGCGTGCGCCCGGCGCTTCCACCAGCACCATGGTGTCGCCACGCTGCGGGGTGAAGGTGAAGCCACCCGGATGCACGACCACGCTGCCGTTGGCACCGACCGACGCCTGGCGGAAATCGCGCGAGTGGCTGTAGGTCGCGTTCAACGCGCTGTAGCGACTGCGGTATTCCGCACTGCCCACCGCGGTGGTGCCACCTTCGCGGGAGTCGGACAGCGCCACACCGTAGCTGAAGTTGTTGTCGATGCCGGTCGAACCGGTGATGCCAACGCGGCTGTTGTCGTAGCCACCGCGCTCGCGCACGCCGAGGTCGGCGCTGAACGACACCGGGTGCGAACCACGACCCAGCGGCACGCTCATCGACAGCAGGTACTGGGTATCGGAACGGCCGAGCACGCCCTCTTCGGTGCGCAGCGCCGAGAAGCCGTAGTTCACCGAACGCCAGGCGTTGTTGTAGCCCACCTGATACTGCTTGGAGGTGCCGGGGCGGTCGTAGAAGTCACGCACCGAACCCGTCACGTACAACGCGCCGCCACGACGGCCCAACGGCTGGTTCAGGGTCACCTGGAACTGGCTGCGCTGGCGACCACGGGTGGTCGGATCGATGCCGCGCTTGTCCGAATCACGGCCGTACAGCGCATCCTGCAGGCTGTAGAAGCCTTCGGTCGAATAGCGGTAGGCGGCCAGGGTCAGGTTGGTCCCGGTCTCGCCGATCATGTTGCTGTAGCTCAAGCGCACGCTGGCACCGGTGTGGTTGCCGTAGTGGTCGAACGTCGTACGTGCGTGGGTGACGTCGGCGGCGAACGCGCCAACCGGCGTGGACAGGCCGACGCCGTACAGCAGCGACAGGTAGCCGTCGCTCAGTGCACTGCCGCCGTACAGCGTCAGCTGGTTGCCGATACCGCGCTGGTAGGTGCCCTGCACCAGCCACGGCTCATCGGCCAGCAGCTTGTTGCGCACCTGGCCGGCGGTCAGCGAGTAACGCGACACGCCTTCGCGCAGCATCTGCGGCACCGAACCGAACGGAACCTTGAATTCGCGGCGGCGGCCATCGGCCTCGATCACGCTCACTTCCAGGTCGCCGCCGTAGCCGGTCGGGTACAGGTCGTCGATGACGAAGCTGCCCGGCGACACGGTGGAGGAGTAGATCAGCTGCTCGTTCTGGCGCACTTCGATGCGTGCGTTGGTCTCGGCGATGCCGCGCACGACCGGCGCGTAACCGCGCAGCGAATCGGGCAGCATGCGGTCGTCGCTGGCCAGGCTGGCACCGCGGTAACCGATCGAGTCGAACAGTTCACCGGTGGTGTAGGCCTCACCGATGGTGAGCATGCCGCGCACCTGCGGGATGCCGCGCTGCGCATAGGTGGCGATGCTCTGCCAATGGCGGCCATCGCCCTCGGACCAGGTCAGGTTCGAATCGTGGCGGAACTGCCAGCCACCCAGGTTCATGCCGGCGTTGAGGCCGAGGTAGGCACTGCGGTTGCGCTGGCCACCTTCGACACGGCTGTCGCTGTCGATGGCATTGAAGCTGTAGCCGACGAAGCCGGCATTGATGCCGCGGTCCCACAGCGCCGGGTTGACGTAGCCGCGCGCCTCACGACGCAGGAACACCTGCGGGATGCTCAGGTCGTAGCGCAGGTTGCCGCTGTCATAGACACCATAGGCATTGGCCATGCGCTGCTGGACCGGCACGCAGCTGGTCTTGTCGGTCGGCACGGACGGATCCTGCTGCAGCAGCACGGCTTCGCTGTCCACGCCCATTTCTTCCAGCATCGGCAGCGGCAGGCAGGCGTCGACACGGCCCTGCGCATCGGCCTTGAACTGCAGATCGCGACGGCCCTGCCAGGCACCGTTGACGTAGACGTCGACACGGTAGTTGCCGGCCACCATCGGGTTGCCGTTGCTGAAGGCCGCCAGATCGACCTGCTTGGCCTGGCCAGACAGGAAGCTGGAGTTGAACTGGGCCGATTCCGGTGCACGCGCATTGGCCGCACCACTCTGCGCCATCAGCGCCTGTTCGCCGAGATTGGCCGGGGCAGCCAGCGCCCATCCTGGGCAGGCCACGCCAGCAACCAACAGGCAAAGCGCCTGATGGATCGACAATGTCAATCTGTTTCCGATCACACTGACATTCCTTCAATTCGCCGCACAGCGGCGGTGGCGGGATGCGCAGGCCCAAGGCCGGCGCGGCGCGTTCAGCCCCCGGTGCTGCCGAGGCGGATGGTGTGTTCCACCCGGCCACCGTAGTCGTTGATGGTGATGAAGCGGACCTGGTCGGTGCCCGCCGGTGCGGCGAACTCCAGGCTCTGCTTCGGCGCGACCATCGCGCCCTTGTCCTCGACGGCCTTTTCACTGCTGCCGGTCACGGCATGTACTTCGGCCAGAGTGACGTGGAAGGGACTCGGGTTTTCCACCCGCAGACGGTCGCCCGTGCGGGTCCAGCGCAGCGCTGCGGGCGCGTCGTTGGCGACGCCCTTCAGGCCCTGCGGCCGGTAGAAAAGCTTCAGGCGCGAACGGAACGCGACCTGCAGGTAATTCTGTTCGCCGCTGTCGGCGTTGTCCGGGGACGGCGGAACATCCAGCACGTTGAGCCAGAACACCGACTCGCGGTCGGTCGGCAGCTGCGCGCCGGAGAAGATCAGTCGCAGCGCCTGGCTGCGGCCCGGTTCGACGCGCGCGATCGGCGGCGTCAGCACGAACGGGGCATCGCTGGTATCGGCAGTCTGGTTGGCGTCGCCGCTGTCGATCCAGGCCTGCACCAGCGCCGGCGAATCGCCCACGTTGTCGACCTGCACGGTGACTTCGCGCGCCTGCGCCGGATAGATCACTCGCGTGCCATTGACCACCACGCCGGCCAGAGCGTTCTGGCAGAAGGGCAGCGTGAACGCTGCCAGCAGCAGCGCCCGGGGAAAGAATGCTTTCATCGGAAGTACTACGCTCGAGGTATGTGGCCAGGGGCCGCGATGCACTGGCCGGCGCGTACGCCGGCCAGTGCGGGTACGACTACGATCAGTTGTAGATGATCGTGTACTTGACGCTGCTGGTGACGTCGCCCGGGGTGGCGGCGGCAGTGGCGTAGTACTCAGCGTAGTAGTTCAGATCGGCCGAGCCGTCGGTGCCGACGGTGACCCACTGCGAGTTGGTCTGGGCCTGGCCAGCGCCTGCAGCCTTGATCGGCAGGACCTGGTTGTTCGAGCCCAGCAGCTGCAGCTGCACGTTGGTGGCAGCGTTGGCCGAAGCCTGGTTCAGCAGGCGGCCGGTGTTGAAGTCAACGGTCGAACCCGGCTCGAAGTAGGTCGCGACGTTGCCGGCGCTGCACTTGGTCAGGTTGATGGCGAACGGGGTGCGACCGGCAACGTTACCGGCGGCGGCCAGGGTGTTCTTGGACACGGTCGGCAGGTTGACGGAGAAGTCCTTGCCGCCCGGGGTCGAGATGGTGCAGGTCTTGTCGGTCACCTTGCCGTTGAAGGTGATGGTGCCGTCGGCGGCGTTGGCGGCCAGCGGAGCGGCGGCCAGCATCAGAGCGGCGATGATATTGATCTTGTGCATTCGCTTTTACCTAACCCTACTGAAGAGATGAGAAGTAGAGGAGGAAGCAAGGAGCACTGCCGGGCTATCAAGACCCATCCTTGCGTCTCACCTGTGGCCGGACTCGGACATACCTCCCCCTGAATCCGTGACGCAAGTATAGGCACAACTGTGATGAAAGTCTCATTATTTTTCTGAACGCCAATTCATTGACGCATGAAATGTGACGTGGTAGGCGGAATGAGAGCGCGGCGAGCGTGGGGGATTTGACGGTGAGGCGATCAGGTCACGAACAGCCCTGGATGACGCTTCCCGTGGCGCGTTCGGCATGCGGAAAACAGGCTTTTTTCAGGTGGAAATCGCCTTATTTGATGCGCATCACTCTTTCTTGGTGATGGCCCTAGCAGATTCGGATTTGTCCTATTAAAGACGGATCGAACCTGTCGCTAACTAGGACACACCGAACCAGAGAACGTGTCATGAGGAACTCCATTCTGCTGTGTGTGGCTCTGATGTCCGTCAGTGCGCTGGCCCAGGCCAGCAGCGGCAGCATCCGTTTCAGCGGCCGTATCGCCGAGCCGGGCTGCACGACGAACCTGTCCCAGGGTGAGCTGAGCCTGGCCGCCTGCCCGCCCTCGGCCAAGGGCTCGACGGTGGCCGTGACGGCGCTGGCCGATGGTCAGGCCGCGACGCTGCGCGACGGCAAGCGCCAGGGCCAGAAGCTGTCGGTGTCGGCCAGCGCGATGCGCGCCGGCGATATCGCCTTCTCCGAGCGTTACAGCGTGCAGGCTTCGAAGCAGCAGCCGCTGCAGGGCGCCTACCTGGTGGTGGTCGACTACCTGTAAGCCGACGTGTTTACGCCGGCGGCAGCTCGAAGACCTGGCGCAGATAGGCCAGGTAGCCCGGGTCGTCGCACATGCTCTTGCCCGGCGAATCGCTGAGCTTGGCCACCGGCTGACCGTTGCAGCGGACCATCTTGATGACGATGTTGAGCGGCGTTGGCCCCAGATCATTGGTCAGGTGGGTGCCGACGCCGAAGGCGACCTGGCAGCGACCACGGAAGTAGTCGTACAGGCGCATCACCTTGGCGATGTCGAGCCCGTCGCTGAACACCAGCACCTTGCTGCGTGCATCCACCCGGCGCTGCTGGAAGTGGGCCAGCATGCGGTCGCCCCAGTCGAACGGATCGCCGGAGTCATGGCGGACGCCGTCGAACAGCTTGCAGAAGTACATGTCGAAGTCGCGCAGGAACGCATCCAGGCCGACCACGTCGGACAGCGCGATGCCGAGGTCGCCGCGATACTCGCGTGCCCACGACTCCAGTGCCGCCACCTGCGAATCGCGCAGGCGCGGGCCCAGCGCCTGGAACGCCTGCAGGTACTCATGGGCCATGGTGCCGTGCGGGGTCATGCCGTACAGGCGGGCGAAATGCACGTTGCTGGTGCCGACCAGCTGCGGCCCGAGGGCGTCGCGCAGCAACGGCAGCAGACGGGCATGCCAGTCACGCGAGTAGCGGCGGCGGCTGCCGTAGTCGGCGATGCGGCACTGCTCGAACCCCGGGGTATCACGCAGCAGCGCGGCCTTGGCCTGCAGGCGGCGCTCGCCCTCGGCGAAGTCGGCGGTGGTGGTGTTGCGGAACCAGACTTCGTTGATGATCGCCAGCAGCGGCACTTCGAACAGGATGGTGTGCAGCCAGGGGCCGGTGATGTCCAGTTCGATCTCGCCGGGCACGGTCTTCGACGCGCGCAGCTGGATGTACTTGCGGTCGAGGTGGAACAGGCCGAGGAAATCGGCGAAGTCCGGCTTCACGAAGCGCAGGCCACGCATGTAGTCCAGCTCCGCGTCGCTGAAACGCAGGCTGCACAGATGGTCGATCTCTTCGTCGATCTGGTCGATGTAATGGGCCAGGTCGATGCCGGGCGTGCGGCACTTGAACCGGTACTGCACCTGGGCGCCGGGGTGCTGGTGGAGCACCGCCTGCATCATGGTGAACTTGTACAGGTCGGTGTCGAGCAGGGACTGGATGATAGGCATGGGGCGGATTATGCGCCCGGCAGGGTGAACCGGGGTGCCTGCGGCCACACTCAGCTCACGGGAAACAACATTGGTAGATCCACGCCATGCGTGGATGCTCTTGCGGCACTACAGCGCCCTGCGCAGCAGCTTCGGCACCAGCATCAGCGCGTGCGCCCAGATCGCGCCCCACACCGCTACCCGCACCGGCAGCGAACGCTGCCCGGCCTCGAACTTCTGGAAATAGCGCCACAGGCCCTTGTGCTTGTGCCATTCAACGAAGAACGGCCGCGAGCGGCTGGAGACGCCACGAACGTGGGTGACCTGCAGGTCATTGGCGATCGCCACCACTGCTCCGGCTTCGCGTGCACGCCGGCACAGGTCCAGGTCTTCGGCATGCAGACGATAGCCGGCGTCCCAACCTCCGATGCAGTCGAACAATGCACGCGGCATCATCAGCAGCGCACCGGACAGCGCCGGCACCCGCTGCAGCGCCTGCTGCGGGTCACGCGGCACCGCCAGCTTCGAGCCCTTGCCCGGCGAGCGCAGCATCATCAGGAAATCCGGGTCGCGGCGGCGCACGGCTTCGTCGGCATGGCCCTGCTCGTCCACCTGCTCGACACCGAGCAGGCAGTCCCCCAGTCCTTCCGCGCGGCTGCGCAGTGCGGCCAACGTCTCCGGTTCGACCATCAGGTCCGGGTTGATGAAGGCCAGCCATGGGCTGTGCGAATCGGCCACGCCCTGGTTGTTGGCGGCGGCAAAGCCGGGATTGTCCGGATTGCCGACGAAACGCACGCGCGGGTCGTGGCTGGCATGGCGCTGCACGATATCCAGCGTGCCATCCATCGAGCCATTGTCGATCACCCGGATCTCGGCCACGTCCTGCGCCTGGCGCAGGCGCGAGAGGCAGGCGTCGATGGTGCTGCCGCTCTGGTAGGTGACGACGATGGCGGCAATGGCAACATTCAAGCAGGAGGCTCCGGCGCGGAAGACGAGACGAACAGGTCACCCTGTTCCTTCGGCATTATCGCCTGCCGCATGCGCTGCTGCAGATCGGCACGCAGGCCATGCAACGGATCGTGCATGAGGAAGTCAGCCAACCGTGGCACCCACCCCGGCCAGCGCGCGGCCAGGGCCTCGAGATCGCCATCACGGCTGACCGCCTCCCCTGCCCGGCTGACGAAGGCGGTCTCGCACAGCACGTTGCGCCATCCCAGGCCAGCCATGCGCAGGCTCAGGTCCACCAGTGCCGCGTTCCAGCCCGCGTAGCTGTCCACGTCCAGGCCGCCGGCGCGGCGACGCGCGTTGCCGCGCACCAGTACCGCGTGGGTGACCGCCGAGGGCAGCTCCGGATGCAGCACCGGCAGCGTGGCACAGGTGTGTGCCAGCAGCGCCGGGTCCTCCGGTTCGGGATTGATTTCGCCCAGCCGCGGCCATGCAGCGGTTTCGCCGGCATTGCACCACGGGGTTGCGGTGGCGATGGCGGCATCGCGGGCGAAGGCATCCTGCAGCTGCTGCAGCCAGCCCGGCGCGGGCACGCTGTCCGGCGCCAGCACCGCCACGTCCATGCCCTCGCAGGCGCGCAGCATCTCATCCAGATGGGCGACCTCGCCCAACGGCCGCGCGCGGCGGGTGTATTCAGCCTGCAGTGGCGTATGCGCCAACCAATGCTCCACCACCGCCTGCGCACGCGGGCCGGTCTGCGCGTCATCGGCCAGCCAGACCGCGGTTCCCGGCGCGGTACCGGCATCCAGCGCGGCCAGGCAGCGGTCGAGCGCGGCATCGTCCACGCACAGCGGCAACAACACGATCGCCCCCATCCCGCCTCCGTGGTTGTCGGTAGCCACAGCCTAGCACTGGGAGGGTATCGGCCGGGTTGCACCCGGCACCTGCAGAGGCCAGAGCCGAAGCAACAGCAGAAGCCGGCTATCCGTGGCATGGCGGGGTGGGTCCGGTTGCGGGGGACGCCGTTAACCCGTCCATGGGGGCTTGGCCGCGGCATCCATGCCGCGGACACCCCCGCAACCGGACCCACCCCGCCTTCGACAGATCTCTGCGATCTGCAGTAGATCCACGCCATGCGTGGATGAATCTCCATCGGAATCGAATATTTCGAATTGGAATCGAAAAGCATCCACGCATGGCGTGGATCTACCGTGTCGACCAAGGTCGACACCTACCAACAGCAGCAGGAAACTGTCGAAGGCGGGGCACTGTGGGTTTGCGGGGTGTGAGCCGCATGGATGCGGCGACCAAGCCTCCATGGACGGATTTACGGCGTCCCCGCAAACCCACAGTGCCCCGCCATCCCTCAGTAAACCAGCTGTTGCTGTTGCTGTTGCTGTTGCTCTGGCCTCTGCGGGGTGCCGGGCGCAGCCCGGCCGTAACCCCTTACTTCTTTGCGCGCGGCTGGTTCAGCGGTTCCATCGCGCGGAAGCGCTGGCTGTACTCGTCGGTCAGGGTGCGTGCCTCCTGCCCGTTGCGCACGATGCTCGGCGTCAGCAGCACGATCACCTCTGAACGGCGGCTGGTGCGGCTCTTCTGCCCGAACAGTGCGCCCACCACCGGAATCCGGCTCAGGCCGGGGATGCCGCTGCTGCCATCGGTGCCCGTGTCGGTGATCAGGCCGGCCAGCATGATGGTGTCGCCGCTCTGCACCGCCGCTTCGGTCGACAGCTTCTTGGTGGAAATCCGCGGGTTGCAGTTGCGCTCCTGCGGGTTGCAGTTCTCCGGCACGTTCGAGGCGCTGCTCACTTCCTGCACGATGTCGAGGAATACCGTGCCGTCGCGGGTGACGCGCGGGCGCACCTTCAGGATCACGCCGGTGTCGATGTACTGCACCGAGCTGTAGCTGCTGGTGCCGATACCGGTGTTCACCGTGGTGGTATTGATCGGCACCTTGTCACCCACGTTGAGCGTGGCCTCGGCGTTGTTGCGCACGAACACCGAGGGGGTCTGCAGCAGGCGCACATCGGTGACCTTGTCCAGCGCGCTCACCACCGCCGCGCCATTGTGGCCGGTGAATGCCCAGCCAAGGCCTTCGCCACCGGTCGCGGCACCGGCAAAGCTGCTCCAGGAGCCGCCGGCGGCGGCCGGCAGGGTCACGCCGGCCAATGCGCCGGTCAGCGCGCGCCCGGCCACCGCGTTGTCGAAGAACCAGTTCACGCCGTACTTCAGGTCCCCCTCCAGTGCGACCTCGGCCACCTGCGCTTCGATATGCACCTGCAGCGGCATCACGTCCAGCTTCTCGATCACTTCGCGGATCGAGCGCCAGGCCTGCGGGGTCGAGCGCACCAGCAGGGTGTTGGTTTCCTCCACCGCCGACACGCCCACGCGATCGCCTTCCACTTCCAGGCTGACGCTGACATTGCCGGACTGGCGCTGCGGCAGGTTCATGCTGCCGTTGCCGGTGCCACTGGAACCAGTGCCCGGCGTCGAACCGAAATTGCTGCTGTTGTTGCTGTCCATGCCACGGTCACCGTCGCTGCCCAGCTGCGACGGCGTTGCACCCGGCGCCAGCGAGGCCGGGCTGGAACCGCCGCGGTTGCCGCTGCTGGCGAAGGCTTCACTGAGGCGTTCGGCCAGATCGCGCGCCTTGATGTAGCGCAGCTCATAGGAGAACAGACGGGCACTGCCACCGGCGGTATCGATGCGGTCCAGCCACTGCTGGATCTGGTCCAGGTAACGCACCTGCGGGGTGATCACCAGCACCGCGTTGGCGTTTTCCAGCGGCAGGAAGCGGAACATGCCGGCGCTGGGCGTCTTGCTCTCCTCGCCGAACACCTTCTCCAGGTCGGCGGCCACCTGCTCGGCCTTGCCGGACTGGATCGGGAACACGCCCACCGACATGCCCGACAGCCAGTCGACGTCGAAGATCTCGACGGTGCGCATGTAGTTTTCCAGCTCGGCGCGGGTACCGCCCAGGGTGATCACGTTGCGGCCGCTGTCGACGTTGACGATGGCGTTGGGGCGCGCGTACGGCTCCAGCACCTTCTTCATTTCAGTTGCGGAGATGAACTGCAGCGGGATGACCCGTACCTCGAAGCCACGTGCGCTGGCCGCCGGCGCCGTGCTCGGCGCGACAGTGCCGGCCAGCGCCTGATCGGCGGCGACGATGTTGTAGCGGCCGCCGCTGTAGACCATGCGGGCATTGTTCCAGCCCAGCACCATCTCCAGCAGGTTCAACGCCTGCGCCGGCGACACCGGCTTGGGCGTGGCCAGGGTGACCGTGCCCTGCACCCCCGGTGCGATCACGTAGTTCTGGCCCAGCATGTCACCGAGGATGGCCTTGACCACCGCATGCACCGATTCGCCTTCGAAATTGAAGGTTGCTTCACCGGTGCTGGCGCCATGCAGTGCCGGAGCCGGTGCGCGTGCTGCTTCGCGGTTGATCATGGTGCCGGTGCCACGGCGGATCACCGCCTGCGGAGCGCCCTGGGCGTCACGGGCAGCATCAGCGGCGACTTCGGCCGCCTGGCCGGCCTCGGCAGTGGGCGACAGATTGCCCTTGCGCTGCACATGCGGTGCGGACACGGTGCTGCAGCCGACCAGCAGCGCGAGGGCAAAGGACCAGGGAAGGAAACGCAGGCTCATGCATTCACTCTATCGGTTGGTGCCATCGCCCGGGGGCGGCGACGGTTGTTGCTGCTGTTGTTGTTGCTGCAGCTGGCGGCGACGGGCCTGGATGCGTTCGCGGATGGCCTGCATCTGCGCTTCGCTGGGGCCGTTGTTGTTGGCAGGCGGTGTGGCGGCCGCCGCAGCCGAGGATGCCGGCGCACTGCCAGCAGGCGACGGCGATGCGGTTGCCGCAGCCGGCGGCGGTGCCGGCGGAGCGCCTGCCGGGGGCGGCACAACGATCGCACCGGCCGGTGGCGCACCGTTGGCGCCGCGCAGCACGGTCGGTGGTTCACCCCCCTGCCCGTTGAATACCGCCAGTTCCAGCACCTGGTTGCCACCGGGGCCGATCACGGTGGCCTGGCGCGGCTGCAGTGCGACCAGCTGCCAGCCGTCGACGGCTTCACCGTTGAGGCGCAGGCGCAGCGAGCGGTTCTGTTCGGTGGTGAAGGTGGCCATGCCGAAGTCACCGGTCAGCAGCACGCCGGTCAGGCGCAGCGCGGCGCTGGCGGCGGGCTCGCTGCCGCCGAGCAGGTAGGGCTTCGGCCTGCGGTCCTCGGCGAACAGCGGTCGCTCGCCGATCGCGCTGTAGCTGTCGGCACTGCCCATGCGTTCTGCGGCCAACGGCGGCAGCACCGGCAACGAAGGCACCGCATCGGCATCACCGTCCGCACCTGGCAGCTGGCTGCCCAGACCGAAGCCGGTGGCCAGCCAGACCGCTGCCGCCCAGCCGGCCAGTGCCAGCAGGAAGCCGGTGCGCAGGCTGATCTGCTCAAGCTTCATCGGCCACCTCCTGCCCTTCTTCCGGCGCAGCCGGTGCGGCGGCCGGTGCAGGTGTGGCCGAAGGCGGTTGCGGCGCCGCGCCCGGTTCGGCTGCAGGTGCCGGCGCAGCGCCATCGGCCGCAGCACCGGGCAGCAGGTAACCGGCCAGTTCGAACGACACGTCCAGGCCGAGCCCTGATTCGTTAGGCGACTGCTGGAAGCGCTGCGCGATCAGGTTGAGGTTGTCGACGAACAGGCGCGGGCTGCCGGTTTCCAGGCTGTGCAGCACCGTGGCCAGTTCGGCCACACCGCAACGCAGGCGCACCTGCATGGCCACGCGCACGAATTCGGCGTCACGGCGGTTGTCGGTCAGTGGCGTGCGGTTGCTGATGGTGCAGCTGCGGTTGCCCGGGCTGGCCATCGCCACCGCATCCTGCAGCTTCGCGCCCAGCGCAGCGGCCGCAGCTTCGGCGGTGGCTTCGCGCAGGAAGCCCGGCCGCTGCTGCAGTGCCTCGCGGGTGGCGCGCAGGCGCTGTTCGATCTGCGGCTGCTGCTGCAGCTGCGCCTGCACGCGCTGCTCGCGCTCGCGCAGGGCGGCCACGTCGGCGTCGATTTCGCGCAGTGGCTGGGTGAACCAGGGGTGCACCAGCAGCAGGTAGGCCAGGCCCAGCACTGCCAGCAGCAGCGCCAGTGCCAGCCAGCGGTCACGGCGTGCGCTTGGCATCGGCATCGGCCGCCTCCCGGGTCGGGGCCGCAGCCGGCAACGGCTGCAGTTCGGCGGTCATGGTGAAGCGGTCACGGCCACTGGCGGCGCCATCGGCCTGCAGTACGCCGGTCAGATTGACCTTGCGCCACTGCGGTGCGTCCTGCAGCAGCTGCACCAGCTGCGAGGCCTCGCGGCTCAGGCCGATCAGCTGCAGGTTGTTGTTCTCGATGGCCAGCTTTTCCAGGTAGGTGCCCTCCGGCAGGCGCCGGGTCAGTTCATTCCAGATTTCCACCGTTCCGGCGCGCTGGCTGCGCTGCTTTTCCAGGAATGCGGCACCATCGATCAGCGCCTGCAGCTGCGCGCGTTCGCTGGCGACACCACGCGCACTGCGTGCACTGCGCTCGACCTGCGCACGCAGTTCGTCGGCGGCGGCGCGGCGGTTGTCGAGCAGCTGCAGGGCCGCCAGCACCAGCATCACCAGCGCGGCCACGGCCAGCAGCACATTCCAGCGCCGCGTCGGGTCTGCCCGCAGCTGGCGCTGCCCCGGTGGCAGCAGATTCACCTGCAGGGGTTCACCCTCGGTGTCGATGGCATCGACACCAGCCAGTGCATCGGCCCATTCGCCTACGCTGGCCCGCCACGCCTCAAGCTGGCGCAGTGGCCAGGCAATCAGTTCGACCTGCAGCTGGCCCTCGGCGGCGCCCCCGAGTTCACGCACGTCATAGCTGACCTGGCTGGATTCGAACGGCGTCTGGCGGTCGATCTCGAAACCGACCACGGCGCGCAGCCGGTCGGCCGCAGCCGCAGGCAGGCGCAGATGACGACGCAGTACCTCACTGGCCGGCAGCAGCCACACCCGCGGCAGGCTGCGCAGTCGCGGTTCCAGCACGCGGTCCAGTTCGGCCGGCGACAGCGGCCATGGCACGCTGGCAACTGCTTCGCGGCGTTCTCCGGTCTCTCGCCAGACCTGCAGCTGCTCACCCTGGCGCTGCAGCAGCAGGCGCGCCTGTGCCCAGCCCAGTGCCCACTGCCAACGTGCCGGCACCCAGGCCAGCAGCGATTGCCGCCACCAGCGCAGGAAACGGCCGGCGCCAGGGCCGATCCGGCCCTGCACCTGCCGCACACTGTCCTGCCATGCCGTCATCTTGCTGTCATTCCCTGCTCCCAGCGAAGCACTGTGTAGGACCGCCCGGGAACCCCGCCCGAGCCATTGCGTACCACTGCCTGCAACACCGACCGGCGTCCACTGCCGTCGGTTGCACGAGACTCGATACTATAGGTGCCGCTGCTGCTGGCAAGCGTTGTCGCACCGCCAGCGGTATCTGCGTCACGCTCCTGCTGTGCGCGCTGCGCCAGCACGGTATCCGCATCCAGGCCCAGTGCGGTCAGCACCGGCGCGCTGGCGAACTGGGGATCCGGGCGCGCCTGGCGGCTGTACAGGGTCAGGTGCGGCAGCATGGCCTTGTACAGTGGGCCGCGCATGCCCAGTACCCGCTGCAGTTCACCGAGCGTCTCGAAACGCTTGTTGCGTGGGCCATACGGCAACCCCGCCGCCGCATAGTCCGGGGCTTCGGCACCGCCGCCCGGCTGCAGCAGGCTGTCTTCATCACGCCAGTCGACAATGGCACCGGCCAGCTGCCGGGCTGCCCCTTCGTCTTCGCCGAGCGCCTTGAGGAACGCGGTCAGCAAGGTCACGTCGGTCAGGTTCAGGTTGATCTTGCCGTTCTCGTCCAGCACCTTGATCTCGATGCTGGCGTCATCGAACTGCCAGCGGTAGGTTCGGCCATCAGCGCGCCAGGGCGCCCGCAGCGGATCGGCGGACAGGCGCAGCAGCGCGTACTCCAGGCCGGCGCGCGCCCGTTCCTGGCCGCGTGCATCGTCATCCAGCACCCGCTGCTGCAGATGCTCGACCCGTGCGCTCAGCGCGAACGCACCGACCAGCGCGGTCATCAATGCGATCAACCACAGCACCAGTACCAGTGCCGCACCGTGTTGCCGGTTCATCGCGCGCCTCCGCTGCCACCGTTACGCGGCGCCACCACCAGCGTCGGCCAGGGCGCGCCCCTGGCCGGGACGATCCTGATCTCCACCAGCATCGGCAGGCGGCGGGTATCGTCCCAGCGCGGCATCCAGTCGCTCACCTGGCCGGTACTGGCATCGATGCCGCGATAGCGCAGTTGTACCGACTTCAGGTTTTCCACCAGCACTTCCGGCGGGCGCGGCGGGTTCTCGGCGATGCGCTCGCCTTCCTGCAGCAGCACCAGGTCCAGCAGCAGGCGCTGCTGGCCATCGCGGCCGTCCACCTGCAGCGCGTGCAGGTAGGGTCCGCCGCGGCCGAGGTAGCCCGGCAGATCGGCGGCGAACAACATGCGCTGCTCTTCGCCCTGGAAGAAGATCGGTTCGCGGGTGGGATCGGGTACTTCCAGCGGCGTGCGCAGCGCACCGGCCAGCTGCCGCCGCAACAGCGACTGCACCGCGCGCATGCGCTCACTCTCGGCCGCGATCTGCTCGCCACGCTGACTGACCGCCATTGCCGAGCGGACGCTGGCGAACGCCAGCGCCAGGCCACCGGCCAGCAGCACCGTGGCCAGCATCACTTCAATCAGCGTGAAACCCGCGGCGCGGCGCTTCATCGCGCGCTCTCCAGGTCCGGCGGCAGCAGGCGCAGGCTGCGCCAGCGCAGCTGCTCGCGTTCGCTGTCGCCCCAACGCACCTGCAGCTGCAGTTCGGCCAGCCAGGGGGCACCGGCCGACTGTGACTGCACGGCGTTGCCGGCACGTGGCTCCACCCACGGCTGCACCTGCAGCTCCCAGTGGTAGCGTCCCTGTTCCCAGTCGCCCTGCTGGCTACCCACCTGCAGTGGCGTGGCGACACCGGTTTCGGCCAGCAGCGACTGCGCATGCAGTATCGCGCGCGTGCGCAGCTCGGCCTCGCGCACCTGCCTGGCACCACCGGACAGACTGCCCAGCAGCAGGGTCAGCGCCAGCCCGAGCAGGGCAAAGGCGATGATCACTTCAAGCAGGGTGAAGCCGCGAACGTGCCGCTTCATTGTGCCCGCCAGGGGCCGGAGCGGACCTCACCGGTCAGCCAGCCCACGTCGATGCGCCATTCGGCATCGTCACGCTGCAGCCGGATGCGGCCACCGCTGGAGCCACCATCGGGATGGAACTCGATCACGCCCTGCCCTGGCGCGGTGGCCAGCTGCGCGGCGCCTTCGAACTGCACCTGCAGCTGTGCCGGCACGTCACCATGGCGCTGGTTGGCGCCTTCCCAGCGCCGCTTTGCCGGTTCGATGACAAAGCGCTGCGGCTCGCCGCGGGCGATCGCCTGCGCGCGTACCACCCGCAGCTGGTTGGCGATGTCCTTGCCGGCGCTGCGCAGCTGCATGCCGGCGAAGCCGCGCGACAGGCCGGCGGCGGTAATCAGGCCGATCGCTGCGATCAGCGCGATCACCAGCAGCATTTCCAGCAGCGACAGGCCCGCTGCGCGCCTGCCGTGCAGGCGCGGGCGAGGCAGCCGGCGCGGCAGGAAATACGTCATGCAGGATTACGGCTGGTAGCGGATGTCGGCATCGACGCTGCTGCCGCCGGCCTTGCCATCCTTGCCGAGGCTGATCAGCTCGTACGGCTGGCCTTCGCCCGGCGCACGGTACTCCAGCGCGTGGCCCCACGGGTCGTTCAGGTCAGCCGGCTTGGCATACGGCCCCAGCCAGCCACCGACACCCGCCGGTGCGGTCACCAGATCGTTGAGCGAGCCGGGCAGCTTGCCGGTATCGATCTGGTAGTTGTCGACCTTGGACGCAACGGTCTGCACCTGCGCCTTGGCGATGTTGGCCTTGCCGCGATCAGCGCCGCCCAGCACGCGGCTGGCGACCAGGGTCAGCACCGCACCGATAAGCACGATGACGATGATGATTTCCAGCAGGCTCATGCCCGACTGGTTGCGCGCGGCGGTGAAGGAAAGGCGGATCGGTCGACGGGAAGCAATCATGGTCGGTCCTTTCAGTTGCGGAGTGTCGGGGTTGCGTAGGGATCCATCGTCAACCGATGGCATTGGTCAGGTCGTACAGCGGTACCAGCACGGCAACGATCACCGCACCGACCACCGAGGCCAGCACCAGGGTGATCGCCGGCACCATCGCCGCCAGCAGGCGGTCGATGCGCCGGGCGCTGTCCTGTTCGAAGGTATCGGCCGCTTTCAGCAGCATGGTATCGAGTGCACCGGATTCCTCGCCGACCTGGATCATCTGCAGCGCCAGGCGCGGGAAACGCTTGCCGCGCGACAGCGCCAGCGACAGGCCGGTACCGTTTTTCACTTCATCCGCGGCGGCTTCCACATCGGCGGCCAGCGCGCGGTTGCCCAGCACGTTGCGGGCGATGCCCAAGGCACCCAGCAGCGGCACGCCATTGCGCAGCAGCGTGCCCAGCGTGCGGGCCAGCCGCGCGGTTTCCAGTTCGCCGAGCAGGCGGCCGATGCCGCGACGCTGCAGCAGCCAGCCATCCAGCGCCAGCCGGAAGGCTGGTTGCCGCGCCTTGCGTTCGAAGAACAGCGCAAGTATCCCTGGCACCACCAGCAGCAACACCCACCAGTCGCGCACGAACAGACCCAGCTGCAGCACCGCGTTGGTGAACCACGGCAGCGCCACATCCAGGCTTTCGTACATCTGCGCGAACTGCGGCACCACGTAGCCGAGCAGGAACAGCAGCGCGCCGCCCACCACCACCAGCAGGATGGCCGGGTACACCAGCGCGTTGATCACCTTGCCCTGCAACGCGCGGCTGCGTTCGAGGTAGTCGGCCAGGCGCTGCAGGGTTTCGTGCAGGCTGCCGCCGGCTTCACCGGCCCGCACCATGTTCACGTACAGGCGCGAGAACAACCCATGCTGGCGCTCCAGTGCGGTCGACAGCGGCGCGCCACCGCGCACCACATCGCGGATGTCGGTGATCGCGCGGCGCGAGCGTTCGTCTTCGGGCAACCCGAGCAGGATCGACAGCGCGCGATCCAGCGGCTGGCCTGCACCGAGCAGTGTCGCCAGCTGCTGAGTGAACTGCAGCAATGCAGCGCCCTGCAGCGGCCGTTGGCGGAACAGGTTGCGCCAGGTACTGCCACCGATCGCACCGCCATCGGCCAGCTGGGTCTCCATCGGCAGATGGCCCTGGTCCTGCAGGCGCGCGACCAGCTCGGCCTCGCTGGCCGCTTCCATCTGCCCGTCGAAGATCTCGCCGTGCGGATTCAGTGCCTTGTAACGGTAGGTCGGCATGTCAGCCCCGGCGTCCTGCGCGCATCAGCTTTCCTCGGTGACACGCAGGACTTCCTCGATGGTCGTCTGACCACTGAGGGCCTTGGACAGGCCATCTTCGTACATCGTGCGCATGCCGGCTTCGCGGGCAATGCGTTCGATCTCGCCCATGCCGTCGCGGCGCATCACCGCGCGCCGCAGCGCGTCGTTCATCACCAGGAATTCCATGATGGTGGTCCGGCCGAGGTAACCGGTCGGCGCCAGCGCGGAAGGCTTCGGGCGATACAGGTGGATCGGTCCTTCCGGCTGCAGGCGGCGCAGCTCGAAGCGTTCGATCTCCTCCGGCGAGGCTTCATAGCGCTCGGCATGGGTCGGCTCCAGCCGACGCACCAGGCGCTGGGCCAGGATGCCGTTGATGGTGGAGGTAAGCAGGTAGTCCTCCACGCCCATGTCGAGCAGGCGGGTGATGCCGCCGGCTGCGTTGTTGGTATGCAGGGTGGACAGCACCAGGTGGCCGGTCAGCGCCGACTGGATCGCGATGCGCGCGGTTTCCAGGTCGCGCATTTCGCCGATCATGATGATGTCCGGGTCCTGGCGCACGATGCTGCGCAGGGCGTTGGCGAAGTCCAGGCCGATCTGCGGCTTGGCCTGGATCTGGTTGATGCCTTCGATCTGGTATTCCACCGGGTCTTCGACCGTGATGATCTTGACGTCGGCAGTGTTCAGCTGGCTCAGCGCGGTGTACAGCGTGGTGGTCTTGCCTGAACCGGTCGGGCCGGTCACCAGCAGGATGCCGTGCGGCTGTTCCAGCACCTTGCGGAACTGCGGCAGGAAGGCGTCAGTGAAACCGAGACGATGGAAATCGAACACCACCGTTTCGCGGTCCAGCAATCGCATCACCACGCTTTCGCCGTGCGCGGTCGGCACCGTGCTCACGCGCAGGTCCAGCTCCTTGCCCTGCACGCGCAGCATGATGCGGCCGTCCTGCGGCAGGCGGCGCTCGGCGATGTTGAGCCGGGCCATGATCTTGATGCGGCTGATCACCGCAGCAGTGAGGTTGGCCGGCGGGCTTTCGCCTTCCACCAGCACGCCATCGACGCGGTAACGGACCTTCAACCGGCTTTCGAACGGTTCGACATGGATGTCCGAAGCGCGCAGTTCCACTGCACGCTGGATCACCAGGTTGACCAGGCGGATCACCGGCGCTTCCGAGGCGAGGTCACGCAGATGCTCGATATCATCGACCGCACCGCCCTCGCCATCGGCGGTTTCGACGATCGCGCCCATCGCGCTGCGGCCCTGGCCGAACCAGCGTTCGACCAGGTCATCAATTTCTGCGCGCATGCCCAGCACCGGTGTCACCGGCACACCCAGTGCCAGCTGCACGGCCTGCTGCGGATAAGGATCATGGGCATCGGCCAGCCACAGCCGGACCCCCTGTTCATCCAGCGCCAGCGGGCAGACATGGAACTGCTTGAGGAAGCGCAGCGACAACGGCAGGCCCTCGGCCAGCCCCTGCGGCGGCGCCTCCGGCAGCTGTTTGCCTTCCAGCAGCGGCAGCCCCAGCACTTCGGCGCTGGCCTGTGCCTGGTCACGCTCGGAGACCAGCCCCAGCCGCACCAGCAGGCCCAGCAGGCTACCGCCGGCCTCTGCGTGCAGCGGCCGCGCACGTGCCAGATCGCCTTCCTTCAGCCGGCCGCGCGCCAGCAGCGCATCCAGGATGCGGCCTTCAGCGTCGTCGGCAGCGGCAGTAGCAGCAAGCGCGTTCACATGACTCTCCTGTCAATCGGCTCGACTTTAACAGTTAAGCCATGATTTCCGCCGCCCCTGCGCCACCTTTCGTAAAAAGACGAAGCCCGTCACATGGGATGACGGGCTTCGGCCATTCAACTACGACAGTTCAAGCTTACTGCGTGGCGAGAATGCTCACCCCGTTGTAGGCCGCTTCACCCACCACCTTGATGTAGTAGGTGGCCGCCACCGGCTTGGTCACCCGCACCGTCTCGGAGGTGCCCGGACGGGTCGACTTGGCGTCATTGTCGCTGGCACTGGGCTCACGGCCTTCAGCCACGTAGACCGAAACGTTGCCGGTGCCACCGTAGGTGATCACGCTGAACTGCTTGCCGGCAGCCGCTTCGAAGCTGTAGAGCTTGCTGCTGCCGGCCGCACCGGACAGGCCACCGACGGCGGCCTTGTTGGTCAGCGGCGTGGCCACCGGCCCGCAGTTCTCGGTGCACGGTTCTTCCAGTGCCTTGGCCAGCGCAGCCTTGGCATCGAGGATGCCGGTACCGATCGGGGTGGCCGCCGGGATGGCGACCGGGAACGGACGCGCGGTTTCCTTCAGCAGGGTGCGCATGGCCGCCGGAGTCAGCGGATCCTTGCCCTTGGCGATCAGTGCGCTCTGCACCAGTGCGGCAACGGCGGCCACATGCGGCGAGGCCATCGAGGTACCGCCCATGCCCATGTAGCCCGGCGTGCCCGATTCCGGCGTGGTGGCCGCATTGGAGCCGGTCTGCCAGATGTAGCCACCCGGGTTGCCGTCGACACTGCCGCCGCCACCCGGACCGGACAGGTCCACGCGGGTGCCATAGTTGGAGTAGTAGGTGATGCCACCGGTGATGCGGGTGGCACCCACGGTCACCACGCCTTCGCAGCTGGCCGGACGGTACTTGGACGCGTTGTCGGCTTCATTGCCCGCCGCGACCACCACGGTGGTGCCACGCGAGATCGCGCCATTGATGGCGTCCTGGTAGGTGCTGCCGCAGGTACCGCTGCCGCCCAGGCTCATGTTGATGATCTCGGCCGGGTTGGTGTTGGCCGGGATGCCGGTCACCGTGCCACCCGATGCCCAGACCACCGCGTCGGCGATGTCGGACAGGTAGCCGCCGCACTTGCCCAGCACACGTAACGGCAGCACCTTGGCCTTGTAGGCGACACCGGCCATGCCGACGCCGTTGTTGGTCTGCTCGGCTACGGTGCCGGCTACGTGGGTGCCGTGCCAGGAACTGTCCTCGGCCAGCGAGCCGTCATAGCACTCGTTGTCGTTCTCGACCCAGTCACCGTAGTCCTGCGCACCCGGCACACGATCGTTGGTCGGGCGCCGCGAGGTCTCCGCATCGCTGATGAAGTCGTAACCCTCCAGCAGGTTGCCGACCAGGTCCGGATGCTGCGGCAGGATGCCGGTATCGATCACCGCCACCACGATGCCCTCACCCTGCGAGACATCCCATGCCGCCGGTGCGTTGATGCCGCCGACGGCGTTGTGCAGGTGCCACTGGTTCTGCTGGTAGAAGGGATCGTTCGGCACCAGCGCCGGCTGTACGTTGCCGGCACGCAGTTCGGTGCGGCGCAGCTTGACGTCGGCTTCGGCGTACTGCACCGACGGGTCGGCCTGCAGTTCCTTCAGCACACGCTGCAGTTCGGCCGGGGCCAGGCGGCCCTGCACGCGGATCAGGTCCGCACCGGTAGCGAGCTTGCGTACCACCTGCGGGCCGAGGGTACTGGCACGTGAGGTACCGCCGGACAGGCTGGCCCGGGTCAGCGCCGACTGCACGGTGGACAGCTTCGCCGAGCGGTCGGTGGCGGCGGCAGCGCCGGCCCGGTACTTGACGATGATGCGCTCGGCGCCCGGCTGGGCGGTGCTGGCCTGGCGCACCGGTTCGCGGGTCGGCAGGCCGGCGGCGTGGACGGCACCGACGGCCGTCATCGACAGCACGGCGGCGGCAAGCACATTGATGCGAAGGTTCTGCTTCTTGATCACGTCGAATTCCTCTTCTGGGTCATGGATCGAACCAACACTGCGGCCATCATTCCTTGACGACTCCCGGCCGGCCCAGCCGGGATTGCCGTGACCTCCCCCCAGGCCCTCACTGCAGGTGCTGCGCCGGCGTGGGTGGCCGCCGGCGCGATGGAGTGGCTTACCAGCCGAAGCCGGCACCGACGCCAACCGAGCTGTCGTCGCTGCTGAAAGCACCGCCGAAGGTCACCGTGGCGCGATCGCTGATCGCACGCTGGTAGCCCAGCGACAACGCCGACTCGCCGCCCTGGAAACCAATGCCGACGCCGACCCGGTTCTGGGTGCGGATACCGGCGGCACTGGTGGCCATGTTGAGCATCGCCGCGCTCATCGCACCCTGGCGGTCGATGCGGCGATCCATGTGGCGCAGGCGTCCGTCGATCTCGCCCTTGAACACATCGAAGCTGTCGGCGACGGCCTGGACGCGGCTGTCGGTGTAGCTGTTGGCCGTGGCCATGCCACGGTCGAGCTGGCCCTTGTTGACCGCATCGGTGGCCGTAGTACCCGCCGCCACATTGGTGACCTGGCGCTCGTTGCCTTCACTGCCCACCGAGACCGTGTTGGCACGATCGGCAACCGAGCCCTGGCCCAGCGCCACCGCGTTCGCCGCGGTGGCATTGGCGCCCTGGCCGATGGCCGTGGACGAAGCGCCACTGGCGACGGCGCCCTCGCCCATGGCGACGGCATTGAAGCCCGTCGCGGGAGTGCCAACCGGAATCCCGGCACCGGCGGCGGCAGCGGTCGGCGTGCCCTGCATACGCGCGGTGCTGGCCGGTGCCGCGTCGGCCGTTGCAGGTGCATCAGCGGTGCTTGCCAGCGGGCTCTCATCCAGCGAGGCACTCATCGCGCGCAGGTTGGCAGTCCCGGCACGCGAGCCACCGGCGGTTCTGCGGTCGATCTCGCTGACCTTGCGGTCCAGCGCGCCGAGCGCATCGCCGACGTTGCTGTAGGTGGCGCCCTGGATCACGTAGTTCGGGGCCACGAACACACCCTGCATGCCGACGCTGGCACCACCGCCGAGGAAGCTGGCGGCATCGCTGAGCGACTGGAACAGCTGGCCGCCGTTGATCGCCTGGCGACTGCCCGCGGCAATGCTGCCGGCACCGACGTTGTCGATGGTGGTGCCCTGGAAACCGGACAGGGTCAGGCGGTCACGGCTGGCGTCGTCGTAGCTGACCGCGCTGGCCGCGGTGGTTTCCACGGTGGCGATGCGCGAATCGAAATCGCCCACGCGCGTTTCCACCGCGCCCACCCGCTGGTTGGTGACGTTGAGCTGGGAGCCGGTGATGGCATCGCTGCTGCCGGCGGCGATGCGGCCATCGGCCACATTGACGATGCGGCGCGTGGCTGGACCATCGGTGCCATTGCCACCGCCGACCGACACCACGTTGGCATCGAGCGCACGCGAGCCCGCACCCAGCGCCACCGAGTTGGCACCGGACGCGCCGGCACTGTTGCCCAGTGCAAGTGCACCGTTGCCGATCGCCATCGCGTTGGCGCCCAGCGCATTGCTGCGCGCGCCGCTGGCACTGGCCGCCGAACCGATCGCGGCGGCATCACTGCCGCTGGCGCTGGCAATACCTGCGCCGGTGGCCTTGACGTAACGTGCCGTGCCATCGGCAGTCGCTGCGACCGCATCAAGCTGGCCACGATTGACCGCATCGGTGCGCTCGGTACCGGAAGCGACGCGGGTGATCTGACGATCACTGGTACTGCTGCCCACCGACACGGTGTTGGCACGGTCGGCCACCGAGCCTGCGCCCAGTGCGATGCTGCCGGCCGCCGAAGCGTTGGCACTGACACCCACCGCGGTGGCATTGGCGCCGGTGGCCTTGCTGCCGTAACCCACTGCAGTGCCAAGGCGACCACTGGCTTCGGCATAGCTGCCCAGCGCCGAAGCGCCATCGGCCGAAGCATTGGCACGGAAACCACTGGCCTGCGACTGGGCGCCGCTGGCCGTGGCCTGCGCGCCGCTGGCAGTGCTGTAAGCGCCCTTGGCCTGGGCGCCGGCGCCGGTAGCACTGGCGCCGAGTTCGCTGGCGCTGGCGCCACTGCCCACGGCTACGCTGTCGACACCAGCAGCCTGCGCCGCGTTGCCGAGCGCCGCCGCATTGTTGCCGGTGGCCAGCGCATCGAAGCCCACGGCCGTGGCATTGCCGGCCATGGCATTGGCACCACTGCCCAGCGCGGTGGCGCCGTTGCCGATGGCGTTGGCCGCGTTGCCGGCGGCCAGTGCGTTGTCACCGTCCACCAGGGCACCGGCCTCGCCATCGGCATTGCCGCTGGCCTGGAACTGGCGGCTGGTCTTGTCGGCGACGCTGGCGACTGCATCCAACTGGCCCTTGTTCACCGCATCGGTGGCTTCGGTACCGGCTGCGACATGGGTGACCTGGCGCTCACCGCCCGCCTTGCCGACGGCCACCGTGTTGTCACGGTCGGCCTTGGAGCCGGCGCCGAGCGCGACGCTGTTGCTGCCATTGGCGGTGGCGTTGGCACCCAGCGCGGTGGCACTGCTGCCTGCCGCCCACGAATTCCAGCCGATCGCCGTGGCGTAGTCTTCGGTGGCCCACGCGCCCGCACCGAATGCCGCGGCACCGGTGCCACTGGCACGCGAGGGGATCAGGCCGAAGAAGGTGCTGCCACCGATCGCCACGCTTTCTTCGCCACTGGCTTCGCTGGACTGACCGACCGCTACTGCACCGGTACCGGCGGCGGCGGCACCGAAGCCGACCGCCGTGGTGTTGGCGCCACTGGCCGCCGAACCGTAGCCCAGTGCCGTGCCGAGCCGACCGCTGGCTTCGGCATAACCGCCGACAGCGGTAGTGCCATCGGCGGACGCGGCGCTGCGGAAGCCGCTGGCCAATGCCTGGGTGCCGCTGGCATTGGCTTCGGCGCCGCTGGCGGTGCTGTACGCACCACTGGCCTGCGCACGCGCACCGGTGGCTGTGGCGCCCAGTTCACTGGCGCTGGCGCCGGTACCGAGCGCCAGGCTGTCTTCGCCGGTGGCCTGTGCCGTGCTGCCCAGGGCAGCCGCGTTGCTGCCGGTGGCCAGCGCATCGATGCCTACCGCCGTGGCGTTGGCCGCGAGCGCATTGGCACCACTGCCCAGCGCGGTGGCGCCGTTGCCGATGGCATTGGCGGCGTCACCTGCGGCCAGCGCGTTGTCGCCCTCCACCAGCGCCCCGGTTTCACCATCGGCATTGCCGCTGGCCTGGAACTGCCGGCTGGTCTTTTCCGCTGCCGCGGCTACGGCATCGAGCTGATTCCTGTTGACCGCATCATTGCCCTGGGTGCCGTCGGCCACGTTGGTGATCTGGCGGGTATTGCCGCCGCCGCCCACCGACACGGTGTTGTCGCGGTCGGCAATCGAGTCCGCACCCAGCGCCACGCTGTTGGCACCGCGCGATTCGGCGGCGTTGCCCAGTGCGGTGCTGTTGATGCCCCCCGACCAGGCGCCACCACCCACCGCAGTGGAGTAGTTGCCCGATGCCTCGGTGGCCAGCAGACCGAACAGCGAGCCGCCGACGGCGACACTGTTGGTGCCGGTGGCCAGGCTGCCCTGGCCGGTGGCGGTGCTGTAGGCGCCGGAGGCTTCCGAGTCGCCACCCACGGCCACGCTGTTGGAACCGGAGGCATTGGCGAAGTTGCCGAACGCGGTGGCGTTGAACGCCGAGGCCTGTGCGTAGCCACCGATGGCGGTGCTGTAACCGCCAGTGGCTTCGGCACCGATACCGAAGGCCGCTGACGCCGTGCCACTGGCCACGCTTTCGCTACCCACGGCGGTTGCCGCGTCACCGCTGGCATTGCTGAAGTAGCCCACGGCCACGGCCTCTTCGCCGGACGCTTCGGACAGCACGCCATTGGCAGTGCTACCGGCGCCACTGGCGATGCTGGCCGCACCGAACGCCGCGCTCTGCTCGCCGCTGGCTTCGCTTTCCGCGCCATGCGCGGTGGCGTACTCGCCCGTGGCCTGTGCGTTGGCACCAACAGCGCTGGCGTTGGCTGCGGTCGCCAACGCATTGAAGCCCAGCGCCTGTGCGTTGCTGGCCAGCGCATTGGCGCCGCTACCCAGTGCGGTGGCGCCGTTGCCGATGGCGTTGGCGGCATCACCGGCCGCCAGTGCGTTGTCACCTTCCACCAATGCACCGGCTACGTCGTCGCCGTTGCCGCTGGCCTGGAAGAAGCGGCTGGTGGTGGTGGCCGTGGTCGCCACCGCATCCAGCTGCGCCTTGTTCACCGCATCGGTGGCCTGGGTGCCGGCGGCGACGTTGGTGACCTGGCGTTCGTTGCCGGCGCTGCCCACCGACACCGTGCGCGCGCGGTTGGCGACCGAACCGGCACCCAGCGCGACCGTATTGCTGGCGCTGGCATTGCTGCCGGCACCGAGCGCGATCGCACTCTCACCACCGGCCACCGTATTGGTGCCGATGGCGATGCTGTTGATGCTGTTGCCCAACGCCTGGAAACCCAATGCCACGCTGTTGTCGCCATAACCGAAGGCACCGCGGCCAACGGCGGTGGAACTGGCGCCGTTGGCCCAGCTGTTGTAACCGATGGAGGTCGCGCCGCTGCCGCTGGCCCAGGCCGCGTTGCCGAACGCTGACGCGTTGGTGGCGGTGGCCCATGCACCCGAACCGAATGCTGCTGCGCCACTGGCAGTGGCCCAGCTGTATCCGCCTACTGCGGTGCTGTCATCGCTGCTGGCGAATGCGCTGTCGCCGACCGCAACCGCATAGCTGCCGGTGGCGCGCGACTTGCCGCCTGCGGCGAAGCTGTTGTCACCACTGGCCTTGGCCGCGTTGCCGAAAGCGCTGCTGGCAGCCCCGGTGGCCTGCGCACCGCTGCCGACTGCGGTGGCATCGGCAACAGCGGTGGTGCCCACCTGCTGCGCCGTGCCATCGGCACCGATGATCGGCTGGTTGAACTCGTCGTAGGCCTGGCCGAGGCCACCGATGGCGACACCGCCATTACCGGTGGCCGCGCTGTTGCGGCCCACGGCCACGCTGTCATCGCCGATGGCCGACGCGGCAGCACCCTGCGCGATGGCACCTGCGCCGATCGCATTGCTCGACGAACCCACAGCGATGGAGCCTTCGCCATCAGCCAGTGCGCCAGCATCACTGCCCGCCTCCGGCTGTGCCTGGAAGAAACGCGCGGTGGTGTCGGCAGTGCCGGCCACGGCGTCGAGCTGGGCTTTGTTCACCGCATCGGTGGCTTCGCTGCCTGCAGCGACGCTGGTGATCTGCCGCTCGTTGCCGGCGCTGCCGACGGCCACGCTGTTGGCGCGCACCGCTTCGGAATTCGCGCCGAGTGCCACACTGTTCGCGCCGCGTGCGGTGGCGTAGTAACCCACGGCAGTGCTCTGCGCTCCGCTCGCCCAGGTCTGCGCGCCCAGGGCACTGGCGTTCTCGCCCGGTGCATAGGCGAAGTAGCCGACCGCGGTCGCTTCGGCGCCGGAGGCTTCGCTGAGGCTGCCGTTGGCCACGGCACGGTCGCCACTGGCGATGGCACCGGCACCGACGGCGGTGGCGGCTTCGCCACTGGCCTGGGTCTGCACGAAGAAGCCCAGGCCGGGGATCAGGTCAGCCGGGCCACCGATGGCGACGCTGCTGGTGCCCGTCGCGTTGCTCTGCGTACCCAGCGCGGTGGAATAATCGCCGATGGCATTGGCCACGGCGCCGAAGGCCGACGCCTGCGCACCGGCCGCATAGGCGCCGACGCCGTAGGACGACGCCGCAAAACCACTGGCTTCGGCACTGGCGCCGACCGCAGTGCCGCCGACGCCTGCGCTGGTTGCGCCGGTTTCCACCGGCACGCCGCCGCTGGTGATCAGCGGGTTGCCATCGGCATCCACCGCAGCGCCACCCACGGCAACGCTGCCTGGACCGTTGGCCTGCGCGTTGTTGCCGAACGCGGCACTGTTCTGGCCCGAGGCCAGCGCGTTGTTGCCAACGGCGGTGGCGTTCTGCGCGACGGCGGTGGCGCCGGCACCGACTGCAGTGGTGCCGTTGCCGATGGCATTGGCGGCCTCGCCGGCCGCCAGCGCCTCGTCGCCCTCGGCCAGTGCACCGGCATCGCTGTTGCTGCTGCCATTGGCCTGGAAGCGCTTGGCGGTGGCATCGGCCACGGCGGCGACGTCCTTCAGCTGACCGACATTGACTGCATCGTTGTCTTCGGTGCCTGCGGCCACGCTGGTGATCTGCCGGGTCAGCCCGTATTCGGCGGCACCAACGGACACGGTATCGACGCGGTCGGCCAGCGAGCCCGCGCCGAGCGCCACGCTGCCGGTGGCCACCGCCGCGGAATTCGAGCCCAGCGCGGTGCTGTATTCACCGACGGCGGTGCTGAACGCACCCACCGCGATCGATGCTTCGTTGGCGGCGGTAGCGCCGCGGCCCAGCGCGGTGCTGCCCGGGCCCATCGCCACGGCACCGCCGCCAACAGCGGTGGCGCCATCGGCAGTCGCTTCGGACAGCGCACCCAGCGCGGTGGCCGCGCCGTTCTCGCTGGCGGCGGTCGCGCTTGCGCCAACCGCGGTGTCGCCGAGACCGAATGCCGCAGCGCTCTGCCCGACCACCACGCTGGCATCGCCGATTGCCAAGGCGCCCTGGCCGAACGCGCTTGCGCCCAGGCCCGCGGCAATGGCCTGGGTACCGATGGCAGTGGTGGCATTGGCCAGCGACTGTGCGCCGGCACCGGCCGCCACGGCGCCCTGCCCTTCGATCTTCGCCGCGTCGCTGTCATCGCCTGCGCCGTCGGCCTTGAAATAACGGTTGCCGTCTGCGGCGACATCGGCAAGCGCGGCCTGCGTTGCACGCGCCTGCGCATCGAGCTGCGCCTTGTTCACCGCATCGGTGGCCTGGCTGCCTGCGGCAACATTGGTGATCTGCCGTTCCTTGCCGGTGTCACCGACGGACACGGTGTTTGCGCGGGTGGCCTTGGAGCCGGCGCCGAGCGCCACGCTGTTGGCCGCACTGGCGCTGCTGTTGCTGCCGATCGCCACCGCGTTGCTGCCCTTGGCCGTGGCCGAGCCTTCGATCAGGCACTTTTCGAGCAGCTTGCCGCTGAATGCCACGCAGGTGGCGCTGCCGCCGATCTGCACCGACTGTGCGGCAGCGACTCCGCTCATGCCCAATCCCAATACCAGGCCCAGTGCCATCGCCAACCTTGCGGGCGCAGCCTGCGTTGCATCGCGGCGCTGGTCGACGACCCCGCCGCCGCTGTCGGAGGAGGCCAGTTCCGAGGCCACCACCAACTGACCCAATGCTTTGTTCCAGACCTTGCGATAAATCCGATTCATCGGTACGGCTCCTGATTGGACTGGTTTTGGGCAAAGCAACGCCACCGCTGGGCTTTCCGGCCCAACGTCCCCTGGGGGCGTTTATTCGCGTGATTTACTGCGGGGTATTGCCGAACGGCGCGCAGCGACAGAAAACCGAGCGCGTGCGCCAACCGGTTACTGCGAAATGAATGATTCTGAAACGGGGTTCAAGTGTTAACGGCAACTTTGCAGATCGTCAAGACTTTGACACAGCAAATCCTATTGCCGTGAAGCACATCACTATTTCACGTGTTTATGAAAGGATTTTGTTATGCATGCGTGACGATTCCTCGACGCATGAAAATGCATGTAACTAGCGGTCGCGACTGGAGTTTCAAGCTCGCAAAGAAAAACCCGCCGATCAACGGCGGGTTTTTCCATACGCGATGGCATTGAGGCCTGCGCGATGCAGTGCGATCAGCCGCACCACACCCGCGCGTTGCGGAACATGCGCATCCACGGCGAGTCACCCTGCCACTCGGCCGGAGCCCAGCTCAGGTTGAGCGCGCGCGGGGTGCGTTCCGGGTGCGGCATCATGATGGTGACGCGGCCGTCACTGCTGGTCAGGCCGGTGATGCCGTCCGGCGAACCGTTCGGATTCAGCGGGTACTGGCTGGCAACGTTGCCGTGACCATCGATGTAGCGCAGCGAGACACGTGCGGCGGCCTGGTCGATGGCATTGTCGAACACGGCCTGGCCTTCGCCATGCGCCACCGCCACCTGCAGGCGCGAACCGGCCATGCCGCGCAGCAGGATCGACGGCGATTCCACCACCTCCAGCAGCGCGGTACGGGCTTCGAACTGCTCACTGGCGTTGCGGCGGAACTGTGGCCAGTGCTCGGCCCCCGGAATGATGCCCTTCAGCTGGCTCATCATCTGGCAGCCATTGCACACGCCCAGCGCGAAGCTGTCCTCGCGCGCGAAGAATGCGGCGAAGGCATCACGCAGCGCACTGCGCTCCAGGATCGAGGTGGCCCAGCCACGGCCGGCACCGAGCACGTCGCCGTAGCTGAAGCCACCACAGGCGACCAGGCCGGTGAAGTCCTGCAGGGCCACGCGGCCTTCGATCAGGTCGCTCATATGCACGTCGAAGGCGCGGAAGCCGGCACGTTCGAAGGCGTTGGCCATTTCAATCTGGCCGTTCACGCCCTGCTCGCGCAGCACGGCCACGCGCGGGCGCGCACCGGTGCTGATGAACGGCGCCGCCACGTCCTCGTTGAGGTCGAAGCTGAGCTTGGGCTTCAGGCCCGGCGCCGTGAAGGAACGCGCAATCTCGCGCTCGGCGTCGGCGTTGGCCGGGTTGTCGCGGCGCTTCTGCATGGCGTGGGTGACCGACCACCAGGCATCGAACAGCGCGTCCCAGCGCCACTCGGCCAGGTTCTCGCCACCCAGCGACACGCGCACCACCGGTGCGGTGGTCGGCTTGGCGATGCGCTGCGCGCATTCGGTCAGTGCATGGCGCTCGACCAGGTCGGCGAAGGCCGCACGGTCTTCGCGCGCGATCTGCACCACCGCGCCCAGCTCTTCGTTGAACAGGCTGCGGAACGGATCATCGCCCCAGGCATCGAGGGTGATGTCCAGGCCCAGGCGCGAGGTGAAGGCCATTTCGCACAGCGCGGCGAAGGCGCCGCCGTCGCTGCGGTCGTGATAGGCCAGCAGCAGGCCGGACTGGCGCGCATCGCGGATCAGCTCGAAGAAACCACGCAGGCGCTGCGGGTCGTCCAGGTCCGGCGCGGCACCGGCGAAAGCCGGCAGCTCGCCGTGGTCGGCATGCACCTGGGCCAGAATCGAACCGCCCAGGCGCTGCTTGCCGGCGCCCAGGCCGATCAGCCACAGCTCGCTTTCCACGTCGCGGTCGAGCAGCGGCGTCAGCTGCTGGCGCACGTCGGCCACCGGCGCGAACGCCGAGATCACGAGTGACACCGGCGACACGCTCTTGTGCGCTTCGCCCTGGTCGTGCCACTGCGCCTGCATCGACAGCGAGTCCTTGCCCACCGGGATGCTGATGTCCAGCTGCGGGCACAGTTCCATGCCCACCGCCTTCACCGCGTCGTACAGCAGCGCGTCTTCACCCGGGTGGCCGGCTGCGGCCATCCAGTTCGCCGACAGCTTGATCTCATCCAGCGCATCGACCGGGGCCGCGCACAGGTTGGTCAACGCTTCGCCCACCGCCATGCGCGCCGAAGCCGCCGCATCAAGCAGGGCCAGCGGGGTGCGCTCGCCGATCGACATCGCTTCGCCGGACACGCCGTCGAAGTCGGCCAGGGTGATCGCCACGTCGGCCACGGGCAGCTGCCACGGGCCGACCATCTGTTCGCGCGCGGTCAGGCCGCCGACGCTGCGGTCACCGATGGTGACCAGGAAGTTCTTCGAAGCGACCGTCGGGTGCGCCAGCACGCGAAGGCCGGCTTCCTGCAGGTCCAGGCCGCCGGTCTTCAGCGCCGGCCAGCGCGGGGCCGGCGGGTGCGCGGTGTCGCGGTGCATCTTCGGCGGCTTGCCGAACAGCACATCCATCGGCAGGTCGATCGGCGCATCGGCCGGGGTGTGGCCCGGCACGGCACCGTAGGCCACCACCAGGTGCTCCTCGGCAGTCGCCACGCCAACCGCGGCGAACGGGCAGCGCTCGCGGGCGCACAGTGCGGCGAACTCGGCCAGACGCTCCTGGGCCACGCCCAGCACGTAGCGTTCCTGCGATTCGTTGCACCACAGCTGCATCGGCGACAGCGACGGATCATCGGTGGGCACCTTGCCCAGATCGATGACGCCGCCGACCTTGGAGTCGTGCAGCAGTTCCGGGATGGCATTGGACAGGCCACCGGCACCGACGTCGTGGAAGAACTTGATCGGGTTGTTGGCGCCCATCGCCACGCAGCGGTCGATGACCTCCTGGCAGCGGCGTTCCATTTCCGGGTTGTCCCGCTGCACGCTGGCGAAGTCCAGATCCTCGGCACTTTCGCCGGAGGCCACCGAGCTGGCGGCACCGCCGCCCAGGCCGATCAGCATTGCCGGCCCCCCCAGCACGATCACCGCATCACCGGCCTGCAGCTGGATCTTGTCGACCTGCACGCGGTCGATCGCGCCGAGGCCACCGGCCAGCATGATCGGCTTGTCGTAGGCACGCACCAGATCGGCGCCTTCCGGCAGCTCGAAGCTGCGGAAGTAGCCGAGCAGGTTCGGGCGGCCGAACTCGTTGTTGAACGCAGCGCCGCCCAGCGGGCCGTCGGTCATGATTTCCAGCGCCGGTGCCATGCGCGGGTTCAGCGCGCGCGGCGCTTCCCACGGCTGCGGCAGCTCGGGAATGCGAAGGTGCGAGACCGAGAACCCGGACAGGCCCGCCTTCGGCTTGCCGCCGCGGCCGGTCGCGCCTTCGTCGCGGATCTCGCCACCGTTGCCGGTCGAGGCACCCGGGAACGGCGCGATCGCGGTCGGATGGTTATGCGTTTCCACCTTGATCTGGAACGCGCTGGGCACCTGCGGCTCGCGGCGGTATTCGCCGCTGGCCGGATCCGGGCGGTAACGCGACGCCGGATGGCCTTCGATCACCGCGGCGTTGTCGCTGTACGCGCTGAGCGTGTGCTGCGGGGTCTGCTGGTGGGTGTTCTTGATCATCCGGAACAGCGAACGGTCCTGTTCCTGGCCGTCGATGGTCCAGCTGGCGTTGAAGATCTTGTGGCGGCAGTGCTCGGAATTGGCCTGCGCGAACATCATCAGCTCGACGTCGGACGGTGCGCGGCCGAGCGCGGTGAAGCGTTCGCGCAGGTAGTCGATCTCGTCCTGGGCCATGGCCAGGCCGAGGCGCTGGTTGGCGGCCTCCAGCTGGTCCACCGGCACGCGTTCCAGTTCACCGCGGGCCGGCGCCGAGAACAGCGCCTGGCCCTGTTCCACGGTCTCCAGCACCGACTGCGTCATCGGGTCGTGCAGCGCCTTGACCAGCGCCTGCTGGGCGGCGGCATCGGCCGGCCAGCCCTGCACGTCGATGCGCAGGCCACGCTCGACCCGGCTGACCGGCTGCCCGGCACCGCGGACCAGTTCGGTGGCCTTGCTCGACCACGGCGACAGCGTGCCCAGGCGCGGCACCACGATGCGGCTGACCGCGCCGTCGGCCACGGCCTCGGCCTGCGGCGCAGCTTCGAGGATGCGGCACAGGGTGGTCAGGTCGGGGGCGGCGCTGCCTTCGGGCTGCACGAAGTAGACGTGCCAGGCACCGCTGATGCGCAGGGAGGGCGCGATGGACTGCAGGCGGGATTCAAGACGTTCGCGGCGGAACGGCGACAGGGCGGGCGCGCCCTCGAGGACCATCATGTCCGGGGAACCGTAGTTGGGAAACGGGCCCGACATTGTACCGGAAGCGGGGGAAGGGCTTTGGCCGGGCGGCGCCCGGCACCCGCCGAAGCCAAGGCAACGGCAACTGCCAAAGCAAAAGCGGGGTTCCCGTGGGATGGCGGGGTGGGTCCGGTTGCGGGGGACGCCGTGAATCCGTCCATGGAGGCTCGATCGCCGCATCCATGCGGCTCACGCCCCCGCAACCGGACCCACCCCGCCTTCGACAGATTTCCGCGATCTGCAGTAGATCCACGCCATGCGTGGATGCTCCCCGGTAGTGCCGGCCGCTGGCCGGCAACCAGGAAATTTCAGAAATCAGGCATTGAAGAGCGAAGCGATCGGCTTCTGCTTTTGATTTTTTGTTCTGTCTTCCGTGGCTGGCCGCGCAGGAACCTGTCCGTGGCCGGGCGGGTGGGCTGCGCAGGGGCGTGAGCCGCATGGATGCGGCGATCGAGCTTACATGGACGTACTTGCAGCGTCCCCTGCGCAGCCCACCCACCCGGCCAACCCTCAGAAACCCGCTTTCAGCGACCCACTCCAGCCACGAGGGGCTCCGCCGATGGCCGCCGACCGCGCACCAGCGCCGCTCCCCGCCAAATCCCCGAACCATGCACTCGCTCACGGATTGACCACACGATTGATGACAACGTTGTCCCCACCTGGCGCCGGACTCTCTCCCCGGCCTCCCAGGTACCTCCGTCCGCCCCCTCCGTCGCCTTCCCGGGCGACGCCCGGACCTGCGTCACGCGCGGCGCCATCGGGGCCCGCGCGCCCTTTGATCGGAGACTTACCCATGTACGACCCGATTGTGCGCAGTGCCGAACGTTCGACCCGAAGCTGTCGTCCCCGCCGCCTGGCCTGGCTGCTTGCCCTGGCCGCCGGTACCGCCGCCCTGCCCGGCCTGGCGCAGGCCGCCAGCTGTGCCGGCGTGGCCCAGTGGGACCAGGCCAAGATCTACCGGGCTGGCGATACCCTGCAGAAAGGAGGCGTCCTCTATCGGGCGAACCAGGACATCTGGAACGCGCCGCCGGACCATCCGGCCGGTGCGCCCTACTACACCAACCTCGGTGCCTGCGATGGCAGCGGCGCCAACCAGCCGCCGGTGGTCAGCCTGACCTCGCCGGCCAACGGCGCCACCTTCAGCGCCGGCAGCACGGTCAACGTGACCGCCAACGCCAGTGATCCGGACGGCAGCGTCGCCAAGGTCGAGTTCTTCCGCGATGGCAGCACGCTGGGCGTGGCCACCAGTGCGCCGTACGCGGCCAGCTGGGCCAATGCCAGCGCCGGCAGCCACACCCTGCGTGCAGTCGCGACCGACAACAACAACGCCACCACCAGCACCGCGACCATCAACATCACCGTCAACGCCGCCGGTGGCGATACCACCGCACCGAGCGTGCCGGGCGGGCTGGCGGTCGGCACCCGCACCGCCAACAGCATCGCGCTCAGCTGGAGCCCGTCCACCGACAACACCGGTGGCAGCGGCGTGGCCGGTTACGACGTGTACCGCAACGGCAGCCTGGTCGGTTCACCGTCCAGCGCCAGCTACATCGATGGCGGGCTGACTGCCTCCACCACCTACCGCTACCGGGTTCGTGCCCGCGACAACGCCGGCAACGCCTCGGCCCAGGGCACCGAGATCAGCGCCACTACGCTGGCCGGCGACGGCGGCACCACCGGCAAGCGGGTGATCGGTTACTTCACCCAGTGGGGCATCTACGGCCGCAACTACCGGGTCAAGAACATCGACAGCAGTGGCTCGGCCGCACGCCTGACCCACATCAACTACGCGTTCGGCAACGTGCGCAACAACCGTTGCGAAGTGGGCATCACCCAGCCGTCGGATCCGAACAGCGGTGCCGGTGGCGATGCCTTCGCCGACTACACCAAGGCCTTCAGTGCCGCCGAGAGCGTCAGCGGCAGCGCCGATACCTGGGACCAGCCGTTGCGCGGTAACTGGAACCAGCTCAAGCAGCTCAAGGCCAAGTACCCGGGCATGAAGGTGCTGATCTCGCTGGGTGGCTGGACCTGGTCGCGTGGTTTCTCCAGCGCGGCGCGTCCGGAAAACCGCCAGGCCTTCGTCGCCTCGTGCATCGACGCCTACATCAAGGGCAACCTGCCGGTGACCGACGGTGCCGGTGGCGCCGGTGCCGCACTGGGCGTGTTCGACGGCATCGACGTCGACTGGGAGTACCCGGTGGCCTGTGGCATCGAATGCGGCAAGCCGGAGGACAACGCCAACTTCACCGCGCTGATGGCCGAGTTCCGCCGCCAGCTCGATGCGGTGCGTCCGGGCCTGTTGCTGACGGTGGCGGTGGGTGCCGGCATCGACAAGATCCGCGTCACTGATCCGGCCGCGTACCACCCGTACCTGGACTACATCAACGTGATGACCTACGACTTCCACGGCGCGTGGGATGCGAAGACCAATCACCAGTCGGCGCTGTTCGATTCGCCGAATGATCCGTCCACCGGCGACCAGAAGCTCTACAACAGCAACGACGCCATCGAGGCCTTCATCAGCCGTGGCGTGCCCGCCGCCAAGCTCAACCTGGGCATCGGCTACTACGGGCGTGGCTGGACCGGTGTGGCCAACGCCAACAACGGCCTGTACCAGACCGCGACCGGCGCCGCCCCGGGTACCTACGAGGCCGGCATCGAAGACTGGAAGGTGCTGAAGAACCTGGCGTGGCCGGGCTACACCGACAACACCGCCGGTGCCACCTGGATCTACAACGGCAGCACGCTGTGGAGCTTCGATACCCCGGCCAACATCACCCGCAAGATGGGCTACGTGAAGACCCAGGGCCTGGGCGGCGCGTTCGTCTGGGAGTTCAGCGGTGACGATGCGCAGGGAACGCTGACCAAGGCGGTCAGTGATGGCCTGAAATAAGCAAAAAGCCGGGGGCGCATTGTGCGCCCCCGGCCTCTGATCTTTAGCGCCGAGCCCATGCTCGGCTGATGGTCCCGCAGTCGAGCATGCCTCGACGCTACGATTCCGCGTCAGCGCTTCTCGGACAGCTTGTCCAGCGCCGCACGCAGCTGCGCCGGCGGCAGGTAACCGCCCAGCTGGGTGCCATCCGGCGCGAAGATCGCCGGCGTGCCGTTCACGCCCAACTGCTGGCCCAGCGCGTACTGCATCGCCACCGGGTTGGTGCAGTTCTTGGCCGGCACACTGCCACCGCGCTTGGCGTTGGTCAGGGCCTGGCGGCGATCCGCTGCACACCAGACCGAAATCATGTCGGTGTAGTCCTTGCTGCCCAGGCCCATGCGCGGGAATGCCAGGTACTCGACCGAGATGCCGTTGCGGTTGAGCTCCGCGATGTCCTGATGCAGCTTGCGGCAGTAACCGCACTCGATGTCGGTGAACACGCTGATGGTGTACTTGGCATTGGGCGCAGCGAATACGATGCGGTCGCCGTGGTTGGCCTTGGCCAGCAGATCGCGGCGGTAGCCGAGCAGGCCTTCGCTGTTGGCCGGGCCCTTGGCACGCGTGTCGTAGGGCTGCGACTGGAACAGGTAGCGGCCATCGTCGGACACGTACAGCAACTGGCCGGAGACCACGACCTCGCGGAAGCCGGGGAACGGCGCAGCGCCGATGTAGTCCACCTGGAAGCCGGGATTCAGGGCGGTCAGCGCGGCGCGTACGGCCTGGTCGGCCGAAGCGTTGGCGGCCGGGACGGCCTTGGCCGCAGCCGCGGCGGGTGCCTTGGCGGCCGGCGGAGCCGGCTGGGCGCAGGCGGTCAGGCTGAGCGCACCGAACACGGCGGCGATGGCAAATCGGAGCATGGAGCGGTCCGCGACAGAAGAAGATCCCGGATTCTGACACAGCCGCCGCTACCGGGCCGCGACACTGCCCACCGTCCGAGGCCGGGGTTCAGGCCGCTGCTCAGCCGCGCGGATGGTGGCGCGCGTGCAGCTTCTGCAGGTGTTCGCGGGCCACCAGGGTGTAGATCTGGGTGGTCGACAGCGAGCTGTGGCCGAGCAGCATCTGCAGCGCGCGCAGGTCGGCGCCGCGGTTGAGCAGATGCGTGGCGAAGCTGTGGCGCAGGCCATGCGGGCTGATCCGCACCGGATCGATACCGGCCACCTGCGCGTGGCGCTTGACCAGATGCCAGAACGCCTGGCGGGTCAGCGCATGCAGCGTCGGCTCGACAAACAATGGGGTCTGCCCATCGGCCAGCGCCTGCACCTTGCCCTTGCCGACCAGCTGCGGGCGCGACGCCTGCAGATAGCGCTCCAGCCAGTGCTGCGATTCCTCGCCCAGCGGCACCAGCCGCTCCTTGCTGCCCTTGCCCGTGACCCTCAGCACGCCCTGGCGCAGGTTGACTGCCGTGGCCGGTAGCAGCACCAGCTCGCTCACGCGCAGGCCGGCCGCATACATCAGCTCCAGCATGGCGCGGTCGCGCAGGCCCAGCGGACTGTCGATGTCCGGCGCCGCCAACAGTGCGTCGATCTGGCTTTCGGCCAGCGCCTTCGGCAACAGCCGCGGCAGCTTCGGCGGGTCCAGCAGGGCACTGGGGTCCTCGCTGCGTTCACCACGGCGCACGCCATCGGCGAAGAACGCGCGCAGCGCCGACAGCAGGCGCGCATTGCTGCGCGGCGACCAGCCATGCCGGGTGCGCCAGGCCAGGTAATCGAACAACCCCGGGCGCTCGATGCCGGCCAGGCCACCGTCGCGTCCATCCATCCAGCGCGCCAGCCCTTCCAGGTCGCGCCGGTAGCTGTCGAGGGTGGCGCGGGCCAGGCCGTTCTCGGCCCAGATCGCATCGAGGAAGCGCTTGATGCGCGCGCTGTCGTCGGCGCGCAGCTCGGGCAGTTGCTGCACCAGCTGGCGGCGTTCGGCGGGGGTGGAAACAAGGGCCATGGGTGCAGGATACGAGGGCCACTGCGGGCGCGGCCAGCTTTGCGTATGCTCGGCGCATGTCCCGCCCCGCCACCGACACGGCCCCTGCGGCCGCTACCGAAATGCCCCGCCCACGTGCCTTGTTGGCCTGGCGCGTGCTGGCGATGGTCTACGACGCACTGCCGGTGCTGGCGCTGTGGATGCTGGCCGGCACGCTGTTCACCCTCGCCTACACCTTCAGCGGCCACGCGCAGCGCGAGAACATCGCACCATTCAGTGCCTGGCAGTGGCTGCTGTGGGCGGTGTGCTGGGGAATCACGGGGGGGTACGCCACGGCCAGCTGGCGCCGTGGCGGACAGACGCTGGGCATGCGACCGTGGCGGCTGAAACTGCAATCGAGCGATGGCACGCCGCTGCGGCGCGGCCAACTGTGGCTGCGCTTCGCGGTGGGCTCACTGTCGCTGCTGCTGGGTGGACTGGGGTTCTGGTGGGCATGGGTCGACCGCGATCGCCTGACCTGGCACGACCGCGCCAGCGGCACCCGCCTGATGCGCATGCCGAAGCGGTGATGCACCACGTGTAGAGCCGAGCATGGGCTCGGCTCTACACGATCAACGCAGCGATCAGCCAGCAGCTGCCGGATCCGGCAGGATCACCGCCGGCTGCGTCCAGAGGTCGAAGAAGGCGGACGCAAACGCATTGGCCTGCACATCGTCAGCCACCGGCGACTGTCCGCTCAATTGCGCACGGGTCTTCACGAACTCCTGCCACAGTTTCAGGCTGGCCTTCTTCAGGCGCTTCTGCTCGCCTGCATCGGTTGCGGCAAGGTACTGCGCGTACAGCTCGCGCATCGGTTTGCCCTGGGCCTCATAGGCCGCCGGAAGCGGCGGCAGCTGGGCGGCAGTGAAAGCCACCGATGCTGCCGGCGGCCGGTAGCCATCCGGCCCGAAAGCCTCCTTCAGCTCGTCCCCGGCATCCAGGTATTCGAAGAAGCCAGGCACGTTGTAGAGCTTGGTCCGGTAGTCGGACGAGGTATCCGGGCTGCTGGAGACCACCGTGTCAGGCAGCTCGCCCTTCAGTCCTGCGTCCCAACGGCGCGGAATGAAGAAGCCGGTCGCCTTCACGTAGGGACCCTCGATCTCCACATCGTTCAGTTCGATCTTCGATGCCAGGTTGCCGGTATTGGTTTTGCTGGTGACGTACTGCTCGGTGACGATCACGTACTCGGCCATGGCCGGGTTGATCAGCCCGCCGATCCCGTCGGCGTAGACAACCATGCGTACGCTGCCGATTTTCTCGCTCTGCAGCCGGTACTGGCCCGGCTCCAGGACCAGGGGCATGGAGGTGTGCGGCGGCAGGGTATGCACCTGCTGGTCGACCGACAAGGTCAGCGGTGCATCCGTCGGGTTGTCGATCTCGAAGTCGACGGTGGACCGGCTGCAGCCGGCAGAAAGCAGCACGGCCGCGATGTACGGCAGAAAGCGTTGGAAGCTCATGTTCGTCCTTGAAGTGAAACGGAAACAGCCGGGCCTTGCCCGGCTCCCTGGGAATCAACCTGATTTGCGCCGGAACAGCAATCCAGACACCGCCAGCATCACGATCGGTGGCAGCGCATAGGCAATGCGGTAATCGAACTTCAGCGCGCCGGCCATGCGTCCGAAGAACAGCTGCAGCAGCCAGAAGCCCAGCGCGAACAGGATGCCCAGGAACAGGCGCTTGCCCATGCCGCCGCTGCGCAGCGAGCCGAACGCGAACGGCACCGCCGCCAGGCACAGCGCCAGCACGTTCAACGGGTAGAACCAGCGGCTCCAGTACACGTCCTCGAAGTCACGCGCGTCCAGCCCGTTGCGCTGCCGGTAGGTGATGCTGGTGCTCAGTTCGGCCAGGCTGAGGTTGCGCGGCTTGGCGATGCCGGTGGCCAATGCGGCCGCATCCAGCTTCGAATTCCACGGTTCGCGCGCGATTTCCTGGCGGGTCGCCGAGCGCTCGCCGAAGGTATCGCGACGTACCCCGGTCAGCACCCAGCCATCCTTGTCATGCTCGGCGGTGTCGGCATGGGTCAATGAGGCGATGCCCCCGTTCTCGGCGATGCGGTACAGGCGCACGTCGCGCAGGATCAGGCGCGTGCCCTTGTCGCCGACCAGCTGCTCCTCGCCGCTCTGCGCGTTGAGGAAGGTATCGCCCTCGCGTGCCCACAGGCCCGAGTAGCGGCTGGTGGCGATATCCCGCCCCCACTTGGCGCTGGACTTCAACGCATCGGCGCGGTCCTGGCCCCAGGGGCCCAGGGTCTCGGCGCTGAACACCATCACCGCGGTCAGCAGCGACAGCGCAATCGCCACTGAAACGCTCAGGCGCTTGCGCGACAGGCCCAGCGCACGCAGCGCGGTCAGCTCCGAGGTCGCTGCCAGCTGGCCCAGGCCCATCAGTGCACCGATCACCGCGGCGGTGGGGAACATGGTGTAGGCGCGGCGTGGCACCGTGTACAGCACCCAGGCGGCGGCATGGCCCAGCGTGTAGCCGTTCTTGCCGATGTCCTTGAACTCGCCGGAGAACGCCATCACCACGTCCAGGCCAACCAGCACGGCCCAGGTCAGCAGCACCGTGGTGAACACCGACCGGCCCAGGTACAGGTCGAAACGCATCGGGCGCAGCCTCATGCGCGGGCTCCCTTCGGGCGGCCCAGGCGGCCATCACGTGCATACATCCAGATTGCCAGCGCCAGCAACGGCAGAGTCAACCACCACAGGCCGAGCGCTGGGGGGATCTTGCCGTTGGCGATCCAGCCGCTGCCGATGAACATCAGATTGGTGCCGACCATGTAGGCCATCAGCGCCAGCATCATGCGGCCGTAGCGCTGCTGGCGCGGCGAGCTGCGGCCCAGCGGCACGGTCAGCAGGGCGAACGCCAGCGCGATCAGCGGCGGCGCCAGGCGGCGGTGCAGCTGCGCCTGCGCCTGCGGACGCTCATCGCCGATCAGCTGCAGGGTCGGCATCAGTTCCGGGTCATCCTCGGTGCGGGTCTGCGCGCCATCGGGCAGGGCCACGTCATTGCGGGCGAAGGTCGCCAGGCGGTAGTCCAGGCCACCAGCCACCGGCCCTTCCACCTGGTGGCCGTCATCCAGCTCCAGGAAGCGCTGGCGGGTACCTTCGAAGAACATGCGGCCGCCATTGGCCGACACCACCTCCAGGCGGTCATCCTTCTGGCGCTGCAGGAACACCTTGCCCAGCTGGGTGCCATCGGGCGAGATCGAGGACAGGTAGACCACGCCGCCATTGGGCAGCGGGGTGAAGCGGCCCGGCTCCAGACCGGCCATCAACACGCTGCGGTTGGCCTCGATGATCATCTGCTCGGCCACCCGGCCGGCCCACGGGCCCAGCCACAGCGAGCAGGCGCCCACCAGTGCCACCACCGGCACCACCAGCATCAGCAGTGGCCGCAGCAGTCGCTTGGGGCCGACACCAATGGCGGTGATCACTGCCATTTCCGAGTCGCGGTACAGGCGCGCGATGGCCAGCAGCAGGCCCAGCATCAGCGCCAGCGGCAGGATCAGCGGCAGGTAGGCAATGAACTGCAGGCCCAGCTGCGAGAACAGCAGCTTGGCCGGCAGGCGCCCGTCGGCGATGTTGCCGAGGATGTCCACCAGCACGCCGCCCACGCTGACCACCAGCAGGACGATCAGGGTAGCCAGGAAACTCTGGACGAAATCGCCCAGCAGGTATCGGTCGAGCTTCAGCATGGGGCGGTGGTTTAAACTCTGGGGTTCGTTCGCGGTGCCGCCCAGTCTACTGTCTGGGCGTAAACGGCCTGCGATTGTACGGACTCGCCAATGGAATCTGCTCAATGGCCCTCGAATTCACCCTGAACCACGTTGCTCCGGCCGCCGCCACCGTCGATTGCCTGGTGGTTGGCGCGTATGCCGACCATACCCTGACCCCGGCCGCACAGGCCCTGGACGCCGCCAGCGGTGGCCGCCTGGCCGCCCTGGCCCAGCGCGGCGACCTGTCCGGCAAGACCGGCGCCACCACCCTGCTGCATGACCTGCCGGGCGTGACCGCCCCGCGCGTGCTGGTGGTCGGCCTCGGCGAAGTCGCCCGCTTCGGCGTGCCGCAGTACCTGAAGGCCGTCGGCGACGCCGTGCGCGCGCTGAAGGCCGGTGCTGCCCGCAGCGCACTGTTCACCCTGTCCGAAGTGGCGGTGAAGGACCGCGACGCGGCCTGGGCGATCCGCCAGGCGGTGATCGCCGCCGATCACGCCGCGTACCGCTACACCGCCACCCTGGGCAAGAAGAAGGCCGACGACGCCGGCCTGGCCCAGCTGGCCATCGCCGGTGACGACGCGCAGGCCCTGGCCCAGGGCCAGGCCATCGCCGCCGGTGTCGAGTTCGCCCGCGAGCTGGGCAACCTGCCGCCGAACTACTGCACCCCGGCCCATCTGGCCGAGGTCGGCGTGAAGTTCGCCGGCGAGCACGACGGTGCCGAAGCCGAGATCCTCGACGAGCACCAGATGGAAGCGCTGGGCATGGGCTCGCTGCTGGCCGTGGCCCGCGGTTCGGCCAACCGCCCGCGCCTGGTCGTGCTGAAGTGGAACAATGGCGGCGACGCCAAGCCGTATGTGCTGGTCGGCAAGGGCATCACCTTCGATACCGGTGGCGTCAACCTGAAGACCCAGGGCGGCATCGAAGAGATGAAGTACGACATGTGCGGTGGCGCCAACGTCATCGGCACCTTCGTCGCTGCGGTCAAGGCCAAGCTGCCGCTGAACCTGGTGGTGGTGGTGCCGGCGGTGGAAAACGCCATCGATGGCAACGCCTACCGCCCGTCCGACGTGATCACCTCGATGTCGGGCAAGACCATCGAAGTGGGCAACACCGACGCCGAAGGCCGCCTGATCCTGTGCGACGCGCTGACCTACGCGCAGCGCTTCGAGCCGGCCGCGCTGGTCGACGTCGCCACCCTGACCGGTGCCTGCATGGTCGCCCTGGGCCACCAGACCGCCGGCCTGATGAGCAAGCACGACGACCTGGCCAACGAGCTGCTGGCCGCCGGCGAGCAGGTGTTCGACCGCGCCTGGCGCCTGCCGCTGTGGGACGAGTACCAGCCGATGCTGGATTCGACCTTCGCCGACGTCTACAACATCGGCGGCCGCTGGGCCGGTGCGATCACCGCCGGCTGTTTCCTGTCGCGCTTCGCCGAAGGCCAGCGCTGGGCCCACCTGGACATCGCCGGCGTGGCCAGCGATGAAGGCAAGCGTGGCATGGCCACCGGCCGCCCGGTCGGCCTGCTGAGCCAGTGGCTGCTGGACCAGGCCGCCCGCGCCTGATGCCGTACCCGACCCTGGCCGGCCTCCGCCGGCCAGGGCCTCGCCCGGCACTGCCGGGCCCCTGCCTGACCCGGACCCTGCCATGCCCCGCGCCGACTTCTACCTGATCGCCAAGCCCCGCTTCCTGACCGAGCCGTTGCGCCTGGTCTGCGAGCTGGCGCGCAAGGCCAACGACGCCGGGTTGTTCACCCTGGTGCTGGCCCGCGACCAGGCCCAGGCCGAGGAGCTGGACGAACTGCTGTGGGCGTTCGACAACGATGCCTACATCCCGCACCAGATCGCCGGCGAGGACATGGACGAGGAAGAAGCCCTGGTGCTGATCGCCGTGCCCGGCACCGAGGCACCGGCGCGCCCGCTGGTGATCAACCTGCGTGATGAGCCCTGGCTGGGCGAGTGCGAGCGCGTGCTGGAAGTGGTTCCGGCCGACCCGGAAGCGCGCGAACCGCTGCGCGAACGCTGGCGCCAGTACAAGGCCGCCGGTTACGACCTGAACAAGCACGACATGTAAGTCCAGCGAGGACCCCTTGATGCGCCTGTTGATCGCCCTGATTCTTCCTTGGCTGTCCTTCTTCACCATCGGCCGGCCGTTTGCCGGCATTGTCTGCCTGATCCTGCAGATCACCCTGATCGGCTGGCTGCCCGCCGCGATCTGGGCCGCCTACGCGGTCAGCCAGTACCACACCGACCAGAAGATCCGGCGCGCCCTCGGGCCGCGCTGATCTCCCTTCCGCCTTGATTACCGGTTCCCCCGCATGACCCAACTCGCCTCCAGTTACGACCCGAAGTCCTTCGAGACCGACCTCTACGAGGCCTGGGAGAAGGCCGGCCACTTCAAGCCGTCCGGCACGGGCGAGCCGTACACCATCCTGCTGCCGCCCCCGAACGTGACCGGCACCCTGCACATGGGCCACGCCTTCCAGCAGACCCTGATGGACGCGCTGGTGCGCTACCACCGCATGCGTGGCTACGACACGCTGTGGCAGGTCGGTACCGATCATGCCGGCATCGCCACCGAAATGGTGGTCAGCCGCAACCTGGCGCTGGAAGGCAAGGGCGAGACCCGCGATTCGCTGGGCCGCGAAGGCTTCATCGGCAAGGTCTGGGAGTGGAAGCAGCAGTCCGGCGACATCATCGAACGCCAGATGCGCCGCCTCGGTACCTCGGCCGACTGGTCGCGCAGCACCTTCACCATGGATCCGCAGCCTTCGGCGGCGGTGAACGAAGCCTTCGTGCGCTGGTACGAGCAGGGCCTGATCTACCGCGGCCAGCGCCTGGTCAACTGGGATCCGGTGCTGAAGACCGCCATCTCCGACCTGGAAGTGGAGAGCGCCGAGGAAGACGGCTTCCTGTGGTCGATCGCCTACACGCTGGATGACGGCCTGAGCTACGAGCACGTCGAGCGCGATGCCGACGGCGTGGAAACCCTGCGCGAAACCCGCGACTACCTGGTGGTGGCCACTACCCGTCCGGAAACCCTGCTGGGCGATACCGCGGTGATGGTGCACCCGGAAGACGCGCGCTACGCGCACCTGATCGGCAAGAGCGTGGTGTTGCCGCTGACCGGCCGCCGCGTGCCGGTGATCGCCGATGATTACGTGGACCGCGCCTTCGGCACTGGCGTGGTCAAGGTCACCCCGGCCCACGATTTCAACGACTACGAAGTGGGCGTGCGCCACAGCCTGCCGATGATCAACCTGTTCACCCCGGTGGCGGCGCTGAATGAAAACGCGCCGGAGCGCTTCCAGGGCCTGGACCGCTACGCCGCGCGCAAGGCCGTGCTGGCCGAGCTGGAAGACCTGGGCATTCTGGTCGAGACCAAGGCGCACAAGCTGCAGGTGCCGCGTGGCGACCGTACCGGCCAGGTGATCGAGCCATACCTGACCGACCAGTGGTTCGTGAAGATGGACGACCTGGCCAAGCGTGGCCTGGAACTGGTCGAGGACGGAAGCATTTCCTTCGTGCCGCCGAACTGGATCAACACCTACCGCCACTGGATGAACAACATCCAGGACTGGTGCATCAGCCGCCAGCTGTGGTGGGGCCACCGCATTCCGGCGTGGTTCGACGAAGCCACCGGCAGCTGCTACGTCGGTCGCAGCGAAGAGGAAGTGCGCGCAAAGCACAGCCTGGGCAGCGACGTGGTGCTGAACCAGGAAAGCGACGTGCTGGAGACCTGGTTCTCCTCGCAGCTGTGGCCGTTCTCCACCCTGGGCTGGCCGAACGAGCAGGCCATGGCCGAGCGCGGCTTCGACCGCTACCTGCCGTCGTCGGTACTGATCACCGGCTTCGACATCATCTTCTTCTGGGTGGCGCGCATGATCATGGCCACCGACAACCTGGTCGGGAAGATCCCGTTCAAGGACGTCTACTTCACCGGCCTGATCCGCGACGGCCAGGGCCAGAAGATGTCCAAGAGCAAGGGCAACGTGCTCGACCCGCTGGACATCATCGACGGCATCAGCATCGACGACCTGGTTGCCAAGCGCACCGGCGGCCTGATGCAGCCGAAGATGGTGGAGAAGATCGAGAAGGCCACCCGCAAGGAATTCCCGGACGGCATCGCCGCCCACGGTGCCGATGCGCTGCGCTTCACCATCGCCGCGCTGGCTACCCACGGCCGCGACATCAAGTTCGACATGAACCGCGCCGAGGGCTACAAGAACTTCTGCAACAAACTGTGGAACGCCAGCCGCTTCACCCTGATGAACACCGAGGGTGCAGCGTTCACCGGCATGCCGACCCCGCGTACCGATGCGGAGCGCTGGATCCTTTCGCGCCTTGCGGCCGTGTCCAGCGAGGCCCAGGGCCATTACGCCAACTACCGCTTCGACCTGCTGGCGCAGTGCCTGTACGAGTTTGCCTGGAACGAGTTCTGCGACTGGTTCCTGGAACTGAGCAAGCCGGCGCTGAACGGTGCCGATGCCGCCGACGCCGAAAGCACCCGCCACACCCTGCTGTACGTGCTGGAAGCGCTGCTGCGCCTGCTGCACCCGCTCACGCCGTTCATCACCGAACAGCTGTGGCAGCAGCTGGCCCCGCGACTGGGCCTGGCCGAAACCACGCTGTCGCTGCGCCCGTACCCGACCGCCGCCGAGTTCGAAGGCGATTTCGCCCAGGCCGAGGCCGATGTGGAATGGCTGAAGGCCGTGATCAGTGCCGTGCGCCGCGTGCGCAGTGAGCTGAACGTCGCGCCCTCCAAGCTGGTGCCGCTGCGCCTGCAGGCCGGTCTGGAGCAGGACCGCGTGCGCATCGAACGTTTCAGCGCCTCGCTGTCGTTCCTACTCAAGCTGGACAGCATCCAGTGGCTGGCTGAAGGCGAAAGTGCACCGCCGGCTGCCGCCGCGATCGTCGGTGAACTGAAGCTGCTGGTGCCGCTGGAAGGCCTGGTCGATCTCGATGCCGAGCGCGCGCGCCTGGACAAGGAGATCAAGCGCGTGGAAGGCGAGCAGGAGAAGAGCGAAACCAAGCTGGCCAAGTTCACCGACAAGGTGCCCCCGGCGGTGGTCGAGCAGGAACGCGTGCGCCTGGTCGACTGGAACACCCAGCTGGCCGGCCTGCGCGAGCAGCGCGCGAAGCTGTAAGCGCCGGGAAACGCCGGGTACTGCCCGGCGTTTCCTTTTGTAGAGTCGAGCCGTGCTCGACTCATGGCAGCAGTCGAGCATGGCTCGACTCTACATTTCCCGCGCATGGCATCATCGGCGGATGCCGCTTTCCATCTTCCTGCTGGTTCTCGCCGCTGCAGCCCTGCACGCCAGCTGGAACGCGATCGTCAAGCGCGGGCCGGACAAGTTCCTCGGCACCGTACTGGTGACCGGCAGTGCCGCGCTGCTGTCGGCTGCCGGCCTGCCCTTCCTGCCATTTCCCGCCGCGCACAGCTGGCCGTGGCTGGGCGCGTCGGTGCTGCTGCAGGTGACCTACTACGGCCTGGTCGCACGCTGTTACCAGCAGGTCGACATGAGCCTGGCCTACCCGCTGATGCGTGGCAGCGCGCCGATCCTGGTCGCGTTGGCGGGCACCCTGCTGGGCGAGCAGCTGCCACCGGCAGCGTGGCTGGGCGTGGTGCTGGTCAGCACCGGCATCCTGTGCATGGCGCTGGGGGCGCGTGGCGGTCAGCTGCGCCTGCCGCTGCTGACCGCGGCGATGATTGCCACCTACACGCTGGTCGATGCGCAGGGCGCGCGTCAGTCCGGCAGCGCACTCAGCTATACGTTGTGGCTGTTCCTGCTGTCGGGCATTCCACTGCCACTGTGGGCGCTGTACACGCGCCGCGGCGCGGTGCTGGACTATGCGCGGCAGCACTGGCCGCTGGGGCTGGCCGGTGGCGTCGGCACCACCACCTCGTATGCGATGGCGTTGTGGGCAATGACCCAGGCGCCGGTGGCGATGGTCTCGGCGTTGCGCGAATCGTCGATCCTGTTCGCGTTGCTGATCTCGGTGTTCCTGCTGCGCGAACGGATTCCGCGCGCGCGCTGGCTGGCGGCGGCGTTGATCGTCGGGGGTGTGTTGGCACTGCGGCTGGCGTGAGGAAAGCGTGCCAACCAAGGCTGGCACCTACCACGGTAGGTGATGTGTCGATGACAGCGGAGATCCATCGGTAGTGCCGGCCGCTGGCCGGCAACCCTGCTCCGTTACAGCGGCGGCATCGCCTGCAGGTCGCCGTCGACCAGTTCGATCGCCATCACCACCGCGTCTTCGCGGCCCTGTGCGGCCGGGTAGTAACGCGGGCGGCGACCGATCTCGTTGAAGCCTTCGCTGTGGTACAAGGCCAGCGCGGGTGTGTTGGACGGACGCACTTCCAGGAACACACGCTGCGCCCCGCGGTCGCCGGCCAGCTGTACCAGCGCGCGCAGCAACTGACGTCCGAGCCCACGCGACTGCGTTAGTGGATCGATGCAGACGTTCAGCACATGGGCCTCGTCGGCCGCGATGCTGAGCACGCCATAGCCGATCAGCTGGCCATCACGCTCCATGGCCAGGCCCGGATAGCCCGCACGCAGGCAGTCGACGAAGATGCCGCGGGTCCAGGGAAACGGATAGCCGCGTACTTCAATCGCCATCACCGCGTTGAGGTCGCTCTCGCGCAGCGCGCGCAGGCTGACCGGACCGGGCTGGCTGACCGCACTCATGGCGCACCCCGCTTGCGCAGGGCGCGCAGCTGCGGCCACAGCGCGCGCTTGGCGGCCGGGTCCTGACGCAGCTGGTCCAGCGGCCAGCTGTCCATCAGCGCCTGCGTGGCCGGATCATTGGGATTGCAGCCGGACGCGCGCAGCAAGGCGATCTGCAGGCGATCCGGCAGGCGCACCACCGGCTGCCGGGCATTGCCGCCAGGCAGCGGCCGGGCAGCCGCGGGCGCGGTGTCCGGTGCGCTGACCGGGGTCTCGCGACGCGCTGGCGCCGGGCGTTCCTGGCGGGAAACCGGTGCGGCCGCAGCCAGAGGTTCGCGCGCGGGTGCGGTTGACGCCCGCGTCTGCTCCGCCGCTGGTGTGGCAGCCGCCTCGGCGTCGGCCACGCTCAGCTGCAGCGCGGCATCCAGCTCGGCGGCCAGCTGGCCGTCGTGATAGACGGTGTAGCCCATGGCCTGCAGCCAGGCCTGCTGGGCCGGTGACCACAGCACGGGCAGGTCCTCGCTCACGCGGCCTCGGGCTTCTTGCGCAGGCGCTGCACGGCCCACATCACCGGGCCCGACAAGGCGTACAGGATGCCCACCGCGAACAGCACGCGCGGCAGGTCGATGACCGCAATGGCGATCGCCACTGGCACCAGGGCCAGTACCAGGAACGGCACGCGGTCGGAGCGGGTGCCCTTGGCGCCGCCGCCCTTGAAGCTCCAGAAGCGGATGCGGCTGACCATCAACAGCGCCGCGATGATCGTCACCGCCAGCGCCACGTAGCGCAGCTGGTTGCCGTCCCAGCCCAGGTTGCCATCGGCGAACGCCCAGACGAAGGACATCATCAGGCCGGCCGCGGCCGGGCTGGCAAGGCCGACGAACCAGCGCTTGTCGACCACCGCTACCTGGGTATTGAAGCGGGCCAGGCGCAGCGCCGCGCAGGCGGCATACAGGAAGGCCACGGCCCAGCCGACGCGACCCAGCAGCGGGTCGTCGAATTTCAGCCACGACAGCGACCAGTGGTACATCACCAGCGCCGGGGCCATGCCGAAGCTGACCAGGTCGGCCAGCGAGTCGTACTGCACGCCGAATTCGCTGCTGGTGCCGGTCAGGCGCGCCACGCGCCCATCCAGGCCATCCATCACCGCCGCCACGAACACGGCGATGCTGGCGTTGACGAAGTCCCCGTTGGCCGCGGCGATGATCGCGTAGAAGCCGGCAAACAGGCCGGCGGTGGTGAACAGGTTGGGCAGCAGGTAAATCGTGCGCGAACGCGGCGGCGGTGTGATCGGGTCCATGGAATCCAGTTTAATCGACTTGCCAGTGCTCGGCGCCAATGCTGCAATCGGCGTTCTACGCCCATTCCGTGGAGTTTGCCATGCGTGCCCTGTCCTGCCTTGGATGCCTGCTGTTGTTGGCCAGTGCCAACGCCGTGGCCGGCCCGGTCTATAAATGGAAGGACGCCAATGGCGTGACCCAGTATTCGGAGACCCCGCCGGCGGGCAGGAAGTTCGAGACCCGGGCGCAGGCGCGCAGTCCCCAGGCGGCGGCCAGCGCCGAGATCCCGGCCGCGCCGGTGCCCGAGCAGTGCAGCACCGCCCGCGCCAACCTGGCCCTGCTGGACGGCGGCGGCCAGGTAATGCAGGACACCGATGGCGATGGCAAGGCCGATACCGCGTTGGCTCCGGAGCAGCGCAGCGCGCAGAAGGGATTGGCTGAAGCTGCCATCAAGGCTTACTGCCCAGCACAGTGAGGGTATCGGCAGGGCTGCGCCCTGCACCTGCCGAGACCAAAGCAACGTCAACGGCAACAGCCGGCTCTGGGCTTTCCGTGGGTTTGGCGGGGCGGTGTGGGCTGGCAGGACACGCCGTAAACCCTTCCATGGGGGCTCGATGGCGCCATCCATGGCGCCAACGGTCCTGCCAACCCACACCGCCCCGCCCCTGACAGATCGCTAGTGACGGTCAGTAGATCCACGCCATGCGTGGATGAATCTCCATGGAAATTGAATATTTCGAGAATTGATCGAACAGCAGCCGAGCATGGCTCGGCCCTACAAAAGGGCGACAGATCGCGGAAAACTGTCGAAGGCGGGGTGGGTCCGGTTGCGGGGGCGTGAGCCGCATGGATGCGGCGACCGAGCCTACATGGACGTATTCACGGCGCCCCCCGCAACCGGACCCACCCCGCCATCTCCCAGGAAACCGGTTTTTGCTGTTGCCGTTGCAGTTGACGTTGCTTGAGGCGGGTGCAGGGCGCAGCCCTGCCGATACCCCTCCCCCCGGCCGGGCTGGCAGAATAGGCGTCTCTGCCGTTATCCGAAGCCGACGATGCGCCTCTCCCAGTTCCACCTGCACACCACCAAGGAAACCCCCAGCGACGCCGAGCTCACCAGCCACCGGCTGATGCTGCGCGCGGGCATGATCCGCAAGCTGGCATCGGGCCTGTACACCTGGTCGCCGCTGGGCCTGCGCGTGCTGCGCAAGGTCGAGCGCATCGTGCGCGAGGAAATGGACCGCGCCGGTGCCGTGGAATTCCAGATCCCGACCATCCAGCCGAAGGAACTGTGGGAGCAGACCGGCCGCTGGCAGAAGTTCGGCCCGCAGCTGCTGAAGATCAAGGACCGCAAGGACCAGGTGTTCTGCTACAGCCCGACCGCCGAAGAAGCCGCCTGCGACTTCGCGCGCAGCGAGCTGTCCAGCTACAAGCAGCTGCCGGTGAACTTCTACCAAGTGCAGACCAAGTTCCGCGACGAGATCCGTCCGCGCTTCGGCGTGATGCGTTCGCGCGAGTTCCTGATGAAGGACGCCTATTCGTTCCACCTGCACGATGAGTGCCTGGTGCGCGAGTACGAGAACATGAAGTCGGCCTACAGCCGTATCTTCACCCGCCTCGGCCTGGATTTCCGCATGGTGCAGGCCGACTCCGGCGCGATCGGCGGTGATGCCTCGCAGGAATTCCACGTCATCGCCGATTCCGGCGAAGACGCGCTGGTGTTCTCCACCGGTTCGGACTACGCGGCCAACATGGAAGCGGCGATCGCTGCCGATCCGGCACCGCGTGCGGCCGCCAGCGAAGCCATGCGCAAGGTCGATACCCCCACCCAGAAGACCTGCGAGGATGTCGCGGCGCTGCTCGGCATCGACCTGCAGCGCACGGTGAAATCGGTGGCGCTGATCGCCGGCGAAGGCAAGGCACAGCAGTTCGTGCTGCTGCTGGTACGCGGCGACCATGAGGTCAACGAGATCAAGCTGGCCAAGGTTGCCGGCCTGGACGAACAGCGCTTCGCCAGTGAGGCGGAAATCGCCGAGCACCTGGGCAGCGTGCCGGGCTTCCTCGGCCCGGTCGCCCCGGCCAAGGCCATCCGCGTGGTGGCCGATCGCGAAGTGGCGGCGATGTCCGACTTCGTCGTCGGCGCCAACGAAGCCGGTTTCCACCTGGCTGGCGTCAACTGGGGCCGCGACCTGCCGGAACCGGAAGTGGCCGACATCCGCAACGTGCGTGCCGGTGACCGCGCGCTGGACGGTGGTGAACTGAAGATCGCCCGTGGCATCGAAGTCGGCCACGTGTTCCAGCTCGGCCGCAAGTACGCCGAAGCGCTGGATGCCACCGTTCTGGACGAGAACGGCAAGGCGGCGGTGATGGCGATGGGCTGCTATGGCATCGGTATCTCGCGCGTGGTGGCTGCCGCGATCGAACAGAACCATGACGATGCCGGCATCATCTGGCCGGACGCGATGGCGCCGTGGCAGGTGGTGGTGTGCGTGATCAACCCGAAGGGTGACGCCGCCGTGGCCGACGCCGCGGCCAACCTGCTGCAGGAGCTGCGCGATGCGGGCCTGGACGCGGCACTCGACGACCGTGGCCTGCGCCCGGGCGCAATGTTCGCCGACATGGAACTGATCGGCATCCCGCACCGCGTGGTGGTCAGCGAACGTGGCCTGGCCGCCGGCACCTACGAGTACCGCTCGCGTCGTGCCAGCGAAGCGGAAAGCCTGGACAAGGCCACCCTGCTGCAGCGCCTGCAGGCTTGATCAGGAAAAGACCGGGGCATGCCCCGGTCTTTTTTTGCCTGACGCCCATTTGAGCAATATTGCAGCGGACATAATCCGGTCAAAATCGACGCAATGCAGCCGGGATGCTGCCAGGCCATGACCGGTCTGCATTTGTGCTGCGATTAATTCATCTTTATTCTGTCCCGCGACGCCAGGGACTGGCTCGTCCCGTCCACTTATTAGTTTCCGGAGTAACCGTAAATGAGCATTGACCTGACCGGCCTGTCGGCACGCGAGCTGGGCGCCCTGATCCGCACCGCCAAGAAACAGCAGACCATCGTCGCCAAGCGCCGGCCGATCACCAAGGTCCGGGCACAGCTGACCAAGCTGGCCAAGACCGAGGGTTACACCATCGAGGAACTGTTCGGCGACGCCCCGGCCCCGCGCGCGCGCAAGGTGGCCAAGGTCGCCAAGGCACCGTCGAAGACCGCTGGCCGCAAGCTGGGCAAGGTTGCGCCGAAGTACCGCAACCCGGCCAATCCGAAGGAAACCTGGACCGGTCGTGGCAAGCAGCCGCGCTGGATGGCCGAGCTGACCGCCAAGGGCAGCAAGAAGCCGGAAGATTTCCTGATCAAGAAGGCCTGAGGCCGGATCGGGATGCACTGAAAAACGCCGGCGAAAGCCGGCGTTTTTCATTCTTCGGAAAGGAAAGATGTGTGGACCAACGGTCCACACCCACAGGAAGCAGCCCAGAGGGCGATTACAGGGTTTTGCGGGCCGGCATCAGCAGGTTGCCGAACAGCAGGCCCGCCACCAGCGCCATCACCACGTTGAGCACGGTGAGGAACACGCTCTGGCCGGCGCCCACGTCCTGCTGCTGGACCAGGGTCAGCACGCCGCGCAGGCTGGTGCTGCCGGGCACCATCATGATGATGCCGGGCAGGCGGATGATTGCGCCCGGGCGGCCGACGAGGCGGCCGAACAGATTGCCACCGGCGGTCAGCAGCATCGCCGACAGGAAGATGCCAGCCGGCGCGCCCCAGGCGTGGCCACCGAACTTGGAGATCGCATAACCAGCGACCGAGGCCGCGATCACCCACGGATAATCGCGGCGGTTGGCCTTGAACAGCATCGCGAAGGCAAACGCCGCGGTCAGCAGTGAGCCCCACTCCACCCACGGCCCCTGCGGCCGCGTGGCGCGGATCACCGGATCGAGCCCGAGCACGTCGGCGAGGGTCACCGCGATCATCGCGCCGACGCTGAGCTTCATGATGGTGGTCAGCGCGCCGGCAAAGCGCGCGGTACCCGACACCCAGTGCTGGCTGGCCAGCTCATTGACCGCATTGGTCAGCGACATGCCGGGCAGCAGCACCACCAGCGAGGCGATGATCACCGTGTTGAGGTTGAGCGCGCCGATGAAGGACGCCACCAGGGTGGCGACCAGGCCGGCCAGCAGCGCAGCCAGTGCCTCGGCGGCTTCGCGGGTGGCCGGGCGACGGTCGGTGACCATGCCGAGCAGGCCGATCATCAGGCCGATGACACCGGCGGTGGCGATGTCCAGCCACGGCAGCTTCCACATGCCGGCCACGCCGGCCGCACCGAGGGTGAACGAGAGGATGGTGCGCAGCTTGCCGCGCCGACCCGGATCCTTGTCCAGCTGGCGCAGCGCGGTGTGGCCCTGGGCGATGCTCATCCGCCCGTTGGCCACTTCCTCGGCGATATGGTCGGCCACGCTGAGCTTGTGCAGATCGTTCTCGCCGGGGGCCAGGCGGATCACGCGGGTGATGTCACTGGAGCCGATCGCCTGCGCAGGGTCGCTGAAGCTGAGGATGATACCGGTGGGATTCGACCACGGTTCACAATCCAGATCGAGCTGGCGGGCCAGTGCCACCACTGCCGTTTCCAGGCGCTGGGCCGTTGTGCCATAGCTGTGCAGGCGTCCGGCGATCTCGGAAACGAAGGCCACGCGCTGCGCGTAGGTGGCCTGGGGCGTGGGGATCGTGTGAGCGTCTGCGGACATGCGCCGTAGTATTACCTAGGCTGGACCTTACCGGAGAAATTCATCCGAGTTCGACGCGATGCCCAATACAGAACGGTTATGCTGCGACCCGAATGGCCCAAGTGACCCCGAACCACGCTCCCCAGCTCGAACAGGATGCCCATGACCCGGGCGTGATCCGCCTGTCCGGCACCTGGACCTTGAAGACCGCGCTGGCCGCGGCCGAAGTCCTGCGCGGCGTTCCCGACACGCTGACCGGCATCGATGCCACCGCCATCGAAAAGATGGATTCGGCCGGCGTGCTGCAGGTGCTGCGCGTGGCCCATCGCGCCGACCTCGGTGAGGACGCACTGAAGTTCCGCCCGGACCACCAGGCGCTGGTGTGCACCATCGAGGAAGTGGCCGACGACCGGCCCAGGCCCAAGCGCGACTTCGGCGTGCTGGCTGCACTGGAGCGGCTGGGTGTCAGCGTCCATGCCACCGGCCACAACATCAAGGCGCTGTGCAGTTTCCTCGGCGAGAACCTGGTCAAGGCCGCGCGCTTGGTCAAGGAACCCCGCCGTTTCCGCCTGACCGCCACCGTGCACCAGATGGAGCAGGTCGGGCTGGATGCGGTACCGCTGGTGGCACTGCTGTCCTACCTGGTCGGCGCGGTGATCGCCTTCCTCGGCTCGACCATCCTGCGCGACTTCGGCGCCGAGATCTATGTGGTCGAACTGGTCAACATCGCCTTCCTGCGCGAATTTGCGGTACTGCTGACCGCGATCGTGTTGGCCGGCCGCACCGCCAGCGCCTTCACCGCGCAGATCGGTGCGATGAAGGCGCGCGAGGAAATCGATGCGATGCGCACCCTGGGCCTGGACCCGATCGACCTGCTGGTGCTGCCACGGCTGCTGGCGCTGCTGGTCACCCTGCCCCTGCTGACCTTCATCGCGATGGTCGCCGGCCTGGCCGGCGGCATCACGGTGGGTGCGTTCGATCTGGATATTCCGCCACAGATGTACATCGCGCGCATGCACGAGACGATGGAAGTGCGGCACATGCTGGTCGGCCTGTCGAAGGCGCCGGTGTTCGCGCTGGTGATCGGCCTGATCGGCTGTCTGGAAGGACTGAAGGTCGAAGGCACGGCGCAGTCGGTCGGCGAACGCACCACCTCCAGCGTGGTGCAGACCATCTCGCTGGTGATCATCATCGACGCCTTCGCGGCGTTGTGGTTCATGCACATGGACTGGTGACATGAGCACGCATCCGACGCCCGAAGAAATTCCCATGCAGGACGACAACGGCCACGAGCTGGCCATCCGCGTGCGCGGGCTGGTCAACCGCTTCGGCAGCCAGACCGTGCATGAAGACCTGGACCTGGACGTGCGCCGCGGCGAGATCCTGGGTGTGGTGGGTGGTTCGGGTACCGGCAAATCGGTGCTGATGCGTTCGATCCTCGGCCTGCGCGTGCCCGATGCCGGGCAGATCGAAGTGCTCGGCCGCGACGCGCGTGCCGACGATGCCGAGAGCCGCCTGCACATCGAGCGCAACACCGGTGTGCTGTTCCAGGACGGTGCCCTGTTCTCCTCGCTGACCGTGGGCGAGAACGTGCAGGTGCCACTGAAGGAGCACCATCGCGAACTGCCCGAGCGCTGGCATTACGAGCTGGCGCTGCTGAAGGTGAAGCTGGCCGGCCTGCCCGCCGATGCGATCAACAAGCTTCCCTCGCAGTTGTCCGGTGGCATGCGCAAGCGCGCCGGCCTGGCCCGTGCATTGGCGCTGGACCCGCCGCTGCTGTTTCTGGACGAACCGACCGCAGGCCTCGACCCGATCGGTGCGGCTGCATTCGACCGCCTGATCAAGACCCTGCAGGAAGCGCTGGGGCTGACCGTGTTCCTGATCACCCACGACCTGGACACGCTGTACGCGATCTGCGACCGGGTCGCGGTGATCGCCGACCGCAGGGTGGTGGCCAACGCACCCTTGCCTGACATCGAGAAACTGGATCATCCGTGGATCCAGGAATACTTCCACGGACCCCGCGCGCGTGCCGCCCGCGGCGAACAGATCGAGAGTGCCTGAGACATGGAAACCAAAGCCAACTACGTGCTGATCGGCGCGTTCACCCTGATCACCGGCCTGGCCCTGCTGGCCTTCGGCCTGTGGGCCGCCAAGTACTCTTCCGACCGCACCTGGCAGGAATACCGCGTGGTGTTCCGCGAAGCGGTGACCGGCCTGTCGGTGGGCAGCCCGGTGCAGTACAACGGCATCGCGGTGGGCTCGATCACCGAACTGAACCTGGTACCGGACGACCCGCGCCAGGTGGTCGCGCGCATCCGCCTGAACTCCAACACGCCGGTCAAGACCGATACCCGCGCCAAGCTGGCGATCACCAGCCTGACCGGCCCGTCGATCATCCAGCTCAGCGGTGGCACGCCGCAGTCGCCGGCGCTGACCACGGTCAACAAGGACCCGGCGCCTATCATCCCGACCACGCCGTCGGCGCTGCAGAACATCACCGACGTCGCCAACCGCATCGTCGAGCGCATGGACCAGATCCTCAGCGACCGCAACGTGGCTTCGATCAACGCGACACTGGCCAACCTGGAAACCATCAGCGGTGGTCTGGCCGACCGTGACCAGGGCACGCAGGCGCTGCTGCTCAGCGCGCGCGACGCCGCCCGCAGCCTGGACACCACGCTGAAGACCACCAACGGCACCATCGAGCGCCTGGACAAGAACCTGGTGCAGCAGCTGCCGGGCATCATCGACAAGCTCGACGGCACTCTGGCCAAGCTTGATTCGGCCGCAGGCAACGCCGATTCGATCCTTGGCGAGAACCGCGCTGCCATCAACAGCTTCGCCAACGATGGCCTCGGCCAGCTCGGCCCGACGCTGACCGAACTGCGCGGCCTGATCCGCGACCTGCGCCGGGTCAGCGACCGCCTCGAGAACAACCCCGCGCGCTACCTGCTGGGCCGCGACGCACCGAAGGAGTTCGAACCCAAATGAGCCCGACCACCCTTCCGCGCCTGCTGCTGGCCGCTTCGATGGTCACCCTGCTGGGCGGCTGCTCCATCCTTGGCAGCAGCGAGAAAACCGCAGTGACGCTGTACTCGCCGTCCGTGCAGGTCAAGGCGGACCCGGCGTGGCCACAGGCCAGCTGGCAGCTGGTACTGGCCAAACCCAGCGCCGCGCGCATGGTCGACAGTCCGCGCATCAACGTGCGGCCGACGCCGTCGCAGCTGGAGATCTACAAGGGCGCCAGCTGGGCCCAGCCGGCCACCGACATGATCGAGGACACCCTGCTGCGCGGCTTCGAGGATTCCGGCCGCATCCGCGGCGTGGCCCGCAGCACCGCCGGCATCCGCGCCGACTACAAGCTGTCCACCGACGTGCGCCGCTTCGAATCGGATTACCAGGGACAGGCCACGCCGACGGTGGTGATCGAGGTCAACGCCAAGCTGATCCACGTCGCCGACCAGCGCGTGGTCGCCGACCGCACCTTCCGCCAGGCGCAGCCGGTCGGCAGCACCGATGTTCCTGCCGTCACCGCCGCCTTCGAACGTGGCCTGCAGCAGCTGGCGCAGGACGTGGTGGGCTGGACGCTGACCAGCGGGCAGGCCGACCAGCCGACCGTCGCGCGCTGATCGATCAGCGCGGCGTGATCCAGCGGAACGTCAGGTTGATCCGCTCGCCCTGCACCCGCGCCATCTTCGGCAGCGCGTGCTGATAGAACTTTTGGGTCTGACCGGCCATCACCAGCAGATCGCCGTGGCCGAGCAGATACTCGGCCTTCCGCGCCGGGTCATCGCGCCGGCGTAGCAGGAAGCGCCGCGCCGCGCCCAGGCTCAGCGAAGCAATCACCGGGGCCGGCCCCAGCTCCGGCTCGTCATCGCTGTGCCAGCCCATGTAATCACCGCCGCCGCGATAGCGGTTCAGCAGCACGCTGTTGAAGCGGCCGAGGCCCTCCACCTGCAGGCGATCACGCATGGCCTGCAACGCGGGTGGCCAGAAGTGCGGCACGAATTCAGCCCCCGAATAGCGGTAGCGCGCCTGCGGATCGCCGATCCAGCAGCTCAGCCGCGGCGAATCCACCCAGTTGCCGAACATGCGGATGCGGTGGACTTCCCAGGGGACTTCGGCCTGCAGGGTCAGCAGCAATGCAGCGGCCTTGCCAGCGGGCAGCCAGCCCGATAGATGACGGACATCAGCGTCAGGCAGATCAGGAGGAAACAGCATTGGGCCGGGTACTGGACAGGAGCAACAGCGAGCATGCCTGATTTGCTCGATTCAGGCGCAAACCGGAGAATGACGGGACATTTCAGCGCCACTGCCCAATGCACCTGATGCCGTGCCCCTCCCCCCTGCCGCCTCTTCCACAGCCCCGCAGAGGCCAGTCATGAGCCTGGGGCGCTATCTCGCCACCGCGCGACGGTCGGTGCAGCGCCACGGCGGTGGCATGGCTGGACTGGGATCGGTGCTGCTCCGCGCACTGAAGGTAGTTCATGCAATGGGCGTGCGCGGTTTCATTGCGCGCCTGCGCTCGGCCAGCGTCGTCCGCACCCGCGCCAGCGAACCCTTCGATACGCCTGCGCTGCCTGTGCCGATCCCCCTGGAACAGCTGCGGTTGAGTGTGGGCGTGATGGCGCACGTGTTCTATCCAGACCTGATCAACGAGTTCGCCACCACGCTCTCGCGTATGCCACTGCGCTTTACCTTGCTGGTCTCGGTGATGGACGCTGCAGCCGAAGCGCAGGCACGTGAGGCATTCGGGCGCCTTCCGAACGTCCAGACCCTCCTTGTCCGCCAAGTCCAGAATCGTGGTCGCGACATCGCTCCACTATTAGTAACGTTCCGCGAAGAGATCAAGGCACTGGATCTGGTGTGCCACATTCACACCAAGAAATCGCTCTATACCGGTAGCGAACAGCAGACGTGGCGCCACTACCTGTTAGACAGCCTTTTGGGCTCACGTGAGCGCATCGCTTGGATCTTGGGCACCTTCCAGGCCGACCCACAGCTGGGCTTGGTCTATCCTGAAAGTTACGACGGTGTTCCACTCTGGGCGCACACTTGGCTGAGCAATGGCCCCGCGTGCGACGCACTCGCGCAGAAACTTGGAATCGCCCTGGATGCGCAGCGTTACATAGACTTCCCCGCCGGCTCGATGTTCTGGGCGCGAGTCGATGCGCTGCGACCGCTGTACGATCTGAACCTTCCACTGGATGCCTTCCCCGTGGAACAGGGCCAGGTGGATGGAACGCTGCAGCACGCCGTCGAGCGCCTGTTTGGCGTCATCGCCCGCCACCAGGGTTTCCGCTTGGGCATCCTGCCACCCGATGGTCGCCTGGCACTTGCTGCCGAAGGTGAACGTAATGTCGGCGAGGCACTTCAAACCGGCCTGTCTGACCGTTTGACGCTAGCCGCGCTGGACGCACGCATGGTCACGGTCGATATTTTCGATACGCTGGTCACCCGCGTGTTCCTGACACCCGCCGCGGCCCGCGAGCATCTCGCTTGGCGACTGGAGCGGCAATGGGGCATATGCGATTTCTCCCGGCATCGCGCCGATGCGGAAAGCTGCCTGCGTGAAATCTTGCAGCGGGACCCCTCCCTCTCCGAGATCCACATCGAGCTTGCCGGGCGCCTCGCGTTGCCTGGCGTGGATGCGAGCATGCTTGCCAATGCCGAGCGAATGCATGAGTGCGCGATACTCCGGCCGCGGCAAGGTCTGCTGACAGCGCTTGTAGATGCAAAGCTGACTTCGCTGACGGCGTTCTCCGACATGTATCTATCCAGCGACGACATGCGGCAGGTCCTGCCCGATCGAGTGCAGCAGCTCATCTCGCGGTGGTGGATTTCCTGCGAGACCGGCCTGCGCAAGGATTCTGCCGACAGTTGGAAGCAGCTGGCGCGTCAGGAAGGGCGCGAAGATGGCCGCTGGCTACATGTGGGTGACAACGAACACGCCGACATCCAGATGCCGCAGCTGGGCGGCCTGCTTACGCCCGTGCACGTGCTGCGGCCGGCCACCCTGCTGGACGTCGTACCGGGCCTTCGCCCGCTCCGCCATCCCCAGGGCACCCAGGCACCATGGTCTGAGCAGCTTTGGCGCGGCCTGCTGGCAAACAGCTTCTCTGCGATCGCCGACACCTCTCCGCAGCGGCTGCTCGGTCGTCCCCAGCTCGATGCACATACGCTGGGCTATACGGTACTCGGCCCGTTGGTCCTGGACTTCCTGCTGCATATCATCGACGTAGCTCGCCGCCGCGAGGTGGACCACCTGCTGTTCCTGAGCCGCGAAGGCTATCTGCTGGAGCAGGCATTCACCCGGCTGCAGGCCGCACACCCGTTCGCCGCCAGGATCAAGAGCACCTATTTTCTGGCGTCGCGTCGGGCGACGCTGCTGCCCGCACAGCTCGATGCCTCAGATCTTGCACTGCTCATGCAGGGTACGTTCAACGGGTCGCTGCGCGGCCTGCTGCAGGCACGACTCGGCGAAGATGCCGTGGCACGGGTGGCGGCATTGCAGCCGGCGCTGATGGAGCGCGACGTCTTTCTGCCGGAAATGGCCAACGAGGTACAGCGTTGGCTGCACCCGGTCAGGGATGCACTTCTGTCGCTGGCTGCCCGCCATCGCAAGGTCTATCAGGCGTACTGGGCCCGTACCGTCGGCTCATCGACGCCAATGGTGATCGACGTGGGCTACGCCGGCAGCATCCAGCGTAACCTCGCTCGCTTGCTCGGCAAGCCACTGGGCGGCTGCTACATGGCCCTGCGCGCAGGCGCCAGCGCACTGGCATCGCAGGGCTGGGCCGAGGCACGGTACTTCGACGGCCGCAATGGCGGCAACGAAACAGACTCCCCCATCCTTGCCAACGACCTGCTGCTGGAGTCACTGCTGGCAGCTCCGCACGGCCAGTTCAACGGCTTCACTGAAAGCAGCGAGGGCCTGAATACGCCCCGCTTCGGTTCCGTTGAACTTCCAACGGCTGCCCTGGAGATCCTCGCCGAGGTCCATACCGGGACGCTGACCTTCATCGAAGAAACCTGCCATACGCTCCATGAGGACATCGCCGAGCTGAACCTGGACGCCGAGGGCGTCCAGGTTCCACTCCAATGTCTGGGCAGTGGGCGATGGAATGCCGACCTTGTACTTGCCCAACTCGCCACCGAGGACGCGTTCACCGGACGCGGTACAGTCAGCGCGAGCCCTCAGGACTAGCGCTGAAAGGCTACGCCCGTCTTTTCCTTCAACTCGTCATCGCTGACACCCGGCGCGGCTTCCACCAGCAGCAGGCCCTTGTCAGTCACGTCGAACACGGCCAGATCGGTGATGATGCGGTCGACCACGCCCACACCGGTCAGCGGCAGCGTGCATTCGGCCAGGATCTTGTGTTCGCCGTTTTTGGCGGTGTGCTCCATCAGCACCACCACGCGCTGCACGCCGGCCACAAGGTCCATCGCGCCGCCCATGCCCTTGACCATCTTGCCGGGCACCATCCAGTTGGCCAGGTCGCCCTTGTGGGTGACCTGCATGGCGCCGAGGATGGCCAGGTTGACGTGGCCGCCGCGGATCATCGCGAAGCTGTCGTGGCTGCCGAAGTAGCTGGCACCGGCACGTGCGGTGACGGTCTGCTTGCCGGCGTTGATCAGGTCGGCGTCCACTTCGGCATCGGTCGGGAACGGGCCGATACCGAGCAGGCCGTTCTCCGACTGCAGCCACACGTCCACGCCTTCGGGGATGTGGTTGGCAACCAGGGTCGGCAGGCCGATGCCCAGGTTCACGTAGGCACCATCGGTCAGTTCGCGGGCGGCGCGTGCCGCCATCTCATCGCGGGTCCACGCCATGTCAGTTGCCCTCCGCGCGGATGGTGCGCTGTTCAATACGCTTTTCTGGATGCGGGTTGTGCACGATGCGGTGCACGTAGATACCCGGCAGGTGCACCTGGTCCGGATCGATGGCGCCGACCGGCACCACCTCCTCCACTTCCACGATGCAGACCTTGCCGGCCATCGCGCAGGCCGGGTTGAAGTTGCGCGCGGTCTTGCGGAACACCAGGTTGCCTGCTTCGTCGGCCTTCCACGCCTTGACCAGCGCGACATCGGCACGCAGCGCAGTCTCCATCACGTAGTGCTTGCCGTCGAACTCGCGGGTTTCCTTGCCCTCGGCCACCACGGTGCCGTAGCCGGTGGCAGTGAAGAACGCCGGGATGCCCGCGCCGCCGGCACGCAGGCGCTCGGCCAGGGTGCCCTGCGGATTGAATTCCAGCTCCAGCTCGCCGGCCAGGAACTGGCGCTCGAATTCCTTGTTCTCGCCCACGTAGGACGAAATCATCTTCTTGATCTGGCGGGTTTCCAGCAGCTGGCCCAGGCCGAAACCATCGACGCCGGCATTGTTGGAGATCACGGTCAGGCCCTTGGCGCCACTGTCACGCAGCGCGGCGATCAGGGCCTCGGGAATGCCACACAGGCCGAAGCCGCCCACGGCCAGCGTCTGGCCATCGGCGACCACCCCTTGCAGGGCCTCCGCCGCACTGGCGAAGCGCTTGCCGCGCTTGCCGGTGGAAGTCGATTGCTGCATTGCTGTACTACCCTGCACGTTGAGGATGACCGCATTCTAGCTGGAGGGCGGCGAAGGGCCTGGATGCGCCGCAGCATTGACGGAGCACCAGGCGGGCATTGGGTAGAATGGGGGATTCCACGCAGAAGGGTGCTTCAGCGCCTACGCCCCTCGATCTACGATGACGCCGACCTTCACAGACGAAGACCTGTTCCGCTGGATCGACGAATGGACACTGCAGAAAAGCGAGCAGTGCCTGGGTGGCGTGCGCAACCGGCAACTTCGCGATGGCCTGCTGACGGCCGAGGTACAGGGTTCGGCCAGGCATCCCTACTACGTGGAGATCGATCTGACGGCCAGTACGCGTACCGCGCGCAGCCGCCTGCAGAGTGCCTGTTCCTGCCCCGTCGGCCGCACCTGCAAGCATGTGGCGGCGGTGCTGGTCTCGTACATGCTGGATTCGCTTGCCATGGACGACGAGAGCCCCCTGACCGAACAGGACCTGACGCAACCGCCGCGTCCTGAACTGCTGGCAGAGCTTTCGCGTTGGCAGAGCGCGCGGATCCGGCCGGCCCAGCCACGCCGGAACGGTGTCATCTTCGAACTGTCCACCTACAACCACCACCCCGCCGTGCTGGTCCGGCGCGTCAAGTACGGGACCGATGGTGCGATCAGCACGGGCAAGTGGATGGATATCACCGCGGACCTGCTGCTGGATCCTCCGGCCTATCTCACGCCGACTGATCTGGCGGTGATGATCCAGCTACGCACCCAGCGGCAGCCCGCGACGAAGGACGAATGGATCGACTTCGCGGCCACCCTGCAGTTGATCGTCTCCAGCGGCCATGGCTGGGTCTCCTGCGGTACGCACGGCGACGTGCCGGCCCGGTCAGGAGCTCCACGCCGCGGCGAACTGGGCTGGACCGTTGGCATGACGCAGGGCGCGACGCTGCTGGAACCCACGTTGAGCGTGGAAGGCGGCGCCAGAGGCGTGGTCCTGGGCCGGAGTGCGTGCTATCTGGACCCGGTCACCGGCGAGGTCGGTCCGCTGCTGCTGGATGTCAGGGCCGAGGACGCCGACGCCTTCCTGAGCCTGCCCAATCTGTTACCCAACGAAGAAGCGGTGGTCGCACAGATGCTGCAACAGATCGACCCTGCCCTGCCGCGCCCCGGTGCAAGCGACACACTGCCCACCCTGCAGATCAGCGCGATGATCCCCGTGCTGCGCCTGCATACGATTGAGTTCCGGCCGGCGTGGCTCGGCCGCCGCGACCCATCGCAATGGGCCGATATCGCGACCGTGGCCTTCGAGTACGACGAGCACGTGCGGTTCCTGGATGATCCGAGCCTGTTCGCACTCGATCCGGAGGGCCAGCTCGCCCTGCTGCCCCGTGACCTGGCTGAGGAATCACGGCGCGAGGCCGAGCTGCGCACGGTGGGACTGTATCGCGACACGGACCCGCGGGCGCCATTGGACGGCGCTGGCCCGCAGTTCCAGCTGCGCACCCATGACTGGACACGGTTCCTGCTGGATGACGTGCCGCGCCTGGAAGCCTTGGGCTGGAAGGTGGAGACTGACGACGACTTCCGCCATCGCATCACCCGGGTGGATGAGATCGACCTGGACATCCAGGCGGACCCGGCGGATGCGGGCTGGTTCAACCTGGGTCTGGACATCCAGGTGGAAGGCCGCAACGTATCGATGGTTCCGCTGCTGCAGCAGGTGCTGCAGTCCGATCCCCGCTGGATGCGTGGCCAGCTGGACGCCATCGGCGACGACGAGAACGTCCTGTTGATGGCAGGCAACAACACCCGCCTGGCACTGCGGGCCGCGCGACTGAAGCCGATCATGGCCCTGTTGGCGGACCTGTTCGCCCAGCGTGGCGCGCCGCTGCGCTTGTCAGCGCTTGACCGTGGCCGCCTGCAGGCACTGCAGGACACGGCGCGCCTGCAGTTCCGGGGCCGCAAGGATACCCAGGCGCTGGTGCAGCGGCTGATGCAGGCACCCGCACTGGGCGAAGTGCCGCCACCGGCGGGGCTGGTGGCAACGCTGCGTCCCTACCAGCTGGAGGGCCTGTCGTGGCTGCAGTACCTGCGCCAGCAGGGGCTGGGCGGGGTGCTGGCCGATGACATGGGGCTGGGCAAGACCCTGCAGACACTGGCGCATCTGCTGGTCGAAAAGGAAAGTGGCCGCCTGGACCGGCCGGCGCTGCTGGTGGTGCCGACCTCGCTGCTGCACAACTGGCAGAGCGAAGCGGCACGCTTCACCCCGGGCCTGCGCGTACTGACCCTGCACGGACCGGCACGTGAAGCACTGTTCGAGGCGATCCCCGAGCACGATCTTGTACTGACCACGTATCCCCTGCTGTGGCGCGACGAGCAGGCGCTGCAGGCACATGCCTACCATCTGCTGATCCTCGACGAGGCCCAACAGGTGAAGAATCCGAAATCACGTGCGGCGGTCACCCTGCGCACGCTGCAGGCCCGCCATCGCCTGTGCCTGACCGGTACGCCGCTGGAAAACCATCTGGGCGAACTGTGGACGCAGTTCGACTTCCTGCTGCCCGGCCTGCTCGGCAGCGAAAAGCAGTTCAACCAGCATTGGCGCCATCCGATCGAACGCGGCAGCGACCACCGTCGCGCCACGTTACTGGCGCAGCGTCTGCGCCCCTTCATCCTGCGCCGGCGCAAGGATCAGGTCGCGTCAGAGCTTCCGCCCAAGACCCTCATCACCCGCGCGGTGGAGATGGAGGGTGGCCAGCGTGATCTCTATGAAACCGTGCGTGCGGCGATGGAAAAGCAGGTGCGCGAAGCCATCAGCGGCAGCGGGTTGGCGCGCAGCCATATCGTGGTGCTGGATGCCTTGCTGAAGCTGCGCCAGGTCTGCTGCGATCCGCGCCTGCTGCCGGGCGACGCCCCTGCACGCAATGCCGACTCGGCCAAGCTGGAGCTGCTGCGCGACATGCTGCCGTCGATGGTCGAGGAAGGCCGGCGGATCCTGGTGTTCTCACAGTTCACCGGCATGCTGGCGCTGATCGCGCAGGCGCTAGAGGAGCTCGGGCTGGCCTATGTGACGCTGACCGGCGACACCCAGGACCGGGCCACGCCGGTGCAGCGCTTCATGCAGGGCGAGGTACCCGTGTTCCTGATCAGCCTGAAGGCCGGTGGCGTCGGGTTGAACCTGACTGCTGCAGACACCGTCATCCACTTCGATCCCTGGTGGAACCCGGCGGCCGAAAACCAGGCCAGTGACCGCGCCCACCGCATCGGCCAGCAGCAGCCGGTGTTCGTCTACCGGCTGATCGCCGCAGGCAGCATCGAAGAACGGATTGCCGAGCTGCAGGAACGCAAAGCCGTTCTGGCGGAATCGATTCTGGAAGGCGGCGGCAGCACGGGTCCACGCTTCAGTGAGGAAGACGTCCAGGCGCTGCTGGCGCCGTTGCCGGGCCTGCCGGCCAAGCGCACCCGCCGGCCAGGCCGACGATCGCCGCAGGCCTGATCCGTGGCGCCAGTCAGGTGGCGTTCTCCGATGGAAACGATTCCCAAACGGGACTGGGACTACAATTGAGGGCTGAGCTCACAAAGGATCTGATCGATGCCCCTGCCCGCCTTCAAGGCCTACGATATCCGCGGCCGCGTGCCGGAAGAACTGAACGAAGACCTGGCGCGCCGCATCGGCGTCGCCCTGGCTGCGCAGCTCGCTCCCGGCCCGGTGGTCCTCGGCCACGATGTGCGCCTGACCAGCCCGGCGCTGCAGGATGCACTGGCCGCAGGCCTGCGTGGTACCGGTCGTGAGGTGATCGACATCGGTCTGTGCGGTACCGAAGAGGTCTACTTCCAGACCGATCACCTCGGCGCAGCCGGCGGCGTGATGGTGACCGCCAGCCACAACCCGATGGACTACAACGGGATGAAGCTGGTCAAGGAGAACGCCCGCCCGATCAGCTCCGATACCGGCCTGTTCGCGATCTCCGATGCGGTCGCCGTCGATACGTCCGAGGCCCAGCCGCCACGCGCCGGGCAGACCGCCCAGCATGACAAGAGCGCCTATATCCAGCATCTGCTGAGCTACGTCGACGCCGCCAAGCTCAAGCCGCTGAAGCTGGTGGTCAATGCCGGCAACGGTGGTGCGGGCGCCATCGTCGACCTGCTGGCACCGCACCTGCCGTTCGAGTTCATCCGCATCTGCCACGAACCCGATGGCAGCTTCCCCAATGGCATTCCCAACCCGCTGCTGCCGGAAAACCGCGCCGCCACCGCCAATGCGGTGCGCGAACACGGCGCCGACTTCGGCATTGCCTGGGACGGTGACTTCGACCGCTGCTTCTTCTTCGACCATACCGGCCGCTTCATCGAGGGCTACTATCTGGTCGGCCTGCTGGCCAAGGCCATCCTGGCACGCAATCCCGGTGGCAAGATCGTGCACGACCCGCGGCTGGTCTGGAACACCGTGGAAATGGTTGAACAGGCAGGCGGCGTGCCGGTGCTGTGCAAGAGCGGTCACGCTTTCATCAAGGAAAAGATGCGCGCCGAAGATGCGGTGTACGGCGGCGAGATGAGCGCCCACCACTACTTCCGCGAATTCGCCTATGCCGACTCCGGCATGATCCCGTGGCTGCTGATCGCGCAGCTGATCTCCGAGAGCGGCCGCTCGCTGGCCGACTGGGTCGAAGACCGCATGGCGGCCTATCCCTGCAGCGGCGAGATCAACTTCAAGGTGGCCGATGCCAAGGCCGCCGTGGCCCGCGTGATGGAGCACTTCGCCGCGCGGTCGCCCGCGCTGGACCACACCGATGGCATCAGCGCCGATTTCGGCGACTGGCGCTTCAACCTGCGCAGTTCCAACACCGAGCCGCTGCTGCGCCTGAACGTTGAAGCCCGCGGCGACGCAGCGCTGATGCAGGCGCGCACCGACGAAATCTCCCGCCTTATCCAGCAGTAATCAAGGAAGATCATGAGCAACATCCAGCCCGTCATCCTGTCCGGTGGTTCCGGCACCCGCCTGTGGCCACTGTCGCGCGAGGCGTATCCGAAGCAGTTCCTGCCGCTGGCAGGCGAACTGACGATGCTGCAGGCCACCTGGCAGCGCGTCGCGCCCATCGCCACCCACGGCCCGTTGGTGATCGCCAACGAAGAGCACCGCTTCGTCGCTGCCGAGCAACTGCAGCAGGTCGGCGCCGAGCCGGCTGCCATCATCCTGGAACCGGTTGGCCGCAATACGGCGCCGGCAATCGCGGTCGCAGCCCTGGAGGCCACCCGCGACGGCGCCGATGCACTGCTGCTGGTGCTGCCCTCGGACCATGTAATCACCGATGAGGCTGCGTTCCGTGCAGTCGTGCAGGCTGCAGCCAGCGCTGCCGAGGCCGGCAAGCTGGTGACCTTCGGCATCGTGCCGACCGGTCCGGAAACCGGCTACGGCTATATCAAGGCCGCCAATGGGCAGGGCCTGCGTGCCGTCGAGCGTTTCGTCGAAAAGCCCGACCTGGACACCGCCACCGGCTATGTGGCCAGCGGCCAGTACTACTGGAACAGCGGCATGTTCCTGTTCAAGGCCTCGCGCTACCTGCAGGAACTGGAGCGCTTCCAGCCCGACATGCTGGCCGGCAGCCGCCAGGCCTGGCAGCAGGCCCGTCGCGATTCGGATTTCACCCGCCTCGACAAGGAGGCGTTCGCCACCGTTCCCTCCGATTCCATCGACTATGCCGTGATGGAAAAAACCGAAGACGCCGTGGTGATTCCGTTGGACGCCGGCTGGAACGACGTCGGTTCGTGGACCGCACTGCGCGATGTCTCGCATCAGGATGGCGATGGCAATGCGCACCAGGGTGACGTGATCGCGATCGACTGCCGCAACACCTATGCCTATGCACAGCGCCTGGTGGCACTGGTCGGCCTGGATGACGTGATCGTGGTCGAGACCGACGACGCGGTGCTGGTCGGCAAGGCCGACCGCATGCAGGAGGTCAAGACCGTGGTGGCGCAGCTGAAGGCCGACGGTCGCAGCGAGGCCACCTGGCATCGCAAGGTCTACCGCCCGTGGGGCGCCTACGATTCGATCGACAACGGCGAGCGTTTCCAGGTCAAGCGCATCACCGTCAAGCCCGGCGGTACGCTCAGCCTGCAGATGCATCACCATCGCGCCGAGCACTGGATCGTGGTCAGCGGCACCGCCGAGGTGACCCGCGGCGACGAGGTGATCCTGCTCAGCGAGAACCAGAGCACGTACATCCCGCTGGGCGTGACCCATCGCCTGCGCAACCCGGGCAAGCTGCCGCTGGAGCTGATCGAGGTGCAGTCCGGCAGTTACCTCGGTGAAGACGACATCGTGCGTTTCGAGGACACGTACGGGCGTAGTTGATCCGACGCCCTGCGGCGGGTGCCGACCGTTGGTCGGGGTGGGTGCCGACCGTCGGTCGGCACGTCGCCTACCGGGTCAGGCAATCTCCGCCATCACCCGCTTCAGCCCGTCCTGCCAGGTCGGCAGCACGATGCCGAAATCCTGCTGCAGCTTGCGGTTGTCCAGCACCGACCAGGCCGGGCGATTGGCCGGGGTCGGGTACTCGGAACTGGGAATCGCCTCGACGGTCGGCACCTTCGCCAACACGCCGGTCGCCAGCGCTTGGGCGAAGATCGCCTCGGCGAACCCATGCCAACTGGTCTGGCCGCTGGCCGTCAGATGCCAGGTGCCGGACAGCTGCCCCGGATGCTGCAGCGCCTGCGCAGTGACATCAGCGATCAGCGCAGCCGGTGTCGGCGTGCCGATCTGATCGGCTACCACACGCAACTGGTCGCGCTCGGCGCCCACCCGCAGCATCGTGCGCAGGAAATTGGCGCCATGCGAGGCGTATACCCACGCCGTGCGGAAGATCAGATGACGACCGCCGGCAGCGCGCACGGCCTCTTCGCCATCACGCTTGCTGGTGCCATACACACCCAGCGGCGCGGTCGGCTCGTCCTCGCGGTACGGCGTGGTGCCCTGGCCATCGAACACGTAGTCGGTGGAGTAATGCACGAAGGGCACGCCGTGCGCCGCACACCAGCGCGCGATCACGCCCGGCGCCTGCGCGTTGGCAGCGAAGGCCGCATCGACGTCCTGTTCGGCGCGGTCCACCGCTGTGTAGGCGGCCGCATTGACCACCACCGATGGCTGCAGCCGATCCAGCAATGCCGGCAGACTGTCGGGCTGGCCGAAATCGGCGGTTTCGCAGGCACTTCCGTCGGGCAGTTGCCCGCTGCGGGTAGTTGCGACCACCTTGCCCAGCGGCGCCAGCGCGCGCAGCAGCTCCTGGCCGACCTGGCCATTGCCGCCGAACACCAGCACCGTCACGGGATGTAGACCGGCAGGCGGTCTTCGGCAATGTCCTTCAGGAAGGGCGCGGTGTCGTCCTTGGCCGACAGGGTCGGCGCACTGATCGGCCAATCCACTGCGATATCGCCATCGTTCCAGCGGATACCCGCATCCGCCTCCTTGACGTAGACATCGGTGCACAGGTAGCTGAACAGCGCACGTTCGGAGAGCACGGCAAACCCATGCGCGAAGCCTTCCGGAATCCAGAACTGCTTCCTGTTTTCCGCACTCAGCACCACCGCTTCCCACTGGCCGAAGGTCGGCGATCCGCGACGGATGTCCACGGCCACGTCATAGACCTCGCCCTCCAGCACGCTGACCAGCTTGCCCTGTGGGCGCGGCCACTGGTAATGCAGGCCACGCAGCACGCCCTTTGCGGACGTCGATACGTTGCTCTGCACGAAGCGGTCCGGCAAGCCCAGCGCAGCGAAGCGCTCTGCATTCCAGGTTTCGAAGAAATAGCCACGCGCATCGCCAAACACGGCTGGCTCGATGATCTTGCAGCCGGCAAGCTTGGTTTCAATCACTTTCACGGAACGACTCCACGCAGCGCGAGTTTATGCAGGTACTGGCCGTAGCCATTCTTGATCAGCGGTGCAGCCAGCGCTTCCAGCTGTTCGGCGTTGATCCAGCCCTTGCCGAAGGCAATTTCTTCCGGGCAGCACACCTGCAGGCCCTGGCGGGTCTGGATGGTCTCGATGAAGTTGGAGGCTTCCAGCAGCGACTGGTGGGTGCCCGTATCCAGCCAAGCATAGCCACGGCCAAGTGCTTCCAGGTGCAGGTTGCCCTCGGCCAGGTAGCGCTTGTTGAGATCGGTGATCTCCAGTTCGCCACGCGGCGACGGCTTCAGTTCAGCCGCGTAATCGCTGGCGTTGCCGTCGTAGAAATACAGGCCGGTCACCGCATAGTTCGAGCGCGGGTTCGCCGGCTTCTCCACCAGGTCGATGACCTTGCCGCTCGTGTCGAACTCGGCCACGCCGTAACGCTCCGGGTCGTTCACCCAGTAGCCGAATACGGTCGCACCGTCCACGCGCTCATCGGCACGCTTGAGCACCTCGCGCAGGCCGTGGCCGTGGAAGATGTTGTCGCCCAGCACCAGGCAGCTCGGCTTGCCGGCGACGAAGTCGCGACCGATCAGGTAGGCCTGGGCCAGGCCATCCGGACTCGGCTGCACCGCGTACTGGATGTCCATGCCCCACTGCGAACCATCACCCAGCAGCTGCTGGAACAGCGCCTGCTCGTGCGGGGTATTGATGATGAGCACTTCACGGATGCCCGCCAGCATCAGCACGCTGAGCGGGTAGTAGATCATCGGCTTGTCGTACACCGGCAGCAGCTGTTTGCTGACGCCTTTGGTGATCGGATACAGCCGGGTGCCGGAGCCACCGGCGAGGATGATGCCCTTGCGCTGCGTCATGTTGTCTCCCGGGTTCAGGCCGTGGTGCCGATGCGCTGCAGTCGGTAGCTGCCGTCGAGCACGCCGTTGACCCATTCCTGGTTGTCCAGGTACCAGTCGACGGTGAAGCTGATGCCCTGCTCGAACGTATAGGCCGGCTCCCAGCCCAGGTCGTTCTTCAGCTTGGAAGCATCGATCGCATAACGGCGGTCATGACCGGGGCGATCGGTGACGTAGGTGATCTGGCTGCTGCGCGGCTGGCCATCTTCGCGCGGACGACGCTCATCCAGCAGCGCGCAGATGGCCTGCACCACTTCGATGTTCTGCTTTTCCGAATTGCCGCCGACGTTGTAGGTCTCGCCGACCTGGCCCTTGGCCAGCACGGTACGGATCGCTTCGCAGTGATCGGACACGAACAGCCAGTCGCGCACCTGCTTGCCATCGCCGTACACCGGCAGCGGCTCGCCAGCCAGCGCCTTGGCGATCACCAGCGGGATCAGCTTCTCGGGGAAGTGGTACGGGCCGTAATTGTTCGAACAGTTGGTGGTCAGCACCGGCAGCCCATAGGTGTGGTGGAACGCACGCACGAGGTGGTCCGAGGCCGCCTTCGATGCCGAGTACGGCGAATTGGGCGCGTACTGGGTGGTCTCGCTGAACTTGCCTGTCTCGCCCAGGGTGCCGTACACCTCGTCGGTGGACACGTGCAGGAAGCGGAATGCCGCGCTTTGTTCGGCCGGCAGCGCCTTCCAGTAGTCCCGCACCGCTTCCAGCAGGCCCAGGGTACCCACCACGTTGGTCTGGATGAACGCGCCAGGGCCGTCGATGGAGCGGTCCACATGGCTTTCGGCGGCGAAGTTCAGCACCGCATCCGGCTGGTGTTCGGCCAGCAGGCGGGCGACCAGGGAGCTGTCGCCGATGTCGCCCTGGACGAACAGGTGATTCGGGTTGCCGTCAAGGCTGGACAGTGTCTTCAGATTTCCGGCGTAGGTCAGCACATCGAGATTGATGACCTTGACGCCGCGCGCGACGGCCTCGAGAACGAAGTTACCGCCAATGAATCCGGCGCCGCCGGTTACAAGCCATGTGGGCACTACCTGTTCTCCTGATCGTGATTCGTGGGACGGGGCCTTCATGGCCACGACAATGCAACGTTGAAGGATACAACGGGCCTCCGGTAACACGCGATCACACAAGTGAACTCAGGCCGACTGCATTGCTGCGCCGCAGCAGCCAATGCCGGTCACCATACGCATTCGCATGGTCCCCCCAAGCCAGCTAGAATCGGGGTCCCACCCCCGAGCCGGTTGCTGTTGCAGGACCGGACGTTCTCCCTGTTACTGAAGGACCCCGTACCAGATGAAAATCCTCGTCGCGTACAAGCGCGTGGTGGACTACAACGTCCGCATTCAGGTCAAGCCGGACGGTTCCGGCGTGGTCACCGACGGCGTCAAGCTGTCCCCCAACCCCTTCGATGAAATCGCTCTCGAAGAAGCCCTGCGCCTGCGCGACAAGGGCATCGCCAGCGAAGTCGTGGTTGCCACCATCGCCCCGGCCGACGCCCAGGCGCACCTGCGCAACGGCCTGGCCATGGGCGCCAACCGCGCCGTTCATGTGGTCACCGACCAGGCCATCCAGCCGCTGACCGCGTCGCGCACCCTGCTCAAGCTGATCGAAAAGGAACAGCCGGACCTGGTGATCCTTGGCAAGCAGGCCATTGATGACGATGCCAACCAGACCGGCCAGATGCTGGCCACGCTGTGGGGCCGCCCGCAGGCGACCTTCGCCAGCAAGCTCGAAATTGCCGATGGCAAGGCCACGGTGACCCGTGAAGTCGACGCCGGCCTGGAAACGCTGGAAGTGGATCTGCCGGCCGTGGTCACCACCGACCTGCGCCTGAACGAACCGCGCTTCATCAAGCTGCCGGACATCATGAAGGCCAAGGCCAAGCCGCTGGAGACCCTGCAGCTGGCCGACCTCGGCGTTGAAGCCGCCGACACCTTCAAGACCACCCAGTACGCCGCGCCGTCCAAGCGCAGCAAGGGTGTGATGGTCAAGGACGCGGCCGAACTGGTTGCCGCACTCAAGCAGAAGGGGTTGCTGTAATGAGCAGGATTCTCGTCATCGCCGAGCACCACGACGGCAAGCTCAACGCCGCCACCGCCAAGACCGTCAGTGCCGCCGCCGCCATCAGCGGTGCCAGCATCGACGTGCTGGTGCTGGCCGCCGATCCGGCCGCTGTCGCCGCTGAAACCGCGAAGATCGCTGGGGTCGCCAAGGTCCTGACCGTCGCCAACGCGGCCAACGCGCAGGCCATCGCCCAGGTGCTGGCGCCGCAGATCGCACAGCTGGCCAAGGGCTACACCCACGTATTCGGCCCGTCGACCACCTTCGGCAAGGACCTGATGCCGTGCGTGGCCGCCCTGCTCGGCGTCAACCAGGTCTCCGACCTGATGAGCGTTGAAGGCAGCCACACCTTCAAGCGCCCGATCTACGCTGGCAACGCGATCATCACCGTGGAAGCGCCGGCCGACCAGATCGTGGTCGCCACCGTGCGTGCCGCCTCGTGGCCGGAAGCCGCCCAGGGTGGCAGCGCCGTCGTTGAAGCGGCGAGCGTCGATGCTGCCCTGCCGACCCACACCCGCTTCGTCGGTCTCGCCGCCGGTGCCAGTGACCGCCCGGACCTGCAGAGCGCCAAGCGCGTGGTCTCCGGCGGCCGTGGTGTCGGTTCGGAAGAGAACTTCAAGGTCATCTTCCAGCTGGCCGACAAGCTCGGTGCCGCCGTCGGTGCCTCGCGTGCGGCGGTCGATGCCGGCTACGTGCCCAGCGACCTGCAGGTCGGCCAGACCGGCAAGATCATCGCCCCGGAGCTTTATGTGGCGGTGGGCATCAGCGGCGCGATCCAGCACCTGACCGGCATCAAGGATGCCGGCACGATTGTCGCGATCAACAAGGACGGCGATGCGCCGATCTTCGAGATTGCCGATATCGGCCTGGTGGGGGATCTGTTTGCGATCCTGCCGGAGCTGGAAGCAGCACTTTGAATCTGGACTCCGGCTTCCATCATGGGTGAGTACGCCATGCGCGCTGAGGCAGGCAATCAGAATCCCCCGGACAGTGGCCCCACCCCCGACGTTTCGGTGGTGGTGCCCGTGTACGGTTGTGAAGGCTGCCTTGAACAGCTTTCCGAACGTGTTGCCGATGCGATCTCGGGCATGGGCCTGACGCACGAACTGATCCTCGTGGACGACCAGGGTCCGGATCAGTCCTGGCAGCGGATCTGCGAACTCGGGAAGCTGTCTTCCCGGGTTCGCGGCCTGCGCCTGTCCCGCAATTTCGGACAGCATGTGGCAATCAGTGCCGGGCTGCAGTACGCCCAGGGCAGCCGTGTCATTGTCATGGATTGCGACCTACAGGATGTCCCCGAGGAAATTCCCTCGCTGCTGGCAGGCCTGGAAGGTGACAACGAGATCGTGCTGGGCCAGCGGGTGGAACGCCAGGACACTTGGCTGAAGCGGAGCGGTTCCAGTGCCTTCTACAAGACACTGGGATGGCTGACCGATACCGACTACGATCCTTCGACGGCCAATTTCGGTGCCTACAGCCGCAAGGCTGTTGATGCCATGAATGCGATGCCTGAGACGGATCGCTTCCTCCCGCTGATGGCCCGCTGGACTGGTTTTAAAACCCTGCGCGTACCGGTGTCGCATGGTCGTCGTACGGAAGGCAAGAGTGGCTACACGCTGCGCAAGCTCCTGCAGATGGCGACCCGGATCGCGCTGTCGTTCTCCGACAAGCCCCTGCGACTGGTCATGACGGCGGCATTTGCACTGGCCGCCATCGGTGCGGGCATCGCACTTCTGGCGGTCTACCGTTACTGGGCCGGTGACATCAGGGTGGCGGGCTTCACCAGCATCCTCGCTTCAATCTGGCTGGTGGGCAGCTTCATCATGGGCAGCCTGGGAGTGGTCGGCCTCTACATCGGCCGCATCCACAGCGAATCGAAGCGCCGTCCCCAGTTCATCATCTGGCAAGACACGTGGCAGGGCACGCATTCGAATGTCTCTGAAGATTGATTTTTCCCCGGTCGACAGTGCGCGTTTCGGCATCCGTGTCGAGCGCGGTAGTTTCAATCCGCAATCTCCTCTTGCCGAGGTGGTTGACTGCATCGCCACGTCATCGGCCGATCTGCTGATCATCCGCGTACCTGCAGGGCGGACCGATATCGCCCTGGCGCTGCAGCGGGCGGGCGAGACGGTCATTGCCGCCGATACACTGGTTTACCACGGCATTGACCTCACCCCGGAATCGGGCGAGTGGTCTCCCTCGGTGCGACGCGCGACCCCGGCAGATCGTCCGGCCATCATCGACATCGCCACGGCAGGCTTCCAGGGCTACCGGTCGCATTATTCCGCCAACCCGCTGATACCTCCCGCGCTGATCCTGGAAGGCTACGTCGAATGGGCCCACAGCCGCCTGCAACCGCAGGATGAGCGCCAATCCACCTGGGTCGTGTCCGATGGACAGGCCATAGCCGGATTCGCAACCTGCGACATCAAGGACGGCGTCGCCGATATCCTGCTCAACTCGGTTCATCCGCGGTTTGAACGCCGTGGACATTACGGCCGCCTGCTCCGCCACGTCATGCGTCATCATGCCGACCTGGGCAACCAACGCCTGGTCATTTCCACGCAGATATGGAACTACACCGTGCAGCGCCAATGGGCCCGTGCGGGTCTGTTGATCGACTGCGCATTCGACACCTACCACATAGATCGCCGCATGCAACGCGCCTCGATGCATTCCCTCGGTGAGGGCACACGATGAGCTACCTCTTCATTGCCCTCACGATCGTACTCACCGTCTACGGCCAGCTGATCCTGAAATGGCAGGTCGGCATCCACGGCCATCTGCTCGCAGCACCACTGCAGCCCTTGAACCTGGTGCAGCTGCTGCTCAAGCCCTGGGTCATTTCCGCTTTTGCGGCGGCCTTCGGCGCGTCCCTGTGCTGGATGGCCGCCATCAGCAAGATGCCGATCAGCCGGGCCTACCCGTACATGGCGATCAACTTCTTCCTGGTCGCGCTGTTTGCCAGCGTGATATTCCGGGAGCAGCTGGACGGATACAAGATCGCCGGAACGCTGATCATAATGCTGGGCGTGGTCGTGCTGTCACGATCGGTCGCCTGAAACCACTCCAACGCCCGCTGCGAGGCACTCTTTTGATTCCCTTCAACAAGCCCTTCATGACAGGGCGCGAGCTCTGGCACATCGCGCAGGCGCACGCCAACGGTCATCTGTCCGGCGATGGTCAATTCACCAAACGCAGTCACGCCTGGCTGGAGCAGCGCACGGGTGCCCAGCGCGCACTTCTGACCCACAGCTGCACGGCAGCCCTGGAGATGGCGGCATTGCTGCTCGACCTGCAGCCCGGCGACGAAGTGATCATGCCGTCCTACACCTTCGTTTCCACCGCCAACGCGTTTGTTCTGCGTGGTGCGGTCCCGGTGTTCGTCGACATCCGTGAAGACACGTTGAACCTGGATGAACGCCTGGTCGAAGCAGCGATCACCCCACGCACCCGGGCCATCTGCGCAGTCCACTATGCGGGCGTCGCATGTGAGATGGATACCCTGGTCGACATCGCTGCACGTCATGGGCTGGCGCTTGTCGAAGATGCTGCCCAGGCCATCATGTCCAGCTACAAGGGGCGGCCACTGGGCACCATCGGGGAGCTGGGTGCCTTCAGCTTCCATGAGACCAAGAACATCATCTCGGGGGAAGGCGGTGCTCTTCTCTGTCGTGACGCTGAGTTTGGCGAGCGCGCCGAGATCCTGCGCGAGAAGGGCACGAATCGCAGCCGCTTCTTCCGCGGGCAGGTCGATAAGTACACCTGGGTCGATGTTGGCTCATCGTTCCTTCCCGGTGAGATCACCGCGGCGTTCCTCTGCGCGCAGATAGAGGAAGCAGACCAGATCACCGCGCGTCGACTGGCAATCTGGGAGCGGTATCAGCAGTGGGCGGCTCCGCATGAGGCCGCAGGCCACCTGCGTCGGCCGATCGTGCCGGACGACTGCCAGCACAACGCGCATATGTTCTACATGCTGCTCCCGGACCTCGATTCCCGCACGCGATTCATAAGCGAAATGAAGGCCCGCGGCGTGCAGACCGTGTTCCATTACATCCCGCTGCATTCCGCCCCGGCTGGACTGCAGGCAGGGCGTGCACACGGCGATCTGCGCAACACCAACGAGCTCAGTGAGCGGCTGGTCCGCATGCCGTTGTGGATCGGCGTTGAGGATCATCTCGATGCGATCTTCGCGGCCGCCGATGAAGTCCTGGGCATGGCAGAATGACAAGCGCCTCCCAACCGGTCGCCGGATTGCTCCATCAGTGTTCCAGCTGGTGGCAGGGGTTGGCTCGGTTCCGTAGAGGCCAACTAATCGTTCTGGTCATCGCCGCGTTGCTGGTCGTGCTGGCGGGCTCCCGCCAGTACAGCAATGCCGAGCTCACGCTCGACGTGGAACTGCCGGCTGCCGGCTCATTGCAGGTCTTCTTCGACCAGGGCAGTGGTTTCTCCGAGGCCGGGTCAGTGACGCGGGAGCTGCCCGCAGGCAGCTCGCATCTGCAGCTGGAGCTCCCACCGGGACGTACGTTCGCGCTTCGCCTGGACCCTCCCACCAGCGCGTCGACCGTCGCTATACGCGATGTGCGGATCGAGGGCTCAATGCCCTCGGCTGCGACCCTGCTTGTCCCGACCCATCTGAACGAGCTCGTTCCCATCGAAGCGCTAGGCCAGGATGGGCGCTACCAGGTGCTGCCAGGTGCTGGCGACCCGCAACTGGTGGTGGCACTTCCCACGCCTGCGGAAAGTGCATCGCGCTTGCAGCATCGACTTGCCCGGCTGGCCTGGGTCGGCCTTGGCCTTTGTCTTGCGATTGCGATGGGCCTGCAGATGGCTCATACCGGTGGCTATGCATGGCCATCACTGATCTGCGCATCGCTGGTGCTCGCGCTCGCAGGGTTTGCCACCCTCTCCCCCTCTGTCAGCCCTGACGAGGACCTGCATGAGGCGGGCGCACGTTATTTCAACAGTCATTGGCTGCCGCCGGCACTTGATTCGCCGGAGATGCTGCCCTCGTACCAGGCGAGTCCCTACGGCGTCAGCTATCTCGCCGAATGGAACGTGACGTATTTGTTCGCAGGCAAAGCGAGCAACGTCGCAGCGCAGGCTGGTCTGACCGAACGTCAGGGATTCAGGCTCTACCAGGCATCGATATTGCTATTACTGATCGCAGCCGTTTTCCTGCTGCGCCTCTCTCCGTTCACTCTCGTACCGGTCCTGGTCACGCCGCAGGCGTGGTATGTCTTTTCGTACATGAACGGCGATGCGCTGCCTCTGGCCGCCGCAAGCCTTGCTGCAGGCATTGCGTTGACACGCGAGAGTCCGCTGCGCAGCTACCTGCTGGGTGAGCGCCACGCCGAGCGGGTGGTGATCGTGCACGCCCTGCTGTTCGCGCTGTGCCTGGGTCTGCTTGTCATCTCCAAGCGGAACTATTGGCCAGTCGCGGTCTTCATCGCCACCACGCTGGCATCAGCCGGATTGCGACTGCCCGTCCGCTCGTCGCTCGCCATGGCGATCGTCTGCACGTCGGGAATTCTGTGGGCGGCCGCAGGACACGCACTTCATCAGGCTTACGGACTCGGCTGGCTCCTGGCCGTCCTGTCCGCCACTTCGGTGATGATCCTGACTTACGACGGCTGGAGACTTGTCCGCAGCCGGATGCTGGCGCCTGCCTACCGCCTCGGCGCGCTGTTTGCGCTGGCTCTGGCATTGGCAGCTCCATGGATCGCGGTGGATGTCCTGCGCAACGGCAGTGGCTCGCAGAAGGCGGAGCTGGTCGATCATCTACGTGAAGTCCATGCAGCTCCCGGTTTCAAACCCAGCGACGCGGCACCGTCCCCCGGCCTTCGCATGTACGAACAGGGCTATACGCTCCCGCAGATGCTCCAGCCTCCCCTGCTATGGCAGGTGGCCACGGCCAAAAGCCTGTTCGGCGTCTACGGCTACATGCAGTACTACGCTCCACTGGCCTACTACCAGGCGATCTGGGGACTGACTACGCTGCTGGTGCTTCTGGCGCTATGCACTGCAGCGACGTCGCAGCCGCTGCAACTGGGACGCAGCCAGCTCCTGCTGGCTGCCGGCGCGGCGGTCAGCCTGCTGGGCGCGTCCCTGCTGCACAGCTGGACCTATGATTTCCAGGCACAAGGCAGGTACGTGCTCGGCATCTGTGTACTGCTCGGCGCCCAACTCTCACACCTGAGACCAGGCTCGCAACTCGAGCGACTGGCACATCATGCCGTGGCTGCAGCCGTGGTACTGGGCGCCTGTTCGTTTCTGTGGATCGCAATGCCGAACCTGACGTCTTGATCCAAGGCGCCACCTGCGGATCTCCCGCAGCTGGCGTCACGTCAGGCAGTGATGCGCAACCAACGCCGTTCAACCGCCTCGACAAAACGCCGTTCACCAACGCAATGCTGGATACGTTGCCGGATCGGCTCCAGGATGGCCCTGCTGTCGACCACCTGCTGCAGGACATCCAGCCATGCCGCTTCGTCGTTGTCGACCAGCAAGCACTCATCGGCTGCCCCGGCACTGTAAGCAGGGACGTCCGACGCAAGCGTAGGCACGCCGATCGCCGCGTAATCAAGCACCTTGATGCCGCTCTTTGCCCGGTTGAACGTGGTGGCCATCAACGGTGCCAGGCCGAGGTCAAATGGGCCTTGGCCGACGAACCAGCGCACGAACGCGGGATAGGATGCTCCTACATGAGCTGGCGGCGACTGCACATCGACCCAGTCAGGCAGTGCTACCGACGCCGCATTCACCCCGATCAGGGTCAACGAAAAGCTGCCAGGGCGCGATGCCTGCAGACGACCCAGCACCCTCTGCAGGAATGCGTAGTCCTCGTCGTGGGTCCTTGTACCCATGTACACCAGTTTCAACTTCGGCATTGGTTGCACTGTCGTGCGCGGGGCACCCCATAGGTCCGGATCCAGGGCGTTTGGCATGAAAACGGCGTTACCGCCGGCAGACCGGATTTCAGATACCAGTATCTCCGTCGAGCACCAGACTTCATCAGCCACGTCGATCGACGCACGCACGGCGCTGATCAGCTTTGCGTATGCATCGCGCTCGGGGTGCTCATCCATCGCCAACAGGTTGTCGTCGATGTCATAGATCAGCCGCGCGCCGATCCTTCTGGCCAGTACGGCCATCAGCTCGATCCGGTCGGCGTCCTCGATCGCTCCCCGGTTCCACAGGATGGCGTGCGGTTTGAATGCAGCGATCTCTTCCGGCATCAGGTAGCGGACATCGGCAGCGAAGCGCTCGGTGAACGCGTGCAGGCGGATGCTCGCGCACGGCGACATCACCGTGCCGTAGCGCTCGGGGATCACTGCAATCCGCAGGGCGTACTGCGAGCGCAGCGCAGGACGCCGCTCCGTGCCGAATCGCTGTTTCATGCGGTTTCCTTTTCGTACAGACCTTCCAGCCACGTCACCAGCGCATGTACCGCATCGGCCGCAGTCGCGTCATGGGCCAGCATCAGTGCATTGGGGACGCCTTCCAGCCGCTCGGTGAACGCACCGAGGCGGTTGGCGGCAATCGGCCGGCCATCGCGCAGGGCGTGCGACAGGGTGTAGGAATAGGTTTCCGGGGCCTGGGAAAGGAACAGGAACGCATCGGGGTCGTGCGCCTCGATCAGCTCGTCCAGGTCCTGCTCCGCATAGGGACCGCTCCAGCTGAATCCCGGGTTCCTGGGCATGTCCGTCTGTGGATAGCCGATCACGTGGAACGCGAGCGGTGCACGCACACGTCGCGCTTCCTCGGCAATGGCCAGCAGGTGATTCAGCCCCTTGTGCGCGGCCATCACACCCAGCAGCAGCACCCGGTACGGCCGCGCGCCTCGCCCAAGCCGGCCCGGATTCGTGTCGATGCTCGACTCGTGGTACACGGCCTGCACGGGAATGCCGGTGTAGCGCTGCATGCGCTGCGCCGCATCCCGGCTCGGTGCGAACACGGCCTGCGCACCCAGCAGCGGCCACTGGTTGTTGGCGCGCCAGTTGCGGATGTCCGCCGCGCCGTTGGACGGGCGCTCGGCGATGCAACTGTCACAGCCGTTTTCACCAGGCTCGCCGCAGTAGTTGCCGGTAGCATCGGTCAGGGTGATCTGCGGACAGATCGCATAGTTGTCATGCACGTGGAAGCTGTAGGGCAGCCCGGTCAGCGCCACCGCGCGACGCACCGACGGGCCAAACCCGACCAGATGGTGGATCTGCAGCGTCCCGGTGCCCAGTGCCTGCAGCATCCCGGCCAGCTCGTCGGGCGTGCGGTAGCGGAACAGGAACTCGAAGCCATCGAAGTCCGATGCATGGCTGACGTTGACCAGCCCCGACCCGTTGTTGTCCTCCATCGGCCGTACGATCACCACTTCGCCGGTTTCGGCCAGCGAGGCACGCATGGCCTGCACGGCACGCTCGGTGCCTCCGCCCCAGGTGTGGGTCAACAGCACCGAGACCGGACGCGCCCTCGCCTTCCAGACCTCCAGGGTCAGCCGCACGCGCGCCGAGAAGCCCGGATCCATCGAACAGAACCGGGCAACCTGCGAACCGTAATCGGGGTAGCGCTCGTCGATGATCTTCTGCGCGATGATCTTGCCGGGCTTGCTGTCGTCGGCGAAGCTCACTTCACCCACGTGTTCGACGAACACGTCCATGGCCAAGCGATGGCGGAAACCGAGACGACCCGAGCGCATGCAGAAGTCGTTCTCCTCGCCGTAGCCCTTGCCGAAAGCCTCGGCATCGAACAGGCCGGCCTTTTCCAGCGCGGCGCGGGAGATCAGCATGCAGAAGCCGACGCCGGTGGGAACATCCACGGCCACACCGGCATTGATGCGGCGGGTCAGGTGGTCCAGCGCCGACGCATCCATCGCCTTCGGCAGCGCGTTGGCGCCCAGCTGGGGATAGCTGCAGATCGTAGCGTTGTTGGAAAGCGCCGTGACCGAGCCGACATTGGCCCCTAGGTGGGCAACCATGCGGTCGACCCAGTCACCGGTCACGATCGTGTCACTGTTGAGCAGGAGAGCACCGATGCTGTCGGCCTGCTGCAGGGCGTGCGCCATGCCGGCATTGACGGTCAGCACGAAGCCCAGGTTCTGCGGGTTCTCGGCCAGGCGTACCGACGGCTCGCGGCTGGCCAGCTCACGCAGGTAGGCGGTCACTTCCGGCTCGGGCGAGCAGTCGTTGTAGATGTGCAGCCGGGTACGGCTGCGGTTGTGTGAGCGCAGCACCGAATCGATGCAGTTGCGCGTCTCTTCCAGGCCGCGGTAGACCGGCAGGACGATGTCAACCACGCCGTCCTGGAGCGGCGCGTCGGCAGGCGCCACGGGCGCGGCAAGATCGGACAGCGAGAAGGGGCGCTTGCCCAGCTCGCGACCACCGCGGCGCCCCACCGCCAGGTAGTGCGCCAGCGCGTTCATGCCAGTCAGCGCAACATCCGGATTCTGGTCCATATACTGTCGCGCGTTGAATTCGGGTCCCGGGCTGCGTCCTTCCGCCGCGCCATGCGCGAAGAAATGTGCGAACGGGTCGTTGCCTCCCACATCCGGATAGGTTTCCAGATACCACGCCGGCGCGAAGTACGGATTGGGCAGGCGCCCTTCGGGAATGCCGTCGTAGAGGAAATGCACCAACGGATTGGCGCCGCTGTCGCGCACGTCCGGGTACTGGTTGAGGTACCAGTCCTGGTCGAACAACGGGTGTGGCGTTCCCGAGTTGTGGTAATCCACCAGGTACTGGCCGAGCACCGGCCGCAGGCCGCTGGACGACGGTGCGGTGCGCCGGCAGTAGCGCGGATCGAACCACGGGCTGGGTGCCAGGCCGAGGCGGTCGCCGATGCAGATGTACTGCATCAGGGCATCAAGCGGGGACGCCCTGAGGCCGAAACGTGCGCAGTACCAGGCCGGGTCGAACAGCGGGCTCGGTGACTTCCCTTCGGCATCGCCAAAGGACAGGAAGTGGCCGGGGCCTTCGGCGGCCGCCCCGGGCGAACGCAGGATGAAACGCGCATACCAGTGCCAGTCACAGCACCCCGCCCGACGGGCAACCAGCAGCTTCAGGCGATCGGGAACCGGTGCGAACCAGTTGATGGACAGCACCTTTGCCGCCACCCGCTTGAGGCCACGCTTGAGTAGGGTCTTGTCGATGGACATGTAGATGCCTTGCGGGATCCTGTTTGTTCAGCGGCCAAGGGCACGGCGCCACCACGGGCGCACGAGGAGATTGAGTTTCCGGTCCTGCTCGTCCAGGCGCGGGATCACCGACGCCACCACATTGGCGACCGAGGCTTCACGGGAATGGTCCAGCGCCTGGCGCGTCTCGCTCATCCCTTCGATGACGCGACGCTCCAGCAGTGACAGGCCCTGGGCCAGGCTCGGCAACTGCGACTCCACTATCGCGTAATGCTCCTCGGTGGCGTCGCTGCTCTTTTCCAGCAGCGCGCGCAGGCGTGCTTCCTCGGCGTTGAGCCGCCCGATCTCGCCATGGGCGGCGGTCAGGCCCTGGTTCACCCGTTCGATCTCTTCCACGTTCTTGATGTTGCGACCCAAGGCATCGAAGAACTGGTTAATGGTAGCGAACTGGCCATCACGAGCAGCCTGGGCGAGTTGCAGCAGTGCCTGCGGCTGCTCCTCGCCCACCAGCAGCACGCCCAGCCCATGGGTGTGGGTGAATTCAAACGACGGGAACTGCGAGGAGATCTCGCTCCAGTACTGCCACACGCCAAATCCGCGCTCGCGCACGCAACTGTCGTGGAACAACACCACTGCGCGCGGCGACAGCTTGCTGCGCCACGTCTCGAAGTCTTCGCGGACGGCTTCGTAGGTATGCAGACCGTCCACATGCAGGACGTCGACCGATCCATCCGCGAAGTACTCCAGCGCCTGGTCGAAGCGCATCCGCATCATCTCGGAAATGCCCGCGTAGTGGCGCTGCTGGTAATCGCGGAGCTCGGCATAGATTTCATTGCCGTAGAAACCGGCATGCTCGTCGCCTTCCCAGGTATCCACCGCGAACACCCGCGTACTGACCTGCTGGGTTTCCACCGCTTGACAGAAGGCAAGGAACGAGGCGCCGTTGTGCGTACCCAGCTCCACGATGCTCTTTGGCCGCACCACTTCCACCAGCCAGCTGGCGAAGGGAATGTGCCCGAGCCACGCGCTGTGCGGGAGCTTGCGGGGCATCATCAGCATGTTCGACGACAACGGGAAATCGATCATCTCAGTCTCTATCACGTGAACGACGCCGCAGCGTCCGGGTCGGCCAGCGCGGCCGTAATGAATGCGTCGATGCTGGGGCTGCACAGCAGCGATTCGAACTGCTTGATCCGCTCCACCGGCCAGTTCCACCAAGCTATCTGCAGCAACTGCTCGATCTGCGCCTCACTGAAGCGCATGCGCACAACACGGCCGGGGTTGCCCGCGACGATGGCGTAGGGCGGGATGTCCCTGCTGACCACAGCACCGGCCCCGATGCAGGCGCCGTGGCCCACCGTCACTCCGGAGAGAACCAGTGCGCCATGGCCAATCCACACATCGTTGCCGATTCGGGTCACGCCCTTGCTATGCGGATGCCCGTCTTGGCCCGCGCCCGGCGAATTGAACGCGATGCGCAACGGATGGGTGGTGACCCAGTCCATGCGGTGCTCGCCGCCACCGAAGATCAGCACGTCTTCTGCGAAGGAACAGAACGCACCCACTTCGATGCGCTCGCCTGCGCTCCACAGCTTGAACGTAGCACCGCCGTAGGTGAAGCGGCCGATGCTGACGCGCGTGTCGTCGGTGGTCAGCGGCGGAATAAAGCCATGGTTCATTCCGCCCTCCCTACCCGCTTCATGGTGACCTCATCGAAGGGAATGCCCACCAGGCCATAACGCAGCTTGGGCGAAGCGACCCTGATCAGCACAGCGTCATGCAGCCACGCGTGCTGGGTATTGGCAAACGGATCACCGTCGGCAATGGAAACGGTCATCGAGTAATCGCCGTTGGGCAGCATCGGCAACGTGAAGCGGAAACTGGCCTCAAGCGTCGTACCGGCCTCGACCTGCATCGGCGGCTGGATGTAGGTGAAGGTGTGCTCACCGAACAGCGATTGACCCAGCCGGTCCTTCACGAAGAAACCGATCAACGGACTGGACAGCGCCTGGTGTGCAGTGGCGCGCACACGCAGAAGCACATCCTCGCCACCAGCGAACGAGGTGAGGGTTTCGCCCTGCGGATCGCTGAGCAGCACCGAATCGATGCTGGCGACACCGGAATGCCAGCCAGCCGAATTGGCCACGTTGTCGAACATTTCCAGGCGCGTGTCTTGCTCCACCTGGGCCTTGGGCCGCGGCTTGGCCGACGCCGCATCACGCGATGCCTGGCGCGAGGTCAGCTTCACCGTGTCGCCGTACACCTCCTGCGAACAGTACTCGATGTAGGCGTTGCAGGTGTCTTCGGCAGTACCGTGCATGACCATGTCGCCACGGTTGAGCCACACCGCGCTCTGGCAGAAATTGAGCACCGAGGAGGTGTCATGGCTGACGAACAGCAGCGTGCCAGTTTCGCGGAACTTGCGCAGGAAGCGCATGCACTTCTGCACGAAGATGGCATCGCCCACGGCCAGCGCTTCGTCGATGACCAGGATGTCCGCATCGACGTGCGCGATGACCGCGAACGCCAGTCGCACGTACATGCCGCTGGAGTAGGTCTTCACCGGCCGGTCGACGAAATTGCCGATGTCAGCGAAGGCGATAATGTCGTCGAACCGGGCGTCGATCTGCTCGCGCGTCAGGCCGAGGATCGAGGCGCTCAGGTAGACGTTCTCGCGCCCGCTGAACTCCGGGTTGAACCCCGCGCCGAGCTCCAGCAGGGCCGCCACGCGCCCCTTGACCTCGACCGTTCCAGAGGTGGCCTGCAGGGTGCCGCAGATGATCTGCAGCAGCGTGGACTTGCCCGACCCGTTGCGGCCGATGATGCCGACCGTGTCACCGCGTCTCACTTCGAAATCGACGCCCTTCAGCGCCCAGAATTCATCGTAGTAACGGCGCGGCGCAAGGCCCGCGGCTCGACGCAGGCGCGGCAGCACGGCCTGCTTCAGCCGCTGGTGCGGCTGGCCATAGATCTGGAAACACTTGGTGACGCCGCTGACCCGGATGGCGACATCGCTGGAGGGATCAGAGGACATCCGCAAACCCCCGGCGCATTTTCTGGAACGTCGCAAAACCGAACCACGCGACAAGCGCAGCGCCTACTGCGTACTTGCCCAGCCCGATGAAGTCCGGGACATGACCCCACAGCAGGACCTCACGTGCCTGTTCGATGATGAACGTGAGCGGGTTGAGATAGATGTACGGCTGCAGCGTCTCCGGCAGGGCCTGCACCGGATAAAGCACCGGTGCCATGAACAGCATCACCGTGGTGACGATGCCGGTGACCTGGCCGATGTCACGCAGGTAGACACCCAGTGCCGCCAGCAGCCAGGACACACCCATGGTGCCGACCACCAGCGGGAGGATCACCACCGGCAGCCACAGTGCGGTCAGCGGGATCGAGCCGCGCAGGAGCAGCTGGGCGATCAGCAGGACCACCACCGAAACCATCGAATGGAACAGGGTGGCACCCATCGCGACCCACGGCAGGGTCTCCAGCGGGAACACGACGCGCTTCACGTAGCTGGCACTGTTGAGTATCAGCCCCGGGGCACGGTTGATGCACTCGGCGAACACGCCGTGGACGATGATGCCGACGAACAGGATTACGGCGAAATCACCATGGTTGCTGGTTTCCACGCCCCAGCGCGCCTTGAACACCACCGAGAAAACGAAGGTGTAGACCGCCAGCATCAACAATGGATTGAAGAAGGACCACGCCAGCCCGAAGACCGAACCTCGATACCGGCTGATGACCTCACGCTGGGTCAACTGCCAGATCAGCATGCGATTGGAGACCAAGCTGCGGACGAGCGCACCCGGCGAACTGCCGAACTCGGCTTGGATGCCGCTCATTCCGCGGCGCCCGCCAGCGCCCTTTCCAGATCCACCTGCAGATCCCCCAACTCCTCCACACCCACGCTCAGCCTTACCAGCGCATCACTGATGCCCAGCTGCTCCCGCCGCGCGACCGGGATCGAGGCATGCGTCATCACCGCCGGGTGGTTGACCAGGCTTTCCACGCCGCCCAGCGACTCGGCCAGAGTGAACAGTTCGGTCTTCTCGCAGAAGCGCTTGGCCGCCTCGAAACCGCCCTTGAGCACGATCGAAACGATGCCGCCGTAACCGGCCATCTGCTTGCCGGCCAGCTCATGCTGCGGGTGCGAGGCCAGGCCCGGGTAGATCACTTTTTCCACGGCCGGGTGCTTCTCCAGCCACTGTGCCAGGGCCAGCGCATTGGCGCAGTGTGCCTTCATGCGCAGCGGCAGGGTCTTCAGGCCACGCAGGGCCAGGAAGCTGTCGAACGGGCCCTGCACGCCACCCACCGAGTTCTGCAGGAAGGCCATCTGCTCGGCCAGTTCGGCGTTGTCGCCGACCACGACCATGCCGCCGACCATGTCCGAGTGGCCATTGAGATACTTGGTGGCCGAATGCAGGACCAGGTCAGCGCCCAGCTCCAGCGGGCGCTGCAGCATCGGCGAGGCGAAGGTGTTGTCGACGACGACGATCAGGCCATGGCGCTTGGCGATGGCAGCGACCGCAGCGATGTCGACGATCTTCAGCATCGGGTTGGTCGGGGTCTCGATCCACACCATCTTCGTCTTCGGCGTGATGGAGGCCTCGAACGCGGCCAGATCGGTCAGGTCGACGAAGCTGAAATCCAGCCCGGCGGTGCGGCGACGCACGCGCTCGAACAGACGGAAGCTGCCGCCGTAGATATCGTCCATTGCCACCACATGGCTGCCGGCGTCCAGCAGCTCGATCACGGTCGAGCTGGCCGCCATGCCCGAAGCGAAGGCAAAGCCGCGGGTGCCCCCTTCCAGCGACGCCACGCAACGCTCATAGGCGAAGCGGGTCGGGTTGTGGGTGCGCGAGTACTCGAAGCCCTGATGCTCGCCCGGGCTGGACTGGGCGTAGGTCGAGGTGGCGTAGATCGGCGGCATCACCGCGCCGGTGCTGGGGTCGGGCGACTGGCCACCGTGGATGGCCAGGGTAGCCAGGGCCAGGGCGCGATCCTGGGAAGTTGCGTTGGACATGTTCTTTCCTGAGGGGCGCCGACGCACGGCGCCATCGAAGGTGCGGAAGTCTACCAGCGCGGCCTTAACGACCTTTGACGCGGATAAACCAGGATTCAGTAGCTAACGTCTGCGATCAGCGGCTTACTGCACGCGACGACGCAGATAGTTCAGCAGGTCGATACGGGTGATCAGGCCCAGGAAAGTGTCGCCGTCCATCACGATCGCCACCTGGCCGCGGTCGAACACCGGCAGCAGCGCCTCGATCGGCGACTTCACGTCCAGCCGGTCCAGCTTGCTGACCATCGCGGTGGCGACGGTGTCGCGGAAGCGTGCCTCATCGCCATACACGTGCAGCAACACGTCGCTTTCGTCGACGATGCCGACCAGCTGCTCGCCGTCCATCACCGGCAGCTGCGATACGTCGTACAGCTTCATGCGCTGGTAGGCGGTGGTCAGCAGGTCGTTCGGGCCGATCACCACGGTGTCGCGCTGGCCGTACGGGCGCAGGATCAGGTCGCGCAGGTCGCCATGCTGCGGGCGCTGCAGGAAACCGTTGTCCAACATCCAGTAGTCGTTGTACATCTTCGACAGGTACTTGTTGCCGGTATCCGGCACCAGCACCAGCACCTTCTTCGGCGTGGTCTGCTCCTTGCAGTACTTCAGGCCGGCGGCCAGCAGGGTGCCGGTGGACGACCCCCCCAGGATGCCTTCCTTGCCCAGCAGTTCGCGTGCGGTGTGGAAGCTCTCGGCATCGCTGATGGCATAAGCCTTCTTGACGCGGCTGAAATCGGAGATCGAAGGCAGGAAGTCCTCGCCGATGCCTTCCACCAGCCAGCTGCCCGATTTGTCGTTCAGATTGCCGTCGTTGATGTACTCGGCCAGGATCGAACCGACCGGATCGGCCAGCACCAGTTCGGTCTTCGGCGACAGCTTGGCGAAGGCACGCGACAGGCCGGTCATGGTGCCGGAACTGCCACAGCCGAACACGATCGCGTCGAGGTCACCGCCCATCTGTTCGAGGATTTCCGGGCCGGTACCGAATTCATGCGCGGCCGGATTGTCCGGGTTGCCGAACTGGTTGATGAAGTAGGCGCCCGGGGTCTGCTCGGCGATGGTCTTGGCCAGGTCCTGGTAGTACTCCGGATGGCCCTTGGCCACGTCAGAGCGGGTCAGGCGCACTTCGGCGCCCATCGCCTTCAGATTGAAGATCTTTTCCCGGCTCATCTTGTCGGGAACGACCAGAATGAGCTTATAGCCCTTCTGCTGGGCCACCAGCGCCAGGCCCAGGCCGGTGTTGCCAGCCGTGCCCTCGACCAGGGTGGCACCGGGCTTCAGGTCGCCGCGCTTTTCCGCCGCCTCGATCATCGACAGGCCGATGCGATCCTTGATCGATCCGCCCGGGTTGGCGCTCTCCAGCTTCAGGTAGAGCTCGCAGACGCCGGTGTCCAGGCGCTGGGCCTTGACGATCGGGGTCTGGCCGATGAGTTCGAGGACGGAAGAATGGATGGGCATTCGGAGGACTTTCGGTTCGCGCCGCACAGGGCCGGACCGATGATTATCCGACGGATGGCGATGAAAGTCAGGTCGGCAGGGCCGCAGCCCGTCCACCGTAAAAAGAGATGCGGACAGCCCCGGATCGACGAGGAGACCGGTACCGCCCGCATCGGTGAGCTGTGCCTGCAGGCCAAGGCACCACGGCCTGTGGTGCCTTGGCGCGGCCGCCTCATCGGCGGTGCCGCGATGCCGGGGCAGGAGCGCCCGGCGGGGCCATCGATGGCCGGGTCACGCCGTTCCGGGCGTGACGGGGTGCGTCAAAGCGTGGGGGACGTCATTGGGAGCGGTGTTTCGTACATCCGCAGAAGTCGTTGCTTGGCCAGCAGCTTCTCGCGCTTCATGCGACCCAGGGTGACATCATCGATCGGGAGTACACCCAACTCCGCGTCCATGCACTTCTTGTTCAACTTGCGGTGCTGGTCATGGAGTGCCCTGAACTCCGGATCACGCGCGCGACGGGCGTCGATCTCGCTCTGGGGCTGATCTTCAAACATGATGGACCTCCTTCGACAGATACACGAACGCCCCGGCCGCAAGGCACGGGGCGTTGTTCATGGAGGAGCGCCGGTCGATGGCCACCTGGACGCCTGCAACGACCTGCGGCACTGGCCTGCGCACGTCGATCTGCTGCGGTTCGCGCCCTGTTTGCATCGGCCCGGCCCTCCCATCGTCCGGTCCGCGGCATTGCGTCCCGGACGATTGACCCTACGCCTGCTCAAGGCGGGGTACAAGACCCCTGCGGCAAAAAGACCGAACCCCGCCGGGGCGGGGTTCAGGCTGAATGCTCATCGCAACGAAAAACAAACAATATCAAGCAATTACGGGGCGATGATGACCTCGGCCGAGCGTGCCCGGGTGGACGCCGCCTTCTTGCCGCTGAGCTGGATCCGGTTGCTCGCGACACCCGCCGCGACCAGGGCATCGCGCAGGGCCTCGGCACGCTTCTGACCGACCCCGTTGGCGCTGTCATAGGCCTCGATGCGCAGGCGGCCCTTCTTGCCGATGTTCAGGTACTCGGCCAGCGCCTTGGCCTGGTTGCGGGCCCCACCGGACAGGCTGGAGGCGCCAGCGGCGAATGCGTCACCATTGAAGGTGAAGACCTCGCCACGGCCATCGAACTTCGAGCCCGGCAGCTTCTGCCCGGATACCAGCTCGGCTTCCTCGCGGGCCAGCTTGGCAGCGTTCTGCTGGGCAGCGCTGAGGCGCTGCTGCTGCTTGCCGGCCACACTGGTCAGGGCATTCTCGGCATCCTGGCGGGCCAGGGTCTCGGCCTCGGCGGCCTGGCGCAGGCGCTCAGCCTCCTCGGCCTGCATCTGCGCCTGCATGCGCAGCTGCTCGGCCTCCTGGCGGGCACGGGCGGCATCGCGGCGGCTGGCCTCGATCAGCAGATCACTGCGGGTGCGCTCGAGGCGATCGACCTCACGCGCGGCCAGTGCGGCACGCACGGCAGTCTCGGCAATCTCCACCCGGCGCTCGGCCAGGTAGGTGGCCAGCTCCTGGTCGCGGCGCTTGGCCTTGTCCAAGGTGGCGATGGCCTGCTGGGCCTGCATGCGCTCGAAGGCGCCCAGCTCAGCCGTGTCGGGATTGGCCTGGATGGCCATCAGACGCTGGCTCAGTTGCGCCACCATCGGGTTGTCGGCGGCCAGGGCCAGGGTCGGCAGCGTCAGCAGGGCAGCCAGGGTTGCGGCAGTCATCGGCTTCACCGGCGGTCCTCCCCGGTCGACAGCTGGCGTTGCAGCTGGTTGACCTCGTTGCGGCGCAGCTGCAGCTGCGCGGTGACGGTGGCTTCCTCGCTGCGGGCGCGGGCCAGGTCGGCATCGGCAGCGGCGCGCAGGGCGATCGCCGGGGCGTTCTTGCGCTCGCGGCGGTCGCCGGCAGCACGCTGGGCCTGTTCCAACCCCTGCCGGGCCAGCCCGATCAGGTCCGGGGCGTACTGGTCGGCGTCGGCCTGGGTGGCCTTGTCGACCGCCTGCCGGGCCTGGGCCAGTTCCAGTGCGCCGTCCTGCGCCCAGGCGGGGGCAGACAGTGCGAATGCAAACGCCATCACATACAGGCCATGGCGCATTCGTGCGAAGCTAAGTCGTTTCATTGGGGAGGCCGTACCGGTTGTCGGTTCACGGCCATTGTCGTCAAGCCGACACCGTGCTGGCAACGGGCGTCGGCCGTTTCGTTGGGGAAAATTCGCAATGGATATCGGCTACTTCCTGAAGCTGATGACCGAAAAGAACGCTTCGGACATGTTCCTGACCACCGGAGCACCGGTCTACATCAAGATCGAGGGGAAGCTTTATCCGCTGGGCAACACCGGCCTGCCGCCGGGCATGGTCAAGAAGATCGCCTACTCGCTGATGGACGAAGGCCAGGTGCCGCAGTTCGAGCGCGAGCTGGAGCTCAACATGGCCATCGCCCTGCCCGATGCCGGGCGCTTCCGCGTCAACGTGTTCAAGCAGCGCGGCGAAGTGGGCATGGTCATCCGCGCCATCCGCAGCCGCATCCCGAGCATCGAGGAGCTGAACCTGCCGCAGGTGCTGAAGGACGTCATCATGACCCCGCGTGGGCTGGTGCTGGTGGTGGGGTCCACCGGTTCCGGCAAGTCCACCTCGCTGGCGTCGATGATCGACCACCGCAACAGCACCACCACCGGCCACATCCTCACCATCGAGGACCCGATCGAGTACCTGCACAAGCACAAGATGTCGATCGTCAACCAGCGCGAGGTCGGGCTGGACACCCATGCCTTCCACAACGCGCTGAAGAACGCGATGCGTGAAGCGCCGGACGTGATCCTGATAGGCGAGATCCTGGATGCGGAAACGATGGAGGCGGCGATCGCCTTCGCCGAGACCGGTCACCTGTGCCTGGCCACCCTGCACTCCAACAATGCCGACCAGACCATCGAGCGCATCCTCAACTTCTTCCCGGAAAGCGCGCACAAGAATGTGCTGATGAACCTGGCGCTGAACCTGCGCGCGGTGGTCAGCCAGCGCCTGGTGAAGAACAAGGAAGGCCGCCGGCTGCCAGCCACCGAGGTCCTGATCAATACGCCGATGATCCGTGACCTGCTGCGTCGCGGCCAGGTGCACGAGATCAAGGCGGCGATGGAAGGCTCGCTGGAGGAAGGCATGGAGAGTTTCGACCAGTGCCTGTTCCGTCTGGCCAAGGCCGGCATCATCGAGCAGGAGGAAGCGCTGCGCGCGGCCGACTCGCGCGATGGCCTGGCCCTGAAGTTCCGCCTGTCCGAAGGCAGCAGCGGCGAGCACGACCCGTATGCGGATTTCTCAGCCGGGCAGCCAAGCATCACTCACGGGTTCTGACCGCACGAAAAAGGGGACGGAGGGGATTAAGTCGTAAGTGCATTTACGACTTAATCCCCTCCGTCCCCTTTTCCTGAAGAATTCAGGGGCGATCTCATCCAATGAGACCCCTCATCCGTAGGTTTCCTCAATGGAAACCATCCGCAAGCTGGCCATTCTGGCCGATGCCGCCAAGTACGATGCCTCCTGCGCCTCCAGCGGCTCGGGCAAGCGCGATTCGCGCGTCAGTGGCGGTATCGGCAGCACCGAGGGCATGGGCATCTGTCACAGCTACACGCCCGATGGCCGCTGCGTTTCGTTGCTGAAGATCCTGCTGACCAACTTCTGCATCTACGACTGCGCCTATTGCGTGAACCGCGTCTCCAGCAACGTGCCCCGCGCACGTTTCAGCGTGGACGAGGTGGTCACACTCACCCTGGACTTCTACAAGCGCAACTACATCGAGGGCCTGTTCCTGTCCAGCGGCATCATCCGCAATGCGGACTACACCATGGAACAGATGGTGGAAGTGGCCCGGCAGCTGCGCGAAGAACACCGCTACGCCGGCTACATCCACCTCAAGACCATTCCCGAGGCCTCGCCGGAGCTGCTGGCCAGTGCCGGGCGCTATGCCGACCGCCTGTCCATCAACGTGGAACTGCCGACCGAAGCCGGCCTGAGCGCCTTGGCGCCGGAGAAGACGGTGCATTCGATACGCGGCGCGATGGGCGAACTACGCTGGCGCATCGAGGAAGCCAAGGAGGCGCGCAAAGCCCCCCCTGCGATGGCACCGAGGGCCAACCGCAGTCCACGCCCTCCCCGTTTCGCACCCGCCGGGCAGAGCACGCAGATGATCGTCGGCGCGGACGGGGCCAACGACCAACAGATCCTGGCCAGCGCCGATGCGCTGTACGGCAACTACCGCATGCGCCGGGTGTACTACTCCGCGTTCAGCCCGATTCCGGACGCCAGCCGGCAGCTGCCACTGCAACCGCCTCCGCTGCAGCGCGAACATCGCCTCTACCAGGCCGACTGGTTGCTGCGCTTCTACGGGTACGGCGTGGATGAGATTACCGATACCACCCAGGACGGCATGCTCGACCTGGATATCGACCCGAAAATGGCTTGGGCGATCCGTCACCCCGAGCGCTTTCCTGTGGATCTCAACCGTGCGCCGAAGGAAATGCTGCTTCGCGTACCCGGGCTGGGCGTGCGCAACGTGAAACGGGTGCTGATGGCACGCCGCCACGGTCGCCTGCGGGTTGCCGATGTAGCACGCCTGAAGGCACCGATGAGCAAACTGCTTCCGTTTGTGCAGCTGGCTGACCACCATCCACGCAAATCGCTGGACGATCCGGCGGCGCTGCGCGCGCAGTTGGCCCCACCGCCTCGTCAGGGATCGCTGTTTGATGCACCGCCCGCCGCCTGACGCGCAGCGCTGGTCGCTGCGGGTGGACCCGCAGTGGTCGCTGCAGGCCTGGCGCGATGCTGCGCGCGAAGCGTTGCTGCGAGGCGTGGCCCCGCCTCAGCTGGACTGGCTGGGAGGGAGCGAAACGTCGTTGCTGGATGCGCCGGCCGTGCAGCGGGCGCCGATGCTGGCTGATGCCAGTGCACCCAACGTGGCCCGCGATTTCCTGGAACTGGCGGCCACCTGCCTGTGCCATCGCGACCCCCAGCGACTGGCCTTGCTGTATCGCCTGCTGTGGCGCATCGTCCATGGCGAGCGTTCGGTGCTGAGCAACCCCGCCGACGCCGATGTCCTGCGCGCAACGGCGCTCGCCCAGGCCGTCCGCCGTGACACGCACAAGATGAAGGCATTCGTGCGCTTCCGCGAGGTGCCCGGCCAGCCTGATGCGTTCATCGCCTGGTTTGAGCCACAGCACCACATTGTCGACCGGGTCGCGCCCTTCTTCGCGCGCCGCTTCACCGGCATGCGCTGGGCGATCCTCACGCCTTCGCGCAGTGTCGCATGGGACGGGCAGGCGCTTGCCTTCGGCCCCGGCGCACGGCGCGAGGATGCCCCGGCCGAGGATGCGCGCGAATCACTGTGGCAGACCTACTACGCCAACATCTTCAATCCGGCGCGACTCAATACACGCATGATGATGCAGGAGATGCCGGCAAAGTACTGGCGCCACCTGCCGGAGGCCCAGCTGCTGCCACGCTTGGTGCGCGATGCGGCCGACCGCGTGCAGGAAATGCATGACCGTCCCGCGCAGGCACCCCAGCGCAGGATTCCCATGCGTGGGGACGCTGCGGCAGCGCGCCCAGATACCGCCAGCCTGCAGACGCTGCGACAACAGGCCAGCGCCTGCCGCCAGTGCCCGCTGTGGGAGACCGCCACGCAGACGGTGTTCGGCCAGGGGCCGGCCGATGCGCGGGTGATGGTGATCGGCGAGCAGCCTGGCGATACCGAGGATCTGCGCGGCCAGCCGTTCGCCGGCCCTGCCGGCCAGTTGCTGGACCGCGCATTGGCAGAGCTGGGAATCGATCGCGCCACGCTGTACCTGACCAACGCGGTGAAGCACTTCCACCATGAGCGGCGTGGCAAGGTGCGGCTGCACAAGCGGCCGGAAAGCCGCCACATCCAGGCCTGCCGGCCGTGGCTGATGGGCGAGATCGCGCGCGTGCGGCCGCAGCTCATCGTCTGCCTGGGCGCAACCGCGGCAGCCTCGGTATTTGGCCGTGATTTCAATCTGTCGCGCGACCGTGGACGCTGGCACACGCTGGAGGAATGCACCCGCGGCTACGCCACCGTGCACCCGGCGTGGGTGCTGCGGCAAGGCGATGGCGCGCGCCGCGAACGGGCCTATGCACTGTTCCGCGATGATCTCGCGCAACTGCTGCAAAAAGGGGACGGAGGGGATTAAGTCGTGAATGCACTTGCGACCTGATCCCCTCCGTCCCTCTACTTTCAGGCGGCGTCGGGCTGGTTTTCCGGGCGTGCGCGGTCGAAGGCGTCCAGTGCCTGGCAGGCAGCTTCGATACGGCGCAGGGTCGGGTACGGCGCCAGGTCCAGACCGAAGCGATGCGCGTTGTACAGCTGCGGCAGCAGGCAGATATCGGCCAGCCCGGGGCGGTCGCCGTGGCAGAACGTGCCCGTCGCGCTGCTGTTGGCCAGCATTGCCTCCATGGCAGCGAAACCCTCGGCGATCCAGTGCAGGGTCCACTGCGTGCGGGCGTCGGCCGGCACCTGCAGGGTGCGCTCCAGGTACTGCATCACCCGCAGGTTGTTGATCGGGTGGATGTCGCAGGCCACCAGCTGGGCCAGCGCACGCACCCGCGCACGGCCGGCGGCATCGGCCGGTAGCAGCGGTACCTGCGGGAAGCGTTCTTCCAGGTATTCAAGGATCGCCAGCGACTGGGTCAGTGCATGCCCGTCATGCAGCAGAGTTGGCACCAGCTGCTGCGGATTGAGCGCGCGATAGGCGTCAAGGTGCTGCTCGCCACCGTCGCGCACCAGGTGCACCGGCCGCGCCTCCCAGGCCAGGCCCTTCAGCTCCAGGCCGATGCGCACGCGGTAGGCGGCGCTGGATCGCCAGTAGGTGTACAGCACGATGCCGTCGTCGACCGGGATCTCCATCGCCGCCTCCCTGCTCAGGGCCTGGTCGCCTGTTCGATGCGCTGCTCGATCGCACCGAAGATGCTGTTGCCGGCGGCATCGAGCATCTCGATGCGGACCACGTCCCCGAACGACATGAACGGCGTACTCGGCTTGCCGTCGCGCAGGGTTTCGACCACCCGCTGTTCGGCAAAGCAGGAGGCACCCTTGCTGGTGTCTTCGTTGGCGATGGTGCCCGAGCCAACGATGGTACCGGCGCTGAGCGGACGGGTCTTGGCCGCATGCGCGACCAACTGGGCGAAGTTGAACTGCATGTCCACGCCCGCTTCCGGCGCACCGAACCACTGGCCGTTGATGTGGGTCAGCAGCGGCAGGTGCACCTTGCTGTCCTGCCACGCGGCGCCCAGCTCGTCGGGGGTGACAAACACCGGCGACAGTGCCGAACGCGGCTTGGACTGCAGGAAGCCGAAGCCCTTGGCCAGCTCACCCGGAATCAGGTTGCGCAGCGAGACATCGTTGACCAGGCCGACCAGCTGGATATGGCCTGCGGCCTGTTCCGGGGTGGCGGCCATCGGCACGTCGTCGGTAATCACCACGATCTCTGCTTCCAGGTCGATGCCGTAGTCCTCGCTGACCACCTTCACCGCGTCGCGCGGACCGTAGAAACCGGCGCTGGTCGCCTGGTACATCAGCGGGTCGGTGTAGAAGCTCTCCGGCACCTCGGCGCCACGGGCGCGGCGCACGCGCTCGACATGTGGCAGGTAGGCGCTGCCATCGACGAACTCATAGGCACGCGGCATCGGCGCGGCCAGCGCCTGCGGGTCCAGGTCGAACACGCCATCGGCGTCGCCCGCGTTGAGCGATTCGTACAGGGCGTTCAGGCGCGGCGCGATGTGGCTCCAGTCCTCCAGGGCCTGCTGCAGGGTGGCGGCAATGCCGGTGGCGCGCACGCCGTGGCGCAGGTCACGCGAGACGACGATCAGGGTGCCGTCGCGGCCGCCTTCCTTCAAAGAACCAAGCTTCATGGGTGGGTGTCCGGAGTCGTGGGCAAACAAGTTTCAAGTGTAATCAAATCTGCGTCGACGCCAAGCTGCAGCGCGGCATCGACCCACCCTACCGTAGTGGGGGGGTCGGCAGGGCTTGCAGCCCTGCACCTGCTTCAAGCCAGGGCAACGTCAACAGCAACAGCCGGCTCTGGGTTGTCTGTGAGCTGGGCGGGACGGTGTGGGTGGGCAGGACACGCCGTAAACCCGTCCCTGGGGGCTCGATGGCGCCATCCATGGCGCCAACGGTCCTGCCCACCCACACCGTCCCACCCCTGACAATTTCCCGATGACGGATCGAACATCCACATCATTCATCGTCGAAACCCGTCAGATATCGAAATTGATCGAATGAGATTCGACAGATCGCGGAAAACTCTCGAAGGCGGGGTGGGTCCGGTTGCGGGGGCGTGAGCCGCATGGATGCGGCGACCGAGCTTACATGCTGTCTCTTATACACATAT
>NZ_JCAFWP010000007.1:0-118016 GCF_059295135.1 Stenotrophomonas sp. INTA L402-1
GCGCGACAGCGCCCCCGCGCGGGGGAGGCGACGCCGCCCGGCTCTGGGTTCCACCGCCCCCTCGGGGGTTGAAGGGGGGCCCGCCCCCGCGCCGGCCTGTACCAGAGCCCCTTCCGGGTAGTGCCGGCCGCTGGCCGGCAACCGCGCCCCTCTCCGATCAGCGCAGCAGCACGTCGCGCAGCGCGGCATAGTCAGCCGCGAGCGGTTCGGCGTGCGCCGGCCGCTGCAGCAACGCATCCAGTGCAGGCGGCACCGCCACCGCTTCGCCGATCAACGGCTCGACCACGGCTTCGAACTTGGCCGGATGCGCCGTGGCCACCACCGCCCAGTCGCCCTTGGCACCGCGTGCACGCAGGTCCTGCAGCACCTTCACCGCCGTCGCCGTGTGCGGGCAGAACAGCTCGCTGCGGCTGGCATGCGCTGCCGCAATCGTCGCGCGGATGGTCACGTCATCCACCGCGAACGCGCGGAACGCAGCACGCAGTTCCGCGTCGTCGCCGTGGTAGAGCCAGCGCAGTCGCTCGAAGTTGCTCGGCGCACCCACGTCCATTGCATTGGCCACCGTCGCCACACTGGCCTGCGGCTGGTAGTCGCCGCCATTGAAGTACACCGGCAGCACGGCATTGGCATTGGTGGCCAGCACGATCTGACCGATCGGCACGCCCAGCGCGCGCGCCAGCACGGCCGCCATCGCATTGCCCAGGTTGCCGGTCGGCACCACCAGGTTGAGCCGGCGACGATGCGCGGCGTAGTGGCTCAACGCTGCATGCGCGTAGTAGCTCATCTGCGGCAGCAGTCGGCCCAGGCTGATGCTGTTGGCCGAACTCAACGGCACCTGCGCCTGCAGTTCGCGGTCAGCCAGTGCCTGCTTGACCATCGCCTGGCAATCGTCGAACGCACCCGCCACGCGCAGGGCCTGGATGTTGTCGCCGAAACAACCGAGCTGATGCGCCTGGCGCGGAGATACGCGGCCATCCGGATACAGCACCACCACGCGCACGCCGGGCTGGCGATGGAACGCCGCCGCAACGGCGGCACCGGTATCGCCGGACGTGGCCACGACAATGGTCAGGTCACGGTCCTTGCCGGCCTGCAGCCGCGACAGCGTACCGGCCAGGAAGCGCGCGCCGATGTCCTTGAACGCCGCCGTCGGCCCATGGAACAGCTCCAGCACATGGTCACCGTCGCCCAGCGGGCGCAGCGGTACCGGAAAGTCGAACGCCTCGCGGCAGATCGATGGCAGTGCAGACTCCAGCGCGTCGCCAGCAAAGAACGGCATCAGCAGATCGGCGGCGGTATCGGCCAGGGTCGCCCCGGCCTGTAGCTCGCGTGGCGCCGGCAGCATCTGCGGAACGTACAGCCCACCATCAGGCGCCAATCCGGCGGCGATCGCCGCGCTGAGGCCAACGGCCGGAGACTGGCCGCGGGTCGAAACAAATTGCATGGGTTCGGTATCCAGTAAAGGGGAAGGATTCAGCACAAGCGAGCTCCCGGTGCATCCAGCGGCGACACCCAGGCGTCACTGTCGAAACCTGCGGCTGCAAATGCGGCCTGCACCGGTGTGGCGGCGGTACGCGCCTGGTCGGCATCCTCGAACCAGGCGAACACGCTGGGACCGGCACCGGAAATGCCCGCGCCCATTGCATTGGCCGACAGCGCCGCATCACGTGCGGCTTCGAAGCCGGCAATCAATCCGGCCCGTCGCGGTTCGACCAGCACGTCGCGCAGTCCCGCGCGCACCAGTGCGGCATCGCTGCGATGGCAACCACTGAGCACCAGTGCGAGGTTCGCGCTCTGCGCCACGAACTCGCCCAGCGCATAGCTGCCCTGCAGGGCCTGGCGTGCGCGGCGTGTTTCCAGCACCGCATGCGGATGCACCAGCAGGCTGTGCCAGGTAGCCGGCACCGGAATCGGCAGCAGCCGGTCGGCCGTGCACAGCGCAAGACCACCCAGCAGCAGCGGCCCCACGTTGTCACCGTGGCGGCCACCACTGGCCACCGCCTCGCCATCCAGCGCAAACGGATACAACGCCTCGCGCGACAGCGGCACATCCAGCAGCGCGTTGGCGGCGACCAGCGCCGCGACACTCGACGCTGCCGAACCGCCCATGCCGGAACCGAACGGAATGCCCTTGTCGATCTCCACCGCGAAACCGAAGTCCAGGCCCAGCCCTGCGCGCAGCGACATCAACGCTGCACCCGCAGTGTTTCCAGCCGCATCCAGCGGCAACTCAATGGCACTGCCGCGGATCGCCTCGATGCGCACCAGCGGTTCATCGATGCGGCGCACGCTCACGGTATCGCCAATGCCGGCAATGGCATGGCCGAGAATATCGAAGCCCACCGCCACGTTGGCCACCGAGGCAGGCGCGAACGCACGTGCGATCACAGGCGCGCTCCTTCACCGGCCGCGACCCGCAGCAGGTCGGCAAACACACCCGCCGCGGTGACTTCCGGGCCGGCGCCCGGCCCCTGCACCACCAGCGGGTTATCACAGTAACGGCGGGTGCGGAACTGGACCACGTTGTCGGTCAGCCGCAGGTTGGCGAAGGCATGATCGGCCGGCAGTTCCTGCAGGCCAACCGAGGCGCCATCGGCACCCAGCTGTGCCACATAGCGCAGCACCGCCCCCCGCGCCCGCGCGTCCTGCAGGCGCTGCAGCAGGCTGGCATCAGACTCACCCAGCCGCGCCATGAACTCATCCACGCTGCCATCGCGCAGCAGCGCCGGCACCAGGCTTTCCACCTGTACCTGTTCCAGGCTGAGCGCGTGGCCGGCTTCGCGGGCGAGGATCACCAGCTTGCGCGCCACATCCACACCCGAAAGATCATCGCGCGGGTCCGGCTCGGTGTAGCCCATCGACCGCGCCTGCGCGACCAGCTGCGAGAACGGCTGGCTGCCATCGAAGCGGTTGAACAGCCAGGCCAGCGTGCCGGAGAAGATGCCTTCAATCGCCAGCACCTCGTCACCGGTATCGACCAGATCGCGCAGCGTGGTGATCACCGGCAGGCCTGCGCCGACCGTGGCCTCGTAGCGGAAACGCGCGCCACTGGCCGCCGCTGCAGCACGGATGCGCTGGTAACGCGGCAGCGGCCCGGCACCGGCCTGTTTGTTGGGGGTGACCACATGGATGCCGGCCGCCAGCCAGCCCTCATAGCGCTCGGCCACCTCGGCACTGCCACTGCAGTCGATCACCACCGCATGCGGCAGGTGGGCGGCCAGCAGGTGTTCGGTGAAACGATCCAGATCGCTGGACTCGCCCGCTTCGCGCAAGGCCTCCCGCCAGTCGGCGTGCAGGCCATCCACTTCCAGGCGCATGCGCGAACGCGAGGCCAGCGCGCGCAGGCGCAGATCCACATTGGCCTTGGCCAGCAGCTGCGGGCGTGCGGCAAGCAACTGGTCCAGCAGTGCGGCACCGACGTTGCCCGGCCCGATCACACCGACCGCAAAGGTCTGCGGCGACAGCCAGAAGCCGGCATGCGCGGCGCGCAGGGCGCGGGTGGCATCGGCACTGTCCACCGCCACCGAAATGTTGCGTTCGGACGAGCCCTGCGCGATCGCCAGGATGTTCACCTGCGCACGGCCCAGCGCCTCGAACAGACGTGCGGCCACACCGGGCTGGCCGGCCATGCCGTCACCGACCGCGGCCAGCACGCTGACGCCCTCGCTGACCTGCACGCGTTGCACCTGGCCCACCGACAGCTCATGCGCGAACGCATGCAGCAGCGCTTCGCGGCCACGGCCGGCTTCAGCAGCACGCACCACGCAGCAGATCGAATGTTCCGACGAACCCTGCGAGATCATCACCACCGACACCTGCGCCTGACGCAGGGCGGCAAACACACGCTCGGCGGTACCGGGCACACCGATCAGCCCGGTGCCTTCCAGGTTCAGCAGGGCCAAGCCGGGGCTCAGGGTCAGGCCCTTCACCGGCCCGCGCGGCGAGCGCTCGGCGCTGATGCGCGTCCCCGGATGCGCCGGCTGGAAGGTATTGCGGATGAAGATCGGCAGGCCGAGGCGGATCGCCGGCGACATCGTCTGCGGGTGCACCACCTTGGCGCCGAAATAAGCCAGCTCGCAGGCCTCGTCGTAGCTCAGCGACTCCAGCTGCACCGCCTCGGGCACCAGCCGCGGGTCGGCCGACAGCACGCCGTCGACATCGGTCCAGATGTGCAGTTCATCGGCGTTGAACAGCGCGGCGAAGATCGCGCCGGAGTAATCGCTGCCGTTGCGGCCGAGCGTGGTGATGCGGTCATGACGGTCACGGGCGACGAAGCCGGTGGCGACCAGGCGTGGCTGCGGATGCTGCAGGCGCCACTTGGCCAGGCGGTCGGCGCTGGCTTCCCAGTCGACATCCACGCCCAGTTCGCCATGTCCCACCACCAGTACGTCGCGCGCATCCAGCACTGCACAGTCTGCGCCCAGCGCCTGCAGGTGCGTGCCGAGCAGCTGCGCGGAAAACACTTCGCCCAGGCCCTGCACGCGGTCGAGTACTTCGCGTGGCAGCTCGCCGATCACCGCCAACGCTGCCAGCACTTCGGCCAGTTGATCGAAGCGGGCGTCGATCCATTCGACGGTCTCGCCCACCTGCTCGCCCAGCAGCGCCACAGCGGCGCCACGATGGCGCGCGCGCAGCGCATGCCAGGCCTCGCGCCAGCCTTCGTCCCCCTTGGCTGCCAGCTGGGCCAGATCGATCAGTGCGTCGGTGACGCCCTTCATCGCCGAGACGACAGTGACCTGCAGCGATTCGGGGCGGGCCAGCAGCAGGCCAGCAACATGGCGGTAGCGTTCGGCATCGGCCACCGACGTGCCGCCGAACTTGTGCACGACGATGGACGGTGCAGCCAGATCGGCCGGGGCAACGGGATGAGCGGGGGCGTGGGAAGACATGCAGACCTCGGTAGGAGGCCCCGTCGCATGCAGGTGTCGAGTTTCCCCGCCACCTGTATGGTGCGGGGCCGTGGTTTTCGGGAGTTACACGAAGACGACGGGCCGCACCAGGGCAGTGGTGACGGTGGTGGTGGTAATGGTGGTGGTGGCGACCGGCGCAGTAGAACGGCCCGCAGTAGCGGGGGCGATCAGGCTGGCGTGGGCGGCATCAAGAAACATGACGCACAGAAAACACCGTGCGCCGGGCCGCTGTCAAGTGCTGCGGTGCAAAAAGTCGTTGCCGCGATCATCGGCCAACATGCCGGCATTTGGTTGCATCTGAGACAAAGCGGCCATCAGTAAGCTTGACGACCGCATTCAGCCGGCATGTTCGGCGATCGCGCGGGGCGTGCGATGCGCATGCGCGCACAGCATCACGCCGGCCACCAGGAACACGATCGCCAGCGCTTCGAGCAGCGAGGGCCAGCGCTGCTGCCAGGCGAATGCGTAGAGCAACGCGAACAGGGTCTCGAACACGATCATCTGGCCGGTCAGGGTCAGCGGCAGCAGGCGGCTGGCACGGTTCCAGAACGCATTGCCAAGGATCGAGGCGACCACCGCCACACCCGCGCTGATCGCCCAGAAACCACTCCACTGCGCCGCCGTGTGCCCGCCGGTGTGGCCGATGAAGGCCATCGGCACCAGCAGTAGAGCCAGGCCGCCGGTGGTGACACCGGTCAGCAGCGACCAGTCGTGGCTGGACAGATCCGGTCGGCGCGCCAGCCAGCGGCTGTTGCCGATCGAGTACAACGCCCACGAGAACAGCGCGCCGAACGCGCACAGCAGGCCGATCAGGCGCTGCCGCCACGGTGTCGCGAGGTGCTCAGACATCAGTGCTTCCCAGCCAACCAGTGCCACGCCCAGCACGCACAGGCCCAGTGCCGGCAGCAGCTGCTTCAGCGGCACCGCGCCCTGCTCGCGCACACCGACCAGGGTTACTACCACCGGAATCAGGCCGACAATCAAGGACGCCGCCGCACCGCCGGCCCACTGCACCGCCGTCGCCAGCAGCAGGAAATACACCAGGTTCCCGGCCAGGCTCAGCCACAACAGGCCGATCCACTCGGCGCGGCCCAGCCGTGGTGCCAGCCGCTTCCAGCGCGGCAGCAGCAGGGCTACGGCGATCAGACCGTAGACCAGATAGCGGCCGGCCGACAGTTGCAGTGCATTGAACGACTGCAGCACGGCGGGCGCGAGGAAGACCACGCCCCACAGCGCGCCAGCGGCAACGCCATTGGCGATGCCCAGGGCCATCGGGTTGTTGCGCATTCGGGTTCTTCGGGGGGAGAGAACAGGCCGCGCAGTGTAAGCGCTGGCCGCTGGGCGCTCTTGACCGAGGCTACTGCCCTCCCGCCTTTGTAGCGTCGAGCCATGCTCGACTGCCGTTCGCGAGGTGGTCGGTGCAGAAGCCGTCGAGCATGGCTCGACGCTACAGTCCGGCGTTCCTGCGCCACGCGGCGGGGGTCTGCCCACACTCACGGCGCAGCGCGCGGGTCAGTGCGCTCTGCTCGGAATAGCCTGCGGCCAGCGCGATATCACTGATCGGCGCCGTGCTGGTGCGCAGCTGGTGCTTGGCCCAGCGCAACCGGCTTGCACTGAGCCAGGCCTGCGGACTGAGCCCGAACTCACGCTGGAACAGCGCGTGCAACCGGCTCTCGCTGACCCCGACAGACGCGGCCATGCGCGCCACCGGCCACGCCTGGCCCGGATCGGCCTGCACTGCCGCACACAGTCCCTGCATGCGCGCGCCACTGCCGGCCGGTGCAAATACCTGCAGCAGCTGCGGCAGCAGGGCTGGCATCGGCTGCCCGTCCTGCACGCCCGCCAGGCGTTGTCGCAGCGCATGCGGCAGGTGCAGCCAGCGCTGCCGGCACAGATGCTCCTGCGTGCCGTCATCAAGCACGCCGGGAGGACAATCGACGATCACGAAACCGTTCGGGCCATCGGCCATCTGGTCATGCGCTTCGCCGGCCGCAACGAAAACCCCCTGCAGCAGGTCGAGGCGACCACCGCGGCCTTCCATCTCGAAGTGCAGTTCGCCCTGCAGCGGCAGCACCCACTGCGCGTAGTCATGGCGGTCCAGGCCGGTGGCCTGGCCGTAGTGCCGCAGATGGAAGATGGCGCCCATCCGGGCAGTGTGCGCGTGTAGCAACGGCCGTGCAAACCGCTGCTATAGTCGATCCGTCATCCAACGCAGGGAGTGCAGGACATGGCCCATCGGCAGGTGTCACTGGTGCTCGCCAGCAGCCTCGGCCTGGCGCTCGCAGCTTCGGTCTCCGCACAGGAGCGTACGCCCCCGGCCCCGCACTGCATGGACGCGGTCGGCGTGCAGGAAGTGGAGCAGGCATCACCGCGCTCGATCGCACTGCGCGCCGCCTCCGGTCAGGCCTATCGGATCGACTTCAACGAAGATTGTCCCGGCGTCCGCGGTGCTACCTCGCTGAAGCTGGAAGCACCTGCCGGCTGGGCCTGTGGTCGCCCCAGCGAACGCGTCGTGGTCGACGGCCGCCACTGCGGCATCACCGCGGTCACCCCGCTGCAGGATCGCGATTACGCCAGCGTCGCCCGCGACAGCGACCGCCTGCGCACGGCTACCCTGCCCGCCGTGACCATCCGCGAGCGCAGGGAAATCCGCCGCAGCTTCGGCGGCTCACCGTCGTACTGCTTTGCCACCCGCAACGTGCGTGCCTGGTCATCCGACCCGCAGGGCATGCTGGTGGAGACCAATCCGCGCCGCAATGGCGGCCACCGCTACTACCGGGTCGAACTCGGCAGCCACTGCCGCCAGCTCGACCGTGCGCCGCAGCTGAGCTTCCACTCGGGCCTGCAGAACGGCCTGATCTGTGGCAATCCCGGCGATCGGATCATGACTGCCGAGTTCGAGACAGACGATCTGCGCGGTGAAAGCATCGCCCCACTGCCGCAGTACACCCGCGGCAGCTGCACGATCCAGGCGGTCTACCCGGCCTCCAGCCAGGCGTCGAACTAACCGTCGACGCCAAGGAAGGTGAACGGTGCGCTGGGCACGAACTGGCCCAGTGCATCGCCGGCAAAGGTGTTGCGCTGGTCCTTGCCAAGATCGAGCTTGAGCACCTGGCCGCCGAAATCGACCTTGTTCAGATCGACCCAGAAGGTGTTCGGGGTCAACGCCGACTCGAAGAAGTACAGCCGCCGCTTGTGATCGGCCACCGTGCGCCAGCGCGTGGATGAGATGTTCGGCTCACCCGGCGTGGTGATGCCATACGGCACCGACGCATTGCGGATCACGCTGAACACACTGGCCAGCGCCTCCACCGGATCTTCGGCCTTGGGAATGGCGTTGATGTAGAACGAGGCGCGCGCGAAACGATCGGCGGAGCGATTGGTGCCCGGCAGCATCACCGTGCCACCGATCTGCTGCCAGTAACTGTTGAGGGCCAGCTGCTGCTCGAAGATCGGCGAGTTGGTCATCACCTGATAGCGCCGGTCATGGTGAATCACCTGGCGACCGCCGATGTACTCGACGATGGCGCTGTCGCCGGTGGCATCGGACATCGACAGGTGCAGCGTCGCCTGGCGGTCTTCGCCCGGCACCTTGTCGGTGACGATCGAGTACGGCTCACGCTTGAGCGCCGCGACCGCCTCGTCCACGGTGGCGAAATTGTCCAGCACATACTGCGCCCACAGCGAGATCGCCAGTCCCGGCTTGTTGCCACGCTGTTGCGGATACTCCGATTCCACCAGCCACAGCAGGTTGGCCACCAGGCCCTTCTCGTTCATGCCATCGGTGGTCGACACGTCGTAGCCGGTGGCCACCACGCTGCCGTAGCGCGCAGTCCAGGCCAGCGACTTCGGACCGGCCAGGCCGGTGCGTGCGATGCCACGCGGCAACACGTAGAGGTTGGTCGCCACATCGACCTTCCAGTCCATCGAGCGCGCGGTGATCACATCGCCGTTGTCGCCCCGATACACCGCACGCGTGCAGGCCAGTGCCGGCGTGATCGCAGATGCCAGCGCCATGGCCAGCATTGCCTTTCCCTTCCACTTCATCCGTGCCATGTCGTTACGCTCCTTTCCCCGTGGTCCGTCGATCTGACCCGATCCATGGTGACACAGGGGTGAAGCCTCAGCGCACGAAGCGATCGTGCAGCCAGAAGCCCACCACCATGGCAGGCACGAACCACAGCGCTTCACGCGATGCGACGGCCAGCCCGGCGATGGCCGGTCCAGGGCAATAACCGGCCCATCCCCAGCCGATACCGAACAGTGCAGCACCCAGCAGCAGGCGAGCATCGACATCACGTGCACTGGGTAGCTGGAAGCGCAGTGCGAACCACGGCTGCGCGCGTCGCAGTACCCAACGCTGCCCGACGGCACTGACCAGCAGTGCCGAGCCCAGCACCCACATCAACGTCGGATCAAAATCACCGGCCACATCGAGGAAGCCGAGTACGCGACGCGCGTCGGTCATCCCCGAGAGCGCAAGCCCCGCGCCAAACAGCGCGCCTGCCACCGCGGCCACGACCGCGCGGCTCATGCCAGGCCTCCGCCGTGACGGACCAGGAACGTGGTCAGCATCGCGCAGGCCATGAACACCAGCACTGCCAGCAGCGAGCGCTTCGAGCCGCGGGCCATGCCACAGACGCCATGACCACTAGTACAACCACTCCCCAGGCGCGTGCCGAAGCCCACCAGCAGGCCGGCGCCGATCAACTGCCAGGCGGGCAAGGCATCGCGCAGCAGCACACGTGGCGAGGCCTCGGGCAGCGACTGCCACCACAGCACCAGCCCCGCTGCTGCGAGCAGCCCCAGCAGGAATGCCCAGCGCCAGCCGCGCTCACCTTTCGCTGCACGCAGGCTGCCCGCAGCGATCCCGCTGATACCCGCCACGCGCCCGACAGTGGCGAGCAGCAACACCGCGGCGGCGCCGATCAGCGCACCGCCAGCCACCGCAGTCCATGGCAGGTTCATGCCCTGCCCTCTTTCACGCCGCTCATGGGATTGCCCTTTGATTTAGATTTATCTAAATTAGACACTTCTAAACAAAAAGGTCAACCATGGCCCGCACCCCGCTCGACAGCGCCGCCATGGCCGAACACGCCGCCGAGGCTGCAACGCTGCTTAAGAGCCTGGCCCATCCTGCGCGGCTGCGCGTGCTGTGCCGCCTGGTCGAAGGTGAGGCACCAGTACCGGAACTGCAGGCATTGACCGGCCTCAGCGCATCGGCGCTGTCACAGCATCTGGCGGTGTTGCGCGAACTGGATATCGTCGCGACGCGTCGCGAAGCGCAGGCCATCCACTACCGCGTGATTGAAGGGCCCGCACTGGGCGTGCTGCAGGCGCTGCATGCCGCCTACTGTGGCGGCACTTCGCGTTGACGCTCAGCCGGCGTGCAGGGCGGGCTGCACGACGTTGTCGAGCAGATCCACCGGGGTCGGCGCCGAACGATCACCTTCCAGCGCCCGGCTGAAACCCGACCAGTCGCTGGCCGACAGCTGGCGCAGCAGCGCCGCATCCACCGGCAACGCGCGCATCGACCAGTACGGAAACTGACGCTGGCCCAGGCGGCCGCGCGCCAGCTCGATGATGTCGACATGGCTGCCGGCCTGCAGGATGCGCTCGTACACCGAATCGATACCGTCCGGCGGCCCCTCGATGTACTGCAGGAATCGCCCGCCGTCATGCAGCAGCACACCGGTCACGCCCGCCATCTTGTTGAAGCGGGCGGCATCGTCGACCAGCGCCTGCAACCGTTCAGCGGAAAGATCCGGCAACGCCTGGCTGACGTAGGCGATGGCACGCAGTGGCATGGTGCTTCCTTGACAAGATGTACACCCACGGTAGCAGTTGCGGACGAGTCCGTCTCAGTGCCCGTGGATGTTTCCTGAAGAATTCAGTTTGCCGCTGCAGGCAGCCCTTCTGCGCGTCTCGGCAGCAGGGCTTCGAACACCACCTGCCCGGCCTCGTTGCGCGCTGCGATGCGCCCTCCGTGCGCGCGCACGAACTGATCGACGATATACAGGCCCAGCCCCAGGCCCTTGCTCTGGTGGAAGCTGGCCTTGAACGGCTCGAACAGCCGCGGCAGCAGCGCGTCGTCGATCCGGCCGGCATTGCTGACCCGCAGCATCACGCTGCGCGGATCGCGCCCGTCCACCTCCACCCTCGCCTCGCTGCCATGGGTGAGCGCGTTGCCGACCAGATTGGCGGCAACCTGGCCGAGACGGTCCAGATCGCCCTGCAGCCGCGTATCGCCGTGCATGTCCAGATGGATCCGGTCCGCGCCATGCGCGCTGCCCGCTTCGGCCACCACTGCGCGGGTCACGTCGGCCAGATCGCAGGCACTGGCCTGCAGGCGCAGGCCACCGCTGCGGATCCGCGAGAAGTCCAGCAGCTGTTCGACCATGCGTGCCATGCGCAGGGTGCTGGCCTCCAGGTACTGCAGGGTCTGCTGCGCACCCGCATTGTCCTGCGGGATCTCCAGCGCCAGCTTGTCACTGCACAGCAGGATCGCCGACAGCGGCGTGCGCAGGTCGTGGGTCAGCACCGCCGCCATTGTTTCGTTGAGCTTGAGCGCGCGTTCCAGCGCCTCGTTGCGCGCCTTCAGCAGCTGCCGCTGCTGGTACAGCTCAATGAAGACGTTGACCTTGCTCAGGATCACCTGCGGCGCCACCGGCTTGTGCAGGAAATCGACCGCACCGCTCTCGTAGCCCTTGAACACGCGCAGGGGATCATCCGGGGAGGCGGTCAGGAAGATGATCGGCACGTCGCGGCTGCGATGCGAACCGCGCATCAGTTCGGCCAGGGTGAAGCCATCGATCTCCGGCATGTGCACGTCCAGCAGGGCCAGTGCCACCTCGTGCTCGAGCAGCAGCTCCAGCGCCTGCGCGCCGGAACCGGCCAGCAGCAGATTCACGCCGTCGCGCTGCAGCAGCGCCTGCATGGCCACCAGGTTCTGCGGCACGTCATCGACGATCAGCAGGTTGACCGGGGACTGCGACTGCGCAGGGTCCGGTGGCAGCAGGTTCATGCAAACAACTCCTTCAGGCGACGACACATCAGTTCAAGGGGCAGCACGGCATCGGCGCCGGCGTACTGCAGGGCGGAGGCCGGCATCATCGACGCTTCGGCTTCCTCGGGACATTGCAGCCAGGCACGGCCACCGGCACGGCGCACGGCGGCAACGCCCTCGCTTCCATCACTGCTGGCACCGGTCAGCAGCAGGGCCAATACCCGCCTGCCGAACACCGCAGCAGCGGAGTCGAACAGCGGATCGATGGCCGGACGGGAGAACAGCACCGGCGCATCCACCGACAACGCCACCGCCCCCTCGTCCTCCACCAGCAGGTGGTAATCCGGCGGCGCGAACGTCACCGTGCCCGGCCGCAGCGGTTGCTTGTCCTCGGCTTCACGCACCGGCAGCGCGCAGTACGGCGCCAGCACCTCGGCGATGCGGCTGGTGCGGTCACGCGGCAGGTGCAGCACGGCCAGTACCGGCACCTGCAGCGTCGCCGGCAGCGCACCGAGTACCGCCTGCAGGGCCGCCACGCCACCGGCAGACGCGCCGATCACCAGCACGGCAGGACGCGCCGGCAGCGCCATCAGGCCACCCTCCGGTACAGGCGGTGCTCGCGCGAACAGACCTCGAAGGCGTCATGGTGGCACCCGAACTGCAGCGATTCCTTGCTGCCAAGACCGAGGAAGCCCCGGTGCACCAGCGCTTCGCGGAACAGGCCGACGGCGCGGTCCTGCAGGTCGCGGTTGAAATAGATCAGCACGTTGCGGCACGACACCAGGTGCACTTCGGAGAACACGGTATCGGTGGCCAGGCTGTGGTCGGCGAACACCACGTTGCGACGCAGCTGGCGGTCGAACACCGCGCCGTCGTAGGCCGTGGCGTAGTAGTCGGACAGCGACGCCGTGCCACCGGCCGCCAGGTAGTTGCGGCTGAACTGGGCCATCCGGTCGATACCATAGGCGCCCGCCTCGGCGGTGGCCAACGCGGCCGGATTGATGTCAGTGGCATAGACGATGCTGCGATCAAGCAAACCTTCCTCATGCAGCAGGATCGCCAGCGACCACACTTCCTCACCGGTGCTGCAACCAGCCACCCACAGCTTCACCGAGGGATAGGTGCGCAGTACCGGCACCACCTGCTCGCGCAGTTCACGGAAATACGCTGGATCACGGAACATCTCCGAGACCTGCACGGTGAAGAACTGCATGGCCTGGGCGAACAGCTCCGGCTCGTGCAGCAGCCGGTACTGCAGGTCGACCAGCCGTTCGCACTCATAGCGCTGCATCGCCTGGCGCATGCGCCGGCGCAGCGACGACACCGCATAGCTGCGGAAATCGTAGTGGTAGCGCTGGTACAGCGCCTCCAGCAGGACCTTCAGTTCCAGGTCGAACAACGCCTGTTCGTTCATTGCCGCGAGCACCAGACCCGGCACAGCGAGACCAGCTTGTCGACGTCGATGGGCTTGGCGATGTAGTCGTTGGCACCGGCCTGCAGGCAACGCTCGCGGTCATCGGGCATGGCCTTGGCGGTCAGCGCGATGATCGGCAGGTCCTGCAGGTGACGTTGCGCGCGGATCTCGCGCATCGCGGCCAGGCCGTCCTTCTCCGGCATCATGATGTCCATCAGCACCAGGTCGACCTCGCGCTCGGCCAGGCGATCCACCGCTTCCTGGCCGTTGCGCGCGATCTCCAGCGTCACGCCCAGCGGCTCAAGCACGCTGGACAGCGCGAAGATGTTGCGTACGTCATCCTCGGCCAGCAAAACAGTACGGCCATCGAGCACGGTGTCGCGACGGCGGGCCTCGCGCAGCAGGCGCTGCTGGTCGGTGGGCAGGCTGGCTTCCACGCTGTGCAGGAACAGGGTGACCTCATCCAGCAGGCGTTCGGGCGAACGCGCGCCCTTGATGATGATGCTCTTCGAATAGCGGCGCAGGCGCTGCTCTTCCTCGCGGCCGAGCGCGCGACCGGTATAGACGATCACCGGCGGGAAGCCGACATCATCGTTGCCGGCCATGTGCTCGAGCAGGTCGTAGCCGCTGCCGTCGGGCAGCGACAGGTCCATCACCATGCAGTCGAAGGTGACCGTGCTGAGCTGCTCCAGCGCGCCGGCCAGCGTTCCCACTGCAACGATCTGCAGCTGATCACGGCCCAGCAACAGTTCCAGGTTGTGGCGCAGCTCGCTGTCGTCCTCGACGATCAGCAGGCGCCGCACGTCGCGCTGGCTGGTCTGTTCCAGCTGTTCGATGGCCGTCACCAGCCGCTCGCGCGTGGTCGGCTTGATCGCGAAACCAATCGCACCCAGCTCGCGCGCCACCTGGCTGCGGTCCATCGCCGAAACCACGTGCACCGGGATATGCCGGGTATCGGGGTTGCGCTTCAGGCGCTCCAGCACGCTCAGGCCGGACACGTCCGGCAGGCCGATATCGAGCAGGATGCCGTTCGGGCGCAGTTCGCTGGCCAGGGTCAGCGCCTCTTCGGCAGTCCCGGCCACCACGCAGTCGAAGTCCAGTTCATGGGCCAGGGCCACCAGCGCTTCGGCGAAGGTGGCGTCGTCCTCGACGGCCAGGATCAAGCGGCCGGCGCGTTGGCGACGGCCGCGGTCATCGGCCACGCTGGCGGTGACGGGCGCCACGGATGCAACGGTCGGTGCGACAGGGGTACGCGCAGCGATCGGCGGCGCAGGCTGCGGCGCAGGCGCTATTGAGGCGGCGGCAGGCACTTCGCCCGGTTCCGAAACCGGCGCGCCCTGCAACGGCAGTTCCAGGATGAAACAGCTGCCGCGACCCGGTTCACTGTCGACCTGGATGCTGCCACCCATGCGCTCGGCCAGATCGCGCGAGATCGACAGGCCCAGGCCGGTGCCACCGTAGCGGCGGCGGGTGCTGCCATCGGCCTGGCGGAAGGCTTCGAAGATGACCTGCAGCTGCTCGCGGGCAATGCCGATACCGCTGTCGCAGACCTCGAAACGGATGCGTCCTTGACCGCCCGCACGCACGTGCAGGCTGACCTTCCCATGCTCGGTGAACTTCACCGCATTGGCCAGCAGGTTCTTCAGGATCTGCTGCAGGCGCTGGCTGTCGACCACCAGCTGGCTGGGGGCCAGCGCATCGGCCTCGATCTGCAGGGCCAGGCCCTTCTGCCGCGCCATCGGCTCGAAGGTCTCGCGCAGGCGCTGCAGTACGCTGCCCGTCACCACCACTTCATCGGCCAGCTCGACGTGGCCGGCCTCGATGCGCGACAGGTCCAGGATGTCATTGATCAGCGCCAGCAGATCATTGTTGGACGACAGGATCGCGCGCGCATACTTCACCTGTTCTTCGGTGAGCGTGCCGTCCTTGTTGTCGGCCAGCAGCTTGGCCAGGATCAGCGAGCTGTTCAGCGGCGTGCGCAGTTCATGCGACATGTTGGCCAGGAACTCGGACTTGTAGCGCGAGGTGGCGGCCAGTTCGTTGCTGTTGCGCACCAGCTGGCTCTGCGCGACCAGCAGCGCCTGCTTCTGCGCTTCCAGCTCGTGGGTGCGCTCTTCCAGCTGGACGTTGCTCTGTTCCAGCTCGGCCTGCTGCTCTTCCAGATGGGTCTGCGAGTGCTGCAGGCTGCGGCTCTGCTCTTCCAGCTCCTCATTGGCCACGCGCAGCTCTTCCTGCTGGGCCTGCAGTTCCTCGCCCTGGCGCTGCGATTCCTCCAGCAGCACCACCAGTTGTGCGCGCAGCAGCGAGGCACGCAGCGCCATGCCGATGGTCTCGCCACAGCGCTCCAGCAGCTCGACATCGAGTCGATCCTGTTCGCCGGCGCGGGTGCGTCCCAGTTCAATGATGCCCACCACCGCGCCATCGCTGCTGATCGGCGCCAGGATGCGCTCGCGCACCGGCAACCGCCCCAGGCTGGTCTGCAGCTCAAGCACCGCATCATCACCCCCATGCAGGTGGCGGATGCGTTCGTCGCGTGCCACCTGCCCGGCCACGCCCTCCTGCAATGCCAGCGACGCCGGCATGCCGGACGGCAACGCCAGACCGCCGGTCAGCTGCAGTCTTCCCCCTTCCAGACGGTAGACGGCGGCGACGTCCGCCTGCAGCTGAGCCGCCAGGCTGGTTGCCGCCGCCTCGGCGATCTGCTCCGGACCCAGATCACCGCGCAGGCTCATCGCCACCGCGTTCTCGGCCTCCTGCAGCCACAGCGCCCGCATCGCGTCGCGCCGCGCCTGGATGGCGCGGGAGACGATCAGCGCGATCATCAGGAACGCACACCCGCCAATGCTGCGGTTGACGAACGAGAACGCCGAGTTGGAGCTGGCCGGGGCAACGTTGTAGCCGATGATCAACAGGATGCAGGCGACGACGGCCACGATGAACGGCGCGCGTGCACTGCGCTGGAACAGCGTGACGCCGACAGCGAGGAAGTACGCCAGCCAGACGGCGTAGCCCAGCGGAACCACCAGTTCCAACGCAATGGTCGCTGCCAGCAGTACGGCGGAGGTCATCCAGATCCAGCGGTCACGCGTAGTCGCACCAGGACGCATGCAGGTCGGTTCCAGAGCACTAAAGGGTGGGTGATGGTACTCCGTGTCGTATTCAGCCGCACAGGACCATTGGCACGTGCCGCGCCTGCACGCACTCTTCACACTGCACTGCCTAGCTTCACGTCCCTCCCAGGGGTAATGCTCATTTCCACGTGGACGCAGCTGCTTCTACGACGTCCGTGCTGACGGACCCTTCCCGCCAACTGCGACTGCTGATCGACAGCGTGCGCGACCATGCGCTGTACCTGCTTGATCCTGATGGCATCGTCTGCAGCTGGAACCCGGGCGCGGAGCGCATCAAGGGCTATTCAGCCGATGAAGTGGTCGGCACGCACTTTGGCCGTTTCTATCTGGCTGCCGATCGCGAAGCCGGGGAACCGCAGCGCCTGCTCCGCCTCGCAGCGCAGCACGGTCACGTCGCCAGTGAAGGCTGGCGGGTGCGCCGCGATGGCTCGTCTTTCCGTGCCAGCGTGGTCATCGAGCCGGTCGTCGAAGCAGGCGAGCTGCTCGGCTTCGTCAAGATCACCCGCGACATCACCGAGCAGTGGCAGGCACAGCGGCTGCTGCGTGATGCCCAGCGTGCACTGCGCAATACCCAACAGTTCGAGACCGTCGGCCGCCTCAGCCGCGGCCTGTCGCACGAGTTCAACAATCTGTTGACCACCATCGGCAACGCCCTGGACCTGCTGTCCCTGCGCGTGAACGGTGACGATGCACGCGCCGCCGAGCTGCTTGATGCGGCGCAGACCGCGACCGATCGTGGTGCGCTGCTGACCCGCCAGCTGCTGGCCTTCAGCACCGGCCAGACCCTGATCCGCGAACCACTGGATATCAATGCGCTGATACGGCAGTGGCTGCCGGACCTGCAACGCGCCTGCCCGCCCACGGTGGTGCTGGATGCCCAGCTGGCGCCCGGCCTGCCTGCGATCAACACCGATGCGCTGCAGCTGCAGACGGCGCTGGCCAATCTGGTCGCCAATGCCGCGGATGCTACCCTTGAAGGCGGCCGCATCCTGATCGGCACCGCGCTGGAGCATCGCCTCGACCCGGATGCGGACTCCACGCTGCAACGTGGCTATGTCACCCTCAGCGTCTGCGATGAGGGCCACGGGATGGCGGCCGACATCGCCGAACGGGCGACCGAGCCGTTCTTCACCACCAAGGACATCGGCAAAGGCAGCGGCCTGGGCCTGAGCCAGGTGTTCGGATTCACTACCCAGAGCGGCGGCTTCGTCGACGTGTCCACCACGCCAGGTGTCGGCACCACGGTCAGCCTGCTGCTCCCCGCAATGGAGGACCCTGCCGATGACCGATGACCCGATCCGCGTATTGATGGTGGAAGACCAGACCGATCTGCGTGAAATGATCGGCCTGGCCCTGCGCGACCTCGGCATCGACGTGGCCACGACCGCCGATGCGCATGAGGCCGCCGCCCTGCTGAAGGGCGAAGCGCGTTTCGACGTGGTGTTCAGTGACGTCAGCATGCCCAACGGCATGTCCGGCATCGAACTGAGCGAGCATGTGGCGCGCGAACAGCCGCAGGCGCGGATGATCCTGTCGTCCGGTTATGCGCGCTCGCAGCTGCCGCCCCTGCCGGAACAGGTGGAATTCCTGCCCAAGCCGTACCGCCTGCGCCAGCTGGTGCAGTTGTTGAAGCAGGCGTAATCCACGGTGCCCCGGCAGCAGGGCCCTGCGGTCAACCCGTCATCGCCCCCCGCTGGAACGAAGCCAGCAACGTAGAGGCTGCCGCTGCCGGCGCCAGCCGACCGCGCGCCAGTGACCAGGTGATGCCGTAGAAGCAGGTCCAGTAGAAGTCCGCGAGCCACACTGCGGTGAAACCAACGTTGAACTCTCCGGCCGCCTGACCACGCAGGAAGAAGGCCTCGAAGCGCTCGCCGATCGGCGCCCAGCGCTCCGGCAGCAGATGCAGGTCACCCTGGCGCTGCTGCTCTTCCATCATCCGCGCGAACAGCAGCGTTACCAGCTCCCAGTCCGCCAGCAGCGTGGCGGTGACCTGCTCCAGCACGTGGCGCGCATCACCGCCCTCATCGAACCAGACCGCCGCCGCTTCCACGCGCTCGAAGCCGGCCGCGAACAGTGCCTCGTCGATCGCCTCCCGGGTGGGCGCAAACCGGTACAGGGTCGCGCGGCTGATACCGGCCCCGCGCGCGAGTTCGCTGAGGGTGCAGCGTGGATGGCTGACCAGGGTGGCCGCCAGCGCATGGGGCAGGTCGCGGCGGGTGCGTGCTGCGGCAGGTCGCATGAAAGCGCTGAGGTATGGGTTCGCCCTCACGCTAGCATGAATCACCAATTAATAAACTGAATCAAAGATGATTCATTCGGATCACCGATGCGCTAAAACAGGGATGCGTCCGGTGCACCCGGGTCGGTGCACGGCAGGGAACGCGTCACAGGCATCGAAGGAGACAACGCCATGCTGCATCCACTACGCGATATCGCTGTGTTGTTCGACGCCAGCGACACCGGGGACCGCGTTCTCAACATCGCCGCCCATCTGGCGCAGGCACAGCAGGCCCATCTGGTCGCGGTCTCCACCGCCCAGCATCCCACCGACATCGCCAACGGCTTCGCGCGCGGTGCCGGCATCGCCGCCGCACTCGACCATGAGGCGCGTGCGGATGCCGCCTGCACCGCGCAGCTGATGCAGAACCTGCGTGCCGTGTCCGAGCCGCTGCAGATCAGCACCGAACTGCGCATCGTCTCGGACTATCTCGGCGGCGCCGACCTGGCCCTGCAGTCGCTGTACTGCGACCTGATCATCGCCGGCTATCCGCGTACTCCCGGCGCCCCTTCTGGCTGGCACCCGCTGGGAACGCTGCGCCAGACCGGCGTGCCGATGCTGCTGGTACCACCACATTGGCAAGGCGACCAGGTCGGCCATCGCATCGTGGTGGCCTGGAATGCCAGCAAGCAGGCACGTCGTGCGGTAGCCGATGCGTTGCCGCTGCTCGCACGTGCGAAAGCGGTGCACCTGCTGATGGTCGACACGCCCAAGGCCGAGGCCACACCTGGCGCCGAGATGGCCCAGCACCTGGCGCGGCACGGCGTCGAAGTAGAGATCCAGGCGATCAGTTCAAGCCAGGGCGGCGTTGCCGCGACCATCCGCCAGCACGTGCTCGATGCCGACGCCGACCTGCTGGTGCTGGGCCCCTACAGCCGCAGCCGGGTGGTCGAGCGTGTGCTCGGCGGGGTCACCGAGGATCTGCTGGCCGAAGTACCGGCGCCCTTGTTCGTGTCGCACTAGTATCGCCCTGCCCTGCCCGGCGATAGCCGGTCAGCGACTGCCCGGTGTGCCGCCGGAAGTAGCGGCACAGGTAGGACGCATCCTCGAAGCACAGTCGCTCGGCGATGCGACCGATCGGCAATTCGCTGTAGGTCAGCAGCGCCTTGATTTCCAGCACCACCTGGCGATCAATCAACGCCTTTGGCGTTTCGTCGAAGCACTCGCGGGTCAGCTGCGAAAGATAGAACGGGGTGATGCACAGCGCGTCGGCATAGGACTGCACGTCGCGCTGGCGCGTGCTGCGCTCACCGACCAGTTCCCAGAAATTCCAGGCCAAGCGCTCGCGTCGGCTGACCTGCGCCACGGCCACACTGCGCGCCGGCAACAGCGTTGCGAATTTGAGGAAGAACGTCTGCAGCAGGTTGCGCAGCATCACGTGACGATAGCGGCCGCCATTGTGCTGCGCATCCATCAACTGCTGCAGCCAGCCCTGCAGCAGCGGCACGTCCAGCGGCGACGGCACGCAGTGGGGCTGATCGTGCAGGAACTTGAACAGTGCATTGGGAAGCACATAGGCCACCTCCGATGCCAGCGCCTTGGGCATCAGGCAGACCACCGCCAGAAAGCCGCGTGAGCGCTGCCGCAGCAGCGCCAGCGTGTCCTCTGCCAGCACCAGCACATCGTGCCGCTGCACCGCTACCTCGCGGAAGTTCAGTGCAAAGCGTGCGCGCCCCGATACGCATACCAGCACCGCCAGATAAGCGTGGCCGAACGACAACGGGACGCCCTGCCCTTCGGCCAGCGTGCTGACCTCCAGGCGCATGGATTCGTCCTGATCCAGAAGCTGGGGTATGCGGTCCATGGGCCGTTCCTACTGGATTCCGGGACACAGCATAGCGGGCCTTCGTGGCATGTTTCGAAAAGTACCGAAATCATCAAGGTCCCGCCCTGTGCCCGCGATGCTCCGGGGCCTAGTCTGAACGTCCTTTCTTCTTCTGGAACTGCCATGCAGCTGTACACCGAACGCTTGATTCTTCGCGCTTGGCGCGACACCGACGCTGCTGATCTGTACGAATACGCCCGCGACCCGCGGGTGGGGCCGATCGCTGGCTGGCCGGTGCACACCAGCATCGAGGAAAGTACCGAAGTCATCCGCACCGTCTTCAACCGGCCAGAGGTCTACGCCCTGCAGAGCCGCGAGGACGGCCACGCGATCGGCTGCGTCGGCATCCTGATCGGCGCTGACAGCAACTTCGAGATCAGTGACCGCGAAGGCGAGATCGCCTACTGGATCGGCGTTCCGTACTGGGGCCGCGGACTGGTGCCCGAAGCGGTGCGCGAAGTGATGCGGCACGCCTTCATGGACCTGGAGTTGGACGCACTGTGGTGCGGCTACTTCGCCGACAACCTGCAATCGCTGGCCGCGCAAAGCAAATGCGGTTTCCAGCATCACCACACCGAAATCAACAAGTTCAACAGCTTCCTCGGCGACTATCGGACCGAGCACATCAGCCGCATCACCCGAGAACAATGGTGTGCCCTGCAGGCCACCTCGCCGGCCTGAGCAGAGTTCAGGCCAGCGTTCGCTGCATGAACAGAAGTTCTGGCGTCGAGGACGCTTCGACCTGCTGGAAACCGAGATCGCGGTACAGGGCCACTGCGGCCGTATTGTCACGATAGACACGCAACGTGAGGCACTGCACACCGGCTTCGCACATGGCCTGTGCACTCAAGGCCTGCATGAGCAGCCGGCCAAGGCCGCGCCCGCGTGCCAGCGGGGAAACAATGATGCGGCCCAGGTGCGCGGTGCCGGCGTCGGTCATCCAGTACTGGCCAAAGCCCAGGCACTGGTCCTGCTCGTCCAGCAGTGCCCAGCCCGGCCGCGCCGCGAGCTTGAGCACCTGCGCGAACCGTTCCGGCGGCAAGGGAAACGGCACGCCGGGGCCCGCCCAGCGCTGGGTGGCCGCGGCGGAATCAAGCCAGCCGGCGATGGTGGCGTAGTGCGAAGGCTGGACAGCGTAGAGGTTCGGTTCCATGACGCTCATGGTGCGCCATTTGCACTGGGCAGACACACTGCAGGACGGCACTTGAGTTTTGTCATAGGACAATAAACAATGCCAGGCGTCCAGCCCATTCCCCTCTCGGGAGATCCCATGTTCAAAGGCCTCAGCGCGTTTCCACTGACCCCGCTCTCTGAAGCAGGTATCGACTTTCGTGCGTTTACCGGCCTGGTCGAGCGCCTGGTCGATTCCGGTGTTGATTCGATGGGCGTCCTTGGCTCTACCGGCAGCTATGCCTATCTGCAGGCGCATGAACGCAAGCGCGTGTTGCGCGAAGCCCTGGCACACGCCGGAGGCGTACCGGTCATCGCCGGCATCGGTGCATTACGCACCCGGGATGTGCTGGAGCTGGCCCTGGATGCCGAAGATGCCGGTGCAGCGGGTCTGCTACTCGCGCCCGTGTCCTACCAGCCCCTGAAGGACCATGAGGTGTATGGTCTGTTTGAAACCGTCTGTGCGGCGGTGCGTACACCGATCTGCGTCTACGACAACCCGGGCACCACGCACTTCCGCTTCTCCGATGCCTTGCATGGCCGGATCGCCGCGCTGCCCAACATCGCTTCGATCAAGATTCCGCGCCTCGCTGATGATCCGGTTGAGGCTGCCACACGTGTCGCGGCATTGCGCGCCAGCGTCCCTTCGCATGTGACGCTGGGCGTCAGTGGCGACGCCTCGGCGGTGCGTGGTCTGCTGGCGGGATGTGATGGCTGGTACTCGGTGACAGCAGGGCTGTTCCCAGAGGTTGCGCTGCAGATCGTGCGGGCCGTGGGAAACGGCGATGAGGAGGGTGCGATTGCCCAGTCCGTACGACTGGCGCCGCTGTGGTCGCTGTATGACCGCTTTGGCGGGATTCGCGTCATGGCCTGCGCGGCGATCCTGCTGGGGTTGTGCGGCGAGGACTGCCTGCCGTTGCCATTGCAGGGGCTGCGTGGTGGCGAGCGCGAGGAGGTGGCGGCGGTGCTGGGTGGGTTGGGGTTGTTGTAGAACACCCGCCAGCGGCTGCAATGCAGCAGTGCCGGATGGTGACCCCGGCCCGATTCGAACGGGCGACCTTCCCCTTAGGAGGGGGACGCTCTATCCAGCTGAGCTACGGGGCCATTGGCAGCGGGAAAGGATACCTCGTCTGGCTGAATGGACCAAGCGCGGGGCGTTCTGCAGGACGCCCAGCATCAGTATTCTGTGCGCATCTACCCGCTGCACTTATATCGTCGCCGCATGATGACCTTCTGGGAGAGCCTGTCTGCACTCGGCGACAGCCGCGCCTTGTTTCCGCTTGCCACTGTACTCGCATTGTTCCTGCCAACCTCTCACCGCCACCTGCTGTGGCGCTGGGCCGTGGCCATCACTGTGGTCGCCGCGACCACTCTTGCCAGCAAGATCGCCTTCATGGGCTGGGGTTTCGGGTTGGAGCATCTGGATTTCACCGGCATCTCCGGGCATGCCGCCATGTCCAGCGTGCTCTATCCCGTGACCTTATGGCTGCTGGCCAGCGGCCGCAGCCGACACTTGCGGGCCTGGGCCGTCGCTGGCGCGGGGCTTGCAGTCGCGATCGGATACTCTCGACTGCCTTTGCGGGCCCATTCCCCCTCCGAGATCATCATAGGACTCAGCCTCGGCCTGGCTGCGTCGGCTTGGGTGCTGCGTCGCGGACAGACGCTGGGCAACATCCTGGCGGTGCATGGCCGCGCCGCGTTGCTGGCCATTGCCGCCGCCATGACCACGCCGATATTGCTCGCAGATTTACACACTCATGACCTCGTGAAGGCCGCTGCGAAGACACTGTCCGGCCGCGCGCAGGCATTCGAGCGCCAGAATCTACGCGGCCATTCGTCGCCAGACAGAAGCCATCATTAGACACGGAGTTTTCACAAATCTTGACAGCAAGGGTTCATCCGCAGAATATGTGAAAGGAATTTCCCCTGACGGAGCAGGCCTCCCATGTTCAAGAAGACGATCGCAGTTGTGGCACTGGCGGCCCTGTCCGCCTCCCCGATGATGAGTTTCGCGCAGGAAGCGCAGGCTACGGCCGGCACGGAGGCTACTGCGGCTGAAGTTGCCGGCGCAGAAGCTGCTGGCATCTCGACCGCTGCAGTCGTGGGCACCACCGTAATCGGCGTGGCCGCCGCTGCCGTTGCCTACAGCATCGGCGGCGACAGCACGAGCGGCAGCAATGACGGCGGCAGCGGCACTGATCCGGGCGGCCCGGGTCCGGGCGGCCCTGGTACGGGTGGCACCGGCGGTACGGGCGGCACCGGCGGTACGGGCGGCACCGGCGGCTGATCAGCGCACCGCGTACCACTCAGGCCCTCGCCGGGCGCGGCCCGGCGGGGGTTTTTTATGCCTGCCAGACTCTCATTCCCATGAACAACATCACCCCTCGCCTTCTTGCCGCTGCGTTGACCGCACTGGCACTGTCCAGCTGTGCGCTTGCGCCGGGACAGCACCTGCGCCGCAGCGACGTCGCCGTTGACCGCAAGAGCGGCGATGGTCAGCTGGAAATCGTCACCATCACGCCGAAGCTGATCGCGCAGGAAAACGCCGCGCGGACGCAGAATTCACTCCCAGCTGCACTGTTCGATTATCAGCCTGCACCGTACACGGTCGGCGCCGGCGACATTCTCTATGTCACCGTATGGGATCACCCGGAATTGACCGTGCCGGCCGGCCCCCAGCAACAGGGTGCTCTGGCAGGGCGCCTTGTGCAGAGTGACGGCACGATGTTCTACCCGTACATCGGCAAGGTCACAGCCTCAGGCAAGACGCCGATGCAGCTCCGCGAGGAGATCAGCACCCGCTTGGCCAAGTACGTGGAATCGCCGCAAGTGGACGTATCCGTCCTCACCTATGGCAGCCAGCGAGTCTGGGTGACAGGCGCTGCCCAGCGATCCTCGCCGATTGCTCTGGGCACCTCGCCGCTGACGCTGGCGGATGCGATCAGCCAATCCGGACTGGACAACCAGCAAGCCGACTTGTCCGGCATCCAGCTCAGCCGGGAAGGCACCACTTACACGATCAATCTGGAAACCCTGGCCCGCGAGTTTGGCGGCCGCCAATTGCTCCTCAAGGATGGCGACTCCATCTTCGTGCCCTACCTTGATCGCAAAGAGATCTTCGTGGTGGGCGAAGTCAATCAGCCCGGCGCCTACAGCTTCCGCACTGGCGATGTCTCGCTGAACCAGGCACTCGGCCGTGCTCGCGGCCTGCTTCAACAGACCGCAAACGGCAACGCCGTGTATGTCATCCGCGGCAGCACGGATCTGCAGCAGGAGCCCTCGATGGTCTATCAGCTGGAGGCGCGCTCGCCGACCGCGTTTGCCGCTGGTAGTCAGTTCCATCTGCAGCCAGGGGACGTGGTATTTGTTGGCGCAGCCGGCGTCAGCCGTTGGAATCGCTTTGTGAATCAGCTGCTGCCCTTCACCAATATCCTGTACAACGCGGCGCGTACCGGAACCGAAATCAAGGACAACTGACATGGCTCGCATGGATGCGGCCTGCCACTGCCCGGCACATCGCGCCCATGGCGCGCTGTTGCTGGCCATCGCCGCCGCCCTGCTGTTCACCGGGTGCACCACCGGCAGCCGCTCCACAGTGGATACCTTCCGGCTAATCACCCATCGCCCGGCACAGGCGACCGCAGAAGGCGTGGCCAACAACCGCTTCCCGCAGATGCAGGTGGACACACCTGACATCGTCGCCGTGGCAGTACTGGGCTACGTCGATGCGGGCCGACAGCAGTGGTTCGCAGGTACACACGCGGTGTTCGAGATGGACCACCATGGCCTGCTTCTGGGCGGCAGCGGTCTGGGACAGCAATGGCGTGCCCGCATCATCGGTCCGTCACCTTTTGATGACCTGAGGGGCGTGACCACGCCCGTGAGCGTGCAGCGCCGCTACGACTGGGTGCCCGCCTACCAGGTCGACGTCGCCGTGACCGGCACCCTTAGCAGGGGTGCACTGGAGCAGGTGGACATCCTTGGTTCGCGCCGAACCCTGCAGCGGTTCGACGAACAGCTGCAGGGCGGCGGCATGAGTGGCCGCAATGTCTACTGGGCAGACCCAGCCACCGGCTTCATCTGGAAGAGCCGACAGCATCTGGCGCCCGGTCGCGTCGCAGAACTGACCCAGCTCAAACCCTATCGCACGGCCAAGGATTGAGCCATGACGTTCAGATTTTTCAGCCCGGCTATCCTCGCCACGCTGTTTGCCACCAATGCTGTCCAGGCCGCGCAGATACATATTGACGGCGCCGCTGAAGCGGTCGGGGTGTACGAGCTGAGCGCCGGCGCCCGCTTGGCCGAGGGCCTGCTGCTGGCCCGCCCAAACGCCGACGCCTACCTGCTGGGGACAAGCCTCGAACGCCCGCAGGCCCTGCAGGCTCAGGTGCGGCTGCGCGCGGGGCTGCAGTATGGCGCTGGGCAGCTGGCAGAGTCTGCCGACGCACAGGTCGTGACGCTCGCGCAGGCCCTGCAGACCTGGCTGGAGACACATCCGGCCACCGGCCGGACGCCCATCATCGGCCCCGCACGACTGATCCAGGTGCAGCCCGCGAACAACCCTGTACTAGCCACGGGCGATAGGCTGCGGTTCCCACTACGGCCACGCACAATCACCGTCATGGGCGCAGTGGAGAAGGAATGCGAGCTGCTGCACGACCCGCAGCGCGATGCACGCGACTATCTGCGTGACTGTCATCGCAGCCCACTCGCGGACCGCAACGACATCTACGTGATCCAGCCCGACGGGCGAATCCAGCAGTTGGGCATCGGCCTGTGGAACCGCGCAGATCCCCAGGCTGTCGCGCCAGGAGGTACGGTCTTCGTGCCCGTACGTGCCTCCCTCATCAAGCGTATCGACCCGCTGTTCAACAGCGATTTCGCCGCGTTCATCGCCACCCAGCCCATCAATCCGTGATGACCCAGTCCTGCCTGCGCGCGCATCCGGTGCGCCCCGCCCGTTTCGCACTGAGCGCGCTCGCCTTCTCGCTGTCCTGCGCACTGCATGCCCAAGAGGCACCGCCCCCCACCGCCAACGAATGGGGCGGGATCGGCCTTCTGCAGACGCCTACCGCGCGCATGGCAAGCGACGGAGACCTGAACTTCACGGCGTCGTACAACGCTCCGTATGCACGCTACAACCTGACCATGCAGCCGTTCCCATGGCTGGAGGCCTCGTTCCGTTACATCAACGTCAATAACCTGTATTACGGACGAAGCTATGCTGGCAACCAGCATTACAAGGACAAGTCGATCGACTTCAAGCTGCGCCTTTGGGATGAGTCCCGCCTTCTACCAGAAGTAGCATTCGGCGTGCGTGACTTCGGCGGCACCGGCTTCTTTTCCAGCGAGTATCTGGTCGCCAACAAGAACTTTGGCCCGATCGACGCGTCGATCGGGCTGGCCACGGGCTATATTGGCAACCGTGGCGACTTTTCCAATCCGCTTGGCGCGATTGATGATCGCTTCAAGAATCGGCGCCGCGGAGCCATCAGCAGTACCACCGAAGCCGGCAAGTTCGGCCTGAGCAACATGTTCAAGGGGCCGGTCGGCATCTTCGGCGGCATCACCTACCAGACGCCGATGGACGCACTGCTGCTGAAGGTCGAATATGACGGCAACGACTACCGCCGTGAACCCCGCAACAACAACCTGCGCCAGCGCACGCCCATCAACGTGGGCCTTGTCTATGTCCCCAGCCGCAATGTCGAGCTGACTGCAGCCTGGGAGCGCGGCGACGCGGCGATGTTCTCGCTCACCCTGCGTGGCAACCCGGGCAATACGCCTGCTGCACCGAAACCGTTCGACCCGCCACCGCCGCGACTGCTGCCCGAGACGGTCGCCGCCGATCAGCGCGCATCTGTGGCCAGCAACAACGCGCTTGGTGCCGCACCTGCCAACACTACCGACTGGGCAGCGATCAGCACCGAACTGCAGCGCAATGCCGGCTTCCGTGTCGAGCGTATTTCGCGCCGCGGCGACGAGCTGTATATCGACGGTTACCAGACCCGCTACCTGCATGCCGCCAAGGGCCTGGGCCGCGCCACGCGCATTCTTGCCAACGCGACCGGCGATGACTACGACTGGTTCACCCTGCGTACCACCCGCGTGGGCATGCCGATCGCCGACCTATCGATCAACCGCGAAGCGTTCGCGGGATACCTGGATGGCACCTTCAGCGAAGACGTACTGCGGCGGAGCACGGAACTGCAGGCGCCTGGCACGCTCGCGCGCGAAACGCTGTACAGGCCCAAGCGCAACCCGTTCGGCGGCGGCTTCAACATCGGCTACCGACAGAACCTTGGCGGTCCTGATGGCTTCATCCTGTACCAGATTGCAGCCAACTACACGGGAAGCCTGTTCCTGCGCGACAACATCTGGCTCACCGGTACCGTCAGCGCCGATGTCACCAACAACTACCACAAGTTCAAGTACAACGCCCCGAGCCGCCTGCCGCGCGTGCGTACCGACATCCGCCAGTACCTGACCACTTCCGACATCATGCTGCCCAACCTGCAGGCCAACATCGCCGGACGACTGGCACCAGACCTGTATGGCATCGCCTACGCGGGTTACCTGGAGTGGATGTATGCCGGCGTCGGCGGCGAACTACTGTATCGCCCAAGCGGCGAGCGCTGGGCGGTTGGTGCGAATCTCAACCGGGTGCAACAGCGCGACTACGACCAGCACTGGGGTCTGCGCGACTACCGCGTCACCACCGGCCACGCCACGCTCTACTACGCCTTCGACGCCCGTGAGCGCATCATCGGCTCGCTATCGGTTGGTCAGTACCTAGCTGGCGACAAGGGTGCCACTCTGGACCTGGCCCGCGTGTTCAACAACGGCGTGACCATGGGCGCCTATGCGACCAAGACCAACGTCTCGGCGCGCGACTTCGGCGAAGGCAGCTTCGACAAGGGAATCTACTTCAGCATTCCGCTCGACGGCTTCCTGCCGCGCTCCACGCGCGGCCGTGCGGCCTTCAACTGGAACCCGCTGATCCGCGACGGCGGCGCCATGCTCGGCCGCAAGTACGGCCTGTACGGCATGACCGGTGACCGCGATGAACGCTTCTTCTATGACAATATTCGAACGATCAGCGACTAGTCGCCCAATCATTCCAGGCTGATCTCAGCATCAGTTCCGGGTTGCCACCAAGAATTCGATTGAACCCGGCAGCACCCGAAACTGCGCGGCAAGAAAGTAGACCAGAAATCGACCATGGAGCGCACCAGGCGGGATACCTGGTCTGGTCCTGCGTCGGCAATTTGCCTCCCGGATTGAACTCGCTATCTCCTGCCGCAAGCTTTCTCGTCATCAACCGCAGCCCCAAGTTCTGCTTGTAGGTGATCTCCAGCTGATCAAGCCCTTGAAATGCGGTCCCCCAGGAAAGGGCGGCCAGAGCGTACTCATTGTAGAAGCGGGTCCTCGCACCCCGTCGCTCGCTTTCAAAACCATTCTCGGAGATTCTCGACCATCCTTGCGCGATCACCCTTCCCCCTTTGTCAACGAGATCAGGACGCGACGCAAGTCTACCGGCCAGCACAGCTTGCGTGGCTGCCCAGTAAGTCAGATTGTTCGGGGGACGGCGACTGAAAAAATCCAGGCTCGCGCGCGCGTCCGCGACAATCCATGCATCAATTTCACTGCATGAGCTAGCCGCCCGACAGTGTGAGCGGACCTGTCCGTAGGCTGCGGCGAAACCCAGACCATACATCATTGCCGAAACGCGGGCCTGAAAACCCTTCTGCCCTCCCCGCACTGGACCCTTGCGCGCTAGTGTCACCAGTGCCGCAAGAACCGCGTCCGCGCTGCTGGAGTCGCGCATTGCCACATATCTATTCGCGCAATCGGCAAGCCTGGTAGCAAGGGAATCCACCTTGACCATCGACTCCCGATACTCTGCATAGCTCTCATGATCAATAACCGAGTTGGAATCCTGCGCATAGAACGTCCGCACAGACGGGAATGCGAAGCTGTCGGCTGAAGCGCCAAGGCCTTGGAGGCAGCTCTGGTCATCGCCAGCAAAAACCTGCCCCGGAGCCCAGCAAAGGCCCAGAACAAGCGCAACACTGACGACCATACCGTAGTCATCAATGCACCTGGCGAAATTTATCATATAACTCCCGCAGCCTTTGCTTCAGTCATCCACACCTGCTCTCGCCGGCGACTAAGAAGGAATGACTTTGCCTCCAATGCCGCCTTCCCCTCCAGAAGCCTGCGTGCATTTATCGCCAATTGTTGGGCATCATTGGATGTGAACAACGCCGCATCTTCGAACATCGCCCTCAAAATCGTCGTACTGGACAGCAATAGAGCCTTTCCGGCGCCAATTGCCTCATTCCCAACACTGAGCTGAATGCCCTCCATGGTCGTCAAGCCAATTACACCACCGACCCGACAAAAAAGATCATTGTATGAGTCCAAAGACAGATAGTCAGTGAAAACAACGTTGCTCGGTGCATTGGTTACGAATCCTTTTGCTTGCGCCTTCTTTCGGCTACCCGTGATAAACCACGTAATTTCAGGGCTGAGCTGAGCCGCCCCCATGATTGCATCAATGGGTTCATCCTCTGCAAAAGAACAGGGAACCACAACGGAAGCCTGCGGAACGACGCCGAAACGCATCTCCGCAGCCTGTAGGCGCGCCGGAGGGTCAGTTATCACGTAGGCATCGCCGGGTGAAACTCCGAACGCTCCAAGAGTCTTCAAAATCTCCCGATTATGTACAACAATACGACCAAGCCGCGCCGCAAGCCAAAATGCGCCAGGCAACTTCGACCAGACCCCACGAAACGCTGAATTGTGGCAATCTAGAACGAAGCGGGTCCTGTACAACAGGGGCCGAACCAGGGCCAACAAGTGAATCAGGAACGTCGGAGGTACTTGGACCCACACATTTTCCGACGACTTGTTCCGCCACAAAATATTAAAAGTACGAACGGACTGAACAATGTAACTAAATGGAAGCAGGTACCCGCGATTTGAAATACGAGGGACGTAGAACAACCTCAGACCGAGCACCCTCGATATCGATTCGGCTCGCCGCTGGAACGGCACCCAAGCGATGTAGATTCCATTATTATTTCCTTGTTCCATCTTAAACTCCAAACCATACGGGGAATGCAGCGCAATATCTCTGATCCCTCTTGCGCTCACGAATAACCCGAGCGGGATTGCCGCCCACTACCGCATAGGCAGGCACATCCCTGACGACGACTGACCCCGGATAAAGAACAGCGCCTCTCCCGACGGTCACACCGGGCATCACAAGACACGAAGGGAAAATCCACGCATCATCCTCGATGACTACAGGATCCGAGAATACCGCGCACGCTGGATCATCAACATCGTGGCCCATGGTGTATATGCGTACGGAATGGGAGATGTTTACGTTGTTGCCAATCTTCAGCCCGCCCCTGTTGTCGAGGAAGCACCATGGGTTGATCGTGGCATTAGCACCGATTTCCAAGGATCCAAATTCGAACAGGCGAACCGAGCGGTGAATGGTCACGCCTGTTCCGACCTTTACTCCCATCAGGCATAAGATCAACCGTCGCAGCCAGAACAGAGTCGCCAGACTCAGCAAAAAATTGGCCATTGCCAGCAGTAGCTTCTTCACATTCAACCGCACAAATTTCATCGGGATCTGGCTCCAGTAGAGTCAATCCAAGCAAGAAGTGAAGCGACACCACGTCTTACCTTTTCTGAGTTTTCACCAACATCGGCGGCGACGCCCTCCTCTAGTGCCAGCCGGCCCACGTGGAACTCATCAATGCAGTCGCAGATCGCTCTCGATCCGGGCTGCCTGACCAAGAGCGTGCCATTGGGAAGCATATTGTGCACTTCCTCCAGCTTGTTCTCGATTCTGATTGCAATACTCGGCACACCTAAGGCCGCAGGCAGCCAGACACCGTGTGCTCTGGCGCTGACGATAACGCAGGATTCATTGCAGAAGCGATCCATGAACTGACGAATTGTCATTGTCGAGGGCTCCCAAATCAGCCATTCGAAATCTGCATGGTTTGCGATCAGATGTGCGTCACGCTCTCGGTACAAGGAGACCATTCGAACCTTCCTGCCTTGGCTGCTCAGGTCTCGGGCTGCCGTCACCATGGCACCAATTGCGGCGGCACCGGCTTCATCAAGAGGCCAGTCGCGAAGGACAAAGGAATGATAGCCGCTCTCGACATCAGCCAGCTTCAGTGGCGTGGGACACGATCCATACCACAACTCAGGCAGCAAACTGGGATCGCTAAAAACTTCTGCACGTACGCCTGAGAGCTCCTTGCAGTGCTCTGCGCTTGTCTGATCACGCACAGAAACGTAACTGGCGAGAGCCAGAAATCTCTCAGCCCTGGACTTGCCCTTCCCGTCCACCTGAAACGGCCCGAGACCGATGCAGAAAGTTCCGATGTTGTCTGCGAAATACAGCCCATCCACCGCTCCGCGCGCCTTCATGATCAAGCGGATCAGGCCAGAGAGAATACTGCTTTGCGCTCGAACTGACTGGCCAAAGCGAGACAATAGAGATCTCGAGTTCAACGCCGCGCGTCCAGCGAATGAAAAGAACTGGCCTCCACCCCCAAGCACGACCAGTTCGGCCGAAAATGGGCTCTTGAGCGGAAGCCACTGCACCTCGGGATCGAACGCGGATGCTTGAACAGGATGATCCACACCAATAGCAATCTCAGACGAAGAAAATCGGGTCTTGATCACTCCGAGCGTGGCAACCATCAGAACATCGTCCCCAAGATTCCCTGGGCCGTAGGCTCCGCGGATATAGGCCTTAACTCGCTTCACTTGATTTCCTTATTGGTTCGCAGCAGATACCAGGTACCGAAGACGATACCTACAATTCCCAGGAACAACGCACCTGTACGGACGACCAATCCATAGCCAGAAAGTCCGACGCCAGCGACCAAGATGACTGAACACCAGACTCCGATTGCGCCAGGCGAGACGAGATATCGCCAGTGCATCAGGCCCATTCGTGCAAAAAATGGAAGGCCTACGACGAAGTGACCAAGGTGGGCAACAAAAAAGGCAAAGGCAATGCCGGCAGCGCCATAACGCGCCATCAGCCAAGCAAGGATTACGAACCCGATCAGCCATCCCGCATTACTTACCACGCTGAACCACGAATAGCCCTTGGCAACAACCTTGCGGCCGATACCTCCCTTGAAGGCCATCAGAATGGCAGCAATGGAAAGGAACTGCACCACGTGATTGAAGCGCTGCGACACATACTGCCCGCCAAAAACGTGCCCAATGACTTCTGGCCACAGTAACAGGGGCAGTGCGCATACCAAAACCGCAATCCATCCGGCCAACATGTTTACTGCGTCGATCTGATCCTCCCCAAGGCCCGAGCTTCGAGTCAAGCGCGGAACAAGAACCACGGCAAGTACCACCGACAACTGAGAGAAGACAGCAAGAATCTGACTGCCAGCCGAGTAAAGTCCGACCTGAGAAATGCCTCCGCCCATTTCGTGGAGAATTCGCGTAGCTATCCACCCAGTGGGCGCCACCATGACCCCGGTAAGCAGGACGGGAACCGCGACCAGCCATAGATTCCGCCCCGCCGAGGTAGCGCGAGTGGTCACAACCCCACTCTCGCTGGGAGATCCAACTACCGTTGACAGCATCCGGAGAGCAGCATAAGAAAGTGCAATTAGTTGCATTAGAAATGCAAGGCAAAGCGCCCACGCCGCCCCGACACTCCCCGCCATTGCACCACCGAAAGCAACAACCATCGCCCCAGGTAATGCGGCCAGCGCATTAGCGATCATCTGTTCTCGGAATCGACCCAATGCAACCAGCACCCCGTTTGCAACGGCCGCGAGAACGGTGAAGAGAATGGTCAGGCCCACAGCATGTAGGATTCCCTGGCCACCAAAGCGAACGATATTCTCACTACTCCAAGCAGGCGCTACGAGAAACACCAGACCCGGCAAAGCCGCGACACAGAGCGAAAAGATCAACAGCATCCTGAGGTCACGGATTGCCGGCCTCCGCCCTTCCCTGATCACCGCGGACAAATGGGTTGCGGCCCCCATGGATGCTGCTTGCGCCGGCACCGCGCTGAGCATAACTATCACCGCTTGCACCAGCCCAAAGTACCCAGCCTCGTCCGCCCCCCACCACCGCGCGACCACAACAGCGGAGATTATGTAGAGGGATCGACTAAGCACGGTGGAAGCCATGCTAAGCAAAAGCTCCCAAACCAGTCTACGTAACATGACGGGAACCGTCGGAAGCCAGGACTTCTGTGCGGACACTGAGTGCATTGAAGCAGAAGAGCGCCAAGCTCAGACCAACCGCGTACGGCTGGTATGACGTCGTCGATACGCAGAACATGCACGCGACGAAGACACTAATTGGAATACGAAAGGATGTCTTCATTGGGGCCTGAACGCAATAGTAGGCTAGAAGCATCAAGGGCCCGAAGATGCCGTACTTAACGTAATACGTAAGATAGGCGCCATCAATCGATCCCGCATCACTCTCCAGCCCTCGGTATTCGAACCAAGGAATATCAAATGGCGTCCCCTGCCCCATTCCAAAGATGAACTGGAATGCCGACATTTCGTGGATTCGCTCAAGAGCAGGCGAATACCTGCTGACCACCTGTCCAGACAATCCCTCCCAGGTCAGCGCGCCAAGGACCCGCTCGATGCCCGCGTAGTAGCTGGCCAAAACGAATACCGACACAGCGCAAGCGCCAAAGAGCGCAAGGCCGATCCTTCTTGCCGCGCTAATGTTGGAAACAAAGAAAGCGCCAGCAACGAGTGAAAGAACAATGAACCGCGAATTGGTGATCAGTACAGCAACAATCGACGATGCCAACGCGATCCACGCGAGCCATCTCAACCGCTCAAATTGAGCTCTATCAGAGAAGTAGAAGAGAATGAACGCGGCGCAGAAGTAGGCACTGGCATCCAGATAGCGATAGGACGAGTCCTGATAGTAGACATCCGCTTGCTGATAGATGCCAGTCAGAATAACTCCATACTTGAGCAGCACTGAGGCGCCTGCCGCGACTGCCAACCAACAGACAAATCGCGGAGTGACGACTTCACGGCGAACATGAAGCGCTAGATAGACCAGCACGACGATCTGCAGCAAGAAAATGAGGGGACGGAAGTCGCGGATGTAGAACTTGTTAACATCGGCCAGGCCAAGAATTGCATAGGGGCCAGCGAGAAGAATCCAAAGCAACGCCCACGAACGGGTAGACCGCCACCATTTTCGACGAGGTTCATTGAATTGCGGGCGCGCGCCTGCGCAGACACGCAGCAGCAGTGCGATCACCGCGCCCACAGCGAAAAAATCGTAAAAATAGGCGCCAGACCAAGTGCTGATCTCCTTCATGTAGTGCCCAGATGGCAACACACAAACCATCACAAGATAGGCTCGAATGGAAGCCCTGGGCGCGACAACCGCCACGAGACCAAGCAGTAGAGAGAATGATGCAACGAGTGCAAATAACACGTGGTCAGATCCGGATCTTCACGTTTCAGCGAACCGCATGAATAATTGCAGCCAGATTCGCAATCAGCTTTTCGTGCTCGGAACCCAAGCCTGTGCCAGCCATTAGGTCGGCCCGATTGATCAGCAGCTCCCTCAGCTCCCGATCATTCCATGCCACTCGAATACCCTCCGCAGCCCCAAGCTGCCGTGCAGTCGCTGCCTGATGATCATTCCGATGTTCCCCCAGCTCACTTCTCCTCGGATACAGAATGATAGGCCGACCTACTCGCCGCGCGGAAATGATTGAACCCACTCCCGCGTGGGAGACCACCACATCTGCAGCTTTGAAGTAGCCTTCAAATTCTTCGGGGGTCAGCTTCTCGAAACACTTAATAACGGTGCTCCAGGCAGGCATCCTATGCACTTGTGCGACAACATCAAGGCCAAGTTCCCGGGAGATGGTGTCCATTCCCTTCATCAGCCTATCAAAGGGAAGCTGAGTGCCGACGGTCACAAAGATCAAAGTACTCTCCCGCAATACTCTGCCCCGCTTGCTTGGGCAACCGCAGGCCATTGAGTAATCCAGTGGTCCGCGAACCTTCGTGCGTACCGGCCCGACATGGACATTCCCTCCACGTTCGCCAGGCTGTCGATCCAGATTGTTCGCGCTCCGAGCATGCGACCGAGCGCCAAAGCTACGAGACCCGGCAGCGCGCCTGTTGAAATGACAACCTTGGGCCGAAACTTCAACAGAATCCCCAATAGTGCAATCAGGCATGCCACGAACCTGAGAGGTTCGTTCCGGTTGCAATCCGGGATAATGGAGAAGTGCTTCAGACCAAATTTTTCGGGTAAGCCGCTCATGGTGGTCGCGTAGAACATCTCAGCCTCAGCGAACGCCGGCCGCATCGCCATGAGTTGCTCCCAGTGCCCTCCGCCGGATGCAACAGCGAGCATTCTAACCTTCTCGTTCAAAGCTACACCCTCCAACCCATGACCACATAAATACCCGCCTGAAGAACGCATGTACCCCATGCCCTTGAGATCCGGCTATGCCCGGAAGCCTCTCAGACCTGAAATGCCCCATCCTTACAACTCAGCGCCCAGAGGGGCTACTGCGTTGACTTGTACTCGTAGTAACCGTAGCTGTAGTAGCCGGCCGTTCGACGCTGCACTGCATTGAAAATCGCGCCTCGGATACGAACGCTGTTTTGCTCGAACCGACGCTTTGCCAATGCCAGCTCCTTAGCCTGATTCAAACCAAATCGAGCGACCATCAGGCAGGTACCGGCGTGGTGCGCAATGATCGCTGCGTCCGTGACCGCAAGAATCGGCGGGGTATCAATAATTACAAGATCATACTGCGGCGATAGCTCTTCCAGAAGGCGGGTGAAGTTGGCATGCATAAGAAGCTCTGAAGGATTTGGCGGCACATCGCCTCGCGTGACGAAGTGGAGATTATCCAGTCCGGGAAGCGTACGAAGGACCTGCTCTCTGTTCGCCTTGCCGACCAGTAAATCCGAAAGCCCTGGAGCCTGAGAAGCGCCCAGCGCTTTATGCAGGGTGCCTTTGCGCATATCCGCATCAATGATCAACACCCGCTGTCCCGCCTGCGCGATCACCGCAGCAAGATTCGATGACACGAAGGTTTTGCCTGCGTTCGGACTTGCGCCCGAAATCAGAACGATGTTGTTCTTCGCCTCAAGGCGGGCGAAATGGAGGCTCGTGCGAAGACTGCGGACCGCTTCAATGGCGAGGTCCGCCGGATCCTTCACTGCCAGCAGATGCAATCGACCATCGGCACGGAACTTCCCTCGCACCGAATCACTTTCCTGCTGAGGACTGACCGGAATGGACGCATACACGGGAAGCCCGATCTCTTCGATCTGCGCCGGATCCTCGACACCGCGATTGAGCAACTGCTTAACGATTACCAAGGCGATCGACAGGAATGCGCCCAGCACCGTGCCGATCAGGACCACCATGGATTTCCATGGCTTGACCGGCGTTGCGGAATCGACCTCAGCAGCGTCGACAATCCGTACATTACCAACGGTACCTGCACGGGCAACGTCGAGCTGCTGTGCTTGATTCAACATGCCGGTGTACATCTCATTGCTTACCTGCATATCTCGGGTGAGGCGAAGAAGCTCCTGCTGCGCCTCCGGCAAGCGCTTTACTTGCCCCTGAAACTCGCTCTTGCGGCCTTCCAGCTCGCCAATTTGCCGCATCAATGCCTGGTAGGCCGGATGATCACGAGTGAACTTGCGATCCAACTCGGCTTGCTGCAGTCGCAGCTGCTGAATGCTGGACTCAACGGCAACCTCCTGATCCAGTAGTCCTTTTGTCTGCAGCGTCAGATCCACGGAGTTCGCGCGAGTCTGATATGCGCTAAGCGCCTTCTGCGCAGCGTCTACTTGGTTGCGTACATTCGGCAACTGCTCCTTCACAAATGCGAGCTGAGCAGAGGCTTCCGCAGAGTTCCGCTCGACGTTCTGCCGGACGTAAGCCTGCGCGATCTGCTGGAGGAAGCTCTGGGCCAGTTCGGGGTCAGCGTTTTCGTATGCCAGCGTCAGAATGCCAGAGTCCTTGCCTGACTCATTGACGACAATCTGCTTCTGCAGGTCGTTAACCATCGTTAGATGACGGTGACGGAGCAGCCTGAAACGCATGCCCGGATGGGCTCGCATTTCTGCAACCTGCGCAGTGACCCCCTTCCCGGTGGCGACCTTGCCGACCTGCCCCTTCAACAGAAGATTGTCGTCTTCGTCCAACAATTCATAGCTGCTGTTCTCGCCGACGACCAGGGTCATCGATCGCGCCAGCAGCGCGCGAGGCACGTCCAGCTGAAAGATCTCCAGCTTTTCACCACCCCAGCCGAAACGGCTCATGCCAAAACGCATATCAGCCAAAGCATCCGGGTCGGCACGCTCGGCCTTACGGGCGAAATAGCTACCCAGGATCGGGAATCGATTGGGTTCAATCACGATATCCAGCTTCAGCGCATCGACCGCACTGCCCACCACCGCACGCGAAGTAATCAGTGCGATTTCGGTGGTTGCCTCCGCCGACCCTGTGCCCATCCCCAACGACTGACTGATGTCGGATAGCCCAGGCAGCGAGGGAACCTTCGATTCAACCTGCACGATCGCATCTGCACGATAGATCGGCGTGGCCAGCAAGGCGTATGCAACCGAGACCACGAAGAACAGCCCGGTAATGCCGACGATCCACCACTTGTAATCGATCAGGGTTCCAAGCAGTTGGCGCAGATCGATCTCGTCGGTGTCTTCCAGTGCAGAGGTTCGGGTTTCAGTGGTCATGGATTGAGGATCTTCAATGCGAGGGAAGGGCTACAGGGCGGAATACGCAGCGGGACTTCAGAGATGCCGCCCCCAACTCTCCAGGCCCTCAGCCATCAATTTGTAAACATGCTCAAACGCCGGGCGCTGCTGGCGGTATGGATCAGGAATCTCCCGATCCTGCTGCCATTTGCCAAGCAGGAAGGTTTTTCCGGACGCCTGGGGCGCGATCTCGGCGATACGGCGCACGTGCTTGCGCTCCATGGTCAGCACCAGATCAGCGGCTCCCAGGATGGCGTCATCGATCTGGCGCGCGCGATGGGCCAGGCCATCCATGCCCTGCTCGACCAGCAGCTCCTGCGCTGTGGCATCAATGCCATGCCCAACCAGCGCACCGAGACCAGCGGAGGATACCTGGATCCCCTTGCCCTCGACCGCCTGGCGCAGCATCACTTCTGCGGAGGGACTGCGGCAGATGTTGCCGACACATACAAAAAGAACGTTCTTGAACACTGACCTGGATCCTGTGGCATTCCTTGCGGCGCACGCGACCAGAACATCCAGGGCCGGCGGCAGCCGTACAGCATACCTTACAAGCACACTACAGGCGATGAAATCGCTAACAGATTCATGGAATTACGTCGCAGTTCCAGAAATCGACCACCTTAGTACGCCGACTTCTGCCCCAGAACCTTCAACGCCGTCAGCACGATGATCCTCACGTCCAGCGTAGGACTCCAGCGCCGGATGTAATCGATGTCGTACTGGACGCGCTTCTTCATCGAGCGCAGCTCCGGCGTCTCACCACGCAACCCATGCACCTGCGCCCAGCCTGTGATTCCCGGCTTGACGTAGTGGCGGTGCATGTAGCGTTCGATCACCCGCTCGTAGTGGTTGTTGTGCTGGATCGCGTGCGGTCGCGGCCCCACCACCGACATGTTCCCACCCAGCACATTGAAGAACTGCGGCAGCTCGTCCAGGCTGCTGCGGCGCAGGAAGGCGCCAAACCGGGTGACGCGCGGATCCCCGCGCGTGGCCTGGGTGATCCGCCCCTCCCCCTCCGCATGCACGCGCATGGATCGGAACTTGAGCATCCAGAATTCCTTGCCACCCAGCCCATGGCGCTTCTGGCGGAACAACACCGGCCCGGGCGAACTCAGCTTCACGCCAACGGCCAGCACGGCAAACAACGGTGCCAGCAGGATCACCGCGACACCCGCCACCAAGATATCCTCGACGCGTTTGAACAGGCGGAACCGGTGGTCTGCCAAGCCCTGGCGCACACCGATCATCGGCACGTCACCCACTTGGTGCACGCCGGGATTCAACGCGCCCAGCCCCGTAGTGTCCGGAATCAGGCGCACCGGCACCGGAAATCGCTCGATCTGCTTGAGCATGTCCTTGATCGCGGCCGCGTGCCCCATCGGCATCGACACCCAGACCTGATCGAATTCGCCGCGGTGCTGATCCATGTACTGCGGAACGTCTTCCAACCGCCCCAGCCTGCACGGCGCATCCCCACCGCGACGGGTAGCGATATCGCCTGCGCTGGCGAAGTAGCCGATGACGTCTTTGCCAAGCTCTGGTTTCCCACGCAGCAGACGGTGCAGCCTCAAGGCAGGCGCCCGCAGCCCGACCAGCAGGATCCGCTCATGATCCATCCCGCATGAACGCAAGCGATGCAACTGCACTCTCAGCAATACGCGCAGTGCAGCCATGGAGCCCAAGCCAAAGGCATACCAGCCGATCAGCCAGGTAGAGGGGACCGCATCGGCAAGTCCGACCAGGACGACGTAGAGCGAGAACAACGCGAAGGTGCCGGACCAGGCCAGCAACAACAGCCAAAGATCAGCCAGAAGGCCACGGATCCGCCAGTTGCGGTACATCGGCGCTACAGAGAAGCAAACGATGGCGCTGAGGATCACCGCGCCGAACACGATGCGCTGGGAGGAATCCGGCGCGCCTGCTCCGTTCAGCAGAATGTGGGAGAGCACCGCCATACCCGGCAACAGCAACAGATCGCCCAAGCGCAACCCCAACTCGAGGGCGGCTCGGGCCTCGACGCGACGGCGACCCGCCCGGGCCCGCTCTGCGGGAAGGTCTTCTACTGATCCATGTAGCAAAGCACTTCTCCAATACCTGCTCGACCGGACGCCGGAGCGTCCGCGGTCACGTGCATGGACTCCCCACCCAGCACGGAAATATCGAGGCTGCGTCAATTAAATGTGGAGGGATTGTGAATGAAGTCCGAAGCAAAAGATAGGAACGTCAAGTCGGGGACTGACTGAAGATATCGTCAGGAAGTTACGTAAGTCCCTAGAATTATTGTGAATTTCATATGTGTCACAATGAGTCAATGTGCGTCATTTTGCGTCGAAATCATCCATCCACGTCCGGATCGCATGTCGGCAAATTGACAGTCTCGAGCTCACCCCACCCCGCACCGCACCAAAGCCCAGCAACCTCCCTCTGCTACCATCGGCGGTTCTGTTCATCGCGTCCCCCACCTGCCCGCGATGGCGCCAAACAACGTAACGAAACACAGGAGTCTGCATGTCTTCCGAGCTGCTCAAGTCCCTTGGCCTGGACGCGATCAACGCTGGCACGTACCTGGGCAACGGGGAGTGGTCGAGCGCGACCAGCGGTGAGCTGATCACCCCGGTCAACCCGACCACCGGCGAGCCGATCGCGCAGGTCCGCGCGACCACCGAGGCCGAGTACGAGACCGTCGTCGCCCGCGCCCAGGAAGCCTTCAAGGTCTGGCGCACCACGCCGGCCCCGCGCCGCGGTGAAGCCGTACGCCTGTGCGGCGAGGCGCTGCGCAAGCACAAGGACGCCCTGGGCTCGCTGGTTGCGCTGGAAATGGGCAAGAGCAAGCCCGAAGGCGACGGCGAAGTGCAGGAGATGATCGACATCGCCGATTTCGCCGTGGGTCAGAGCCGCATGCTGTACGGCTACACCATGCATTCCGAGCGCCCCGGCCACCGCATGTACGAGCAGTACCACCCGCTGGGCCTGGTCGGCATCATCTCGGCCTTCAACTTCCCGGTCGCGGTGTGGAGCTGGAACTCGTTCCTGGCCGCCATCTGCGGCGACGTGTGCATCTGGAAGCCGTCCAACAAGACGCCGCTGACCGCCATCGCCTCGCTGAAGATCTGCAACGACGCTCTGCGCGAAGCCGGTTTCCCGGACATCTTCTTCCTGATCAACGATGCCGGCACCGCGCTGTCGGAGAAGATGGTCGATGACCGCCGCGTGCCGCTGATCAGCTTCACCGGCTCGACCCAGGTTGGCCGCACCGTCAACGAAAAGGTTGCGCGCCGCCTCGGCCGCTGCCTGCTGGAGCTGGGTGGCAATAACGCCATCATCCTGGACGAAACCGCCGACCTGAAGCTGGCCGTGCCGGGCATCGTGTTCGGCGCGGTCGGTACCGCCGGCCAGCGCTGCACCACCACCCGCCGCTTGATCGTGCACCGCTCGATCTATGCCGACGTGCTGGCCACGCTGGTCAAGGCCTACAAGCAGGTCGAAGGCAAGATCGGCGACCCGACCGATGCCGCCAACCTGATGGGCCCGCTGAACAGCGATGGCGCCGTGCAGCAGTTCCTCGATGCCATCGCCCAGGCCAAGGCGGCCGGCGGCACCATCGAAACCGGCGGCACCCGCATCGACCGCGCAGGCAACTTCGTGCTGCCGGCGATCGTCTCGGGCCTGAAAAACAGCGACGCCGTGGTCCAGCACGAAACCTTCGCGCCGATCCTGTACGTGATGCCGTACGACAGCATCGACGAAGCCATCGACATGCAGAACGGCGTGCCGCAGGGCCTGTCGTCCTCGATCTTCACCCAGAACCTGAAGACCGCCGAGAAGTTCCTGTCGGCGGCCGGCAGCGACTGCGGCATCGCCAACATCAACATCGGCACGTCCGGTGCGGAGATCGGCGGCGCCTTCGGTGGCGAGAAGGACACCGGCGGTGGCCGCGAGTCCGGCTCGGATGCATGGAAGGTCTACATGCGCCGCCAGACCAACACCATCAACTATTCGGATTCGCTGCCGCTGGCCCAGGGCATCAAGTTCGACCTGTAACGCTATCTGTAGTGCCGGGCCATGCTCGGCAGGATGCGCCATGAACACCGCAGGAAATACAGCCGAGCATGGCTCGGCTCTTCAGGCTGGCAAGCCGGTGATTGATTTCACCGGCCGCTGCGTGCTGGTCGCCGGCGGCAGCAAGGGCATTGGCCGTGAAATGGCGCTGGCGTTTGCCGGCGCCGGTGCGCAGGTCTCGGCCTGCGCTCGCGGCCAGGCCGGTCTGGATGCACTGCGCGCCGAAGCACAGGCACAGGGTTTCGAACTGCACACGTTTTCCACCGATCTGGCCGATCCAAGCCAGATCCAGGCCTGGCTGCAGGCCGCCGCCGATGCGCTCGGCGGCATCGACGTGCTGGTCAACAACGCCACCGGCTATGGCATGGCCGACGACGAGGATGGCTGGGCGGCCAGCCTGCAGATCGATCTGATGGCCGCCGTTAGGGCCTCGCGCCTGGCCCTGCCTTGGCTGCGCGCGTCCAGTGACGCCTGCATTCTCAATCTCTCTTCGATCGCCGCGCAGCAGCCGCGCCCCGGTGGCGCACCCTACGCCGCCGCCAAGGCCGCGCTGTCGCACTACACCACCTCGCAGGCGCTCGCGCTAGCCAAGGAACGGATCCGGGTCAATGCCATCGCACCGGGCTCGATCGAGTTCGATGACGGCCTCTGGGACCGCCGCCGCACCGAAGACCCGGCGCTGTACCACGGCACGCTGGCGAAGATTCCGTTCGGCCGCTTCGGCCACCCGCGTGAGATCGCCGATGCCGCCCTGTTCCTGTGCTCGCCGCTGGCGCGCTGGATCACCGGCCATGTGCTCAACGTGGATGGTGGCCAGGTGTTGATGGGCTGACACCGGCACGCCGGTAGTTGCCAACCTTGGTTGGCATGCCTTTCGTCGACCAAGGTCGACGCCTACCACGGCTGGCATGCCTTTCGTCGACCAAGGTCGACGCCTACCACGGCTGGCATACCTTTCGTCGACCAAGGTCGACGCCTACCACGGCTGGAATGCGGTTCGTCGACCAAGGTCGAGGCCTACCTCGCTGAAATGCCGTTCGTCTACCAAGGTCGACGCCTGCCATCGCATCCGCCGGGCATGGGATTGCCCGGGCAGAGGCACTATCATGTGCACACTGCCAAGGAGGACCCCGATGAGCGTGGCACCCCGACAGACAAGCGCCCTGGCCGTGGTCAGCCTGGTCATGGGCATCGCCAGCTGGACCGTCCTGCCCTTCGTGGCCAGCATCGTGGCCATCATCACCGGCCACATGGCCCGAGCCGAGATCCGCCGCCGCCCGCATGAACTGGAAGGCGATGGCTTGGCCGTCACCGGTCTGGTACTGGGCTGGGTGATGGTCGGCGCCGTGATCGCCGCCATCCTGGTCTTCATCCTGTTCTTCGGCGGCCTGGCCTGGCTCGCTGCGATGTCGAACTGACTGCCATGACCGCCTCCGACAGCACTGAACGCTTCAGCAGCCGCGTCGCCGATTACGTCCGCTACCGGCCCGATTACCCACCCGCGCTGCTGGAATGGCTGCACGGCCCGATGGGCGTCAGCCGCGAGGCGCTGGTCGCCGACATCGGCGCCGGGACCGGTATTTCCAGTCGCCTGTTCCTGGCCAGCGGCCATCCGGTAGTCGCGGTTGAACCCAACGCCGCCATGCGCGCTGCCGCAGAACAGTGGCTGGCACCGCAGTACCCGCAGTTCCGCGCGGTCGACGGCCGCGCCGAGGCCACCACACTGGACGACGCCAGCATCGATCTGGTCAGTGTCGCGCAGGCCTTCCACTGGTTCGACACCGTGGCGGTGCGCGCCGAATGGCAGCGCATCCTGCGCCCGGGTGGCCTGGCACTGATCTACTGGAATTCGCGCCTGCTCGATGCCAGTCCGTTCCTGGTCGGCTACGAACAGTTGCTGCTGGATTACGGCACCGACTACTCCGCCGTGGCCGAGCGCTACCAGGACGATGCCACCATGCAGGCCTGGTTCGGCCCCGGCCTGCGCGGCATGGTCGAGCTGCCGAACGTGCAGCATCTGGACTTCGATTCCCTGCGCGGGCGCCTGCTGTCCTCCTCCTATGCCCCGCAATCCGGTCATCCGCGTCACGCGCCGATGATCGACGCTCTGCAGCACCTGTTCGCCGCCCACGCGGTCGACGGCCAGGTCGCTTTTGAATATCGAACCCGAGCCTTCCTCGGCACGCTGGACTGAACCGACGCATGTATTCGCTTGCCCGCCCCTTCCTGTTCTCGCTCGACGCCGAGCGCGCCCACGGCCTTGGCCTGTCCGCATTGGACCTGGCCTACCGCACCGGCACCACGCCGCTGCTGGCCGCGCGCATCGCGCCGATGCCCAGCACGGTGTTCGGGTTGACCTTCCCCAATCCGGTCGGCCTGGCCGCCGGCCTGGACAAGAATGGCGAGCACATTGATGCGCTGTTCGCGCTGGGTTTCGGCTTCGTCGAAATCGGCACCATCACCCCGCGCCCGCAGGCCGGTAACCCGCAGCCGCGCCTGTTCCGCCTGCCGGAACACAACGCGATCATCAACCGCATGGGCTTCAACAATGCGGGCGTGGACGCGCTGGTGCGCAACGTCGAGCGCGCGCGCAACCGCCGCGGCCTGCTCGGCATCAACATCGGCAAGAACAAGGACACCCCGAACGAACAGGCCGTGGACGATTACATCGCCTGCCTGGACAAGGTGTACCCGCTGGCCGACTACATCACCGTCAACATTTCCTCTCCCAACACCGCCGGCCTGCGTGAGCTGCAGGAAGAAACCGCGCTGCGCCAGCTGGTCAGCCAGTTGCGCGACCGCCAGGAAGATCTCGCGGCCCGCCACGGTCGCCGCGTACCGATGCTGGTCAAGGTGGCACCGGACCTCAGCGAGCGCGACATCGATGCCGCTGCCCGCGTACTGGGCGAACTGCAGGTGGACGGCGTGATCGCCACCAACACCACCATCGACCACAGCAAGGTGGCCGGCGACCCGCTGGCCAACGAGGCCGGCGGCCTGTCCGGCGCGCCGGTGCTGGAGCAGTCCACCCTGGTACTGCGCCGCCTGCGTTCGCGCCTGCCCGAGTCGGTGCCGCTGATCGGTGTTGGCGGCATCCTGTCCGGTGCCGACGCCGTGGCCAAGATGGCTGCTGGTGCGGCGCTGGTGCAGTGCTACAGCGGCCTGATCTTCCGTGGCCCGGCCCTCGTCTCCGAATGCGTGGAGGCGATCCGTCGCCGCCGCGAAGCGCCGAGCCGCGGCGCGGTGGCCCCACTGTGAGCGCGCCCATGGATACCGTCGACGGCAACGCCCCGCTGCGCTGGACGCTCACCCGCAATGCGCCGCTGCAGTCCCTGAACACCTTCCATGTGCAGGCCAGCGCCGCTCAGCTGCTGGAACTGCACGATGCCGCGCTGCTGCCGGAGGTATTGGCACTGCCCGAGGTGGGCAGCGGCCCGCTGCTGGTGCTGGGTGCCGGCAGCAACGTGCTGATCGCCGAGGACCTGCCGGGCACCGTGCTGGTGTTCGGCAACCGTGACATCAGCTTCCTCGAGCATCGCGCGGACCATGCCGTGATCCGCGCCGGTGCCGGTGTGCCGTGGCACGGCCTGGTGATGTGGTCGCTGCAGGAAGGCCTGTCCGGCCTGGAAAATCTGGCGTTGATTCCCGGCACCGCCGGTGCCGCGCCGATCCAGAACATCGGCGCCTATGGCGCGCAGGTCGGCGAGTTCATCCAGGCCGTCGAAGCCTGGGACTGCCAGGAACAGGCCTGGGTGCGGCTGGACAACGAACAGTGTGGCTTCGCCTACCGCGACAGCGTGTTCAAGCAGCAGATGGACCGCTACCTGATCACCGCCATCGAACTGAAGCTGCCACTGCTGCATGACCTGCGCATGGACTACGCCGGCATCCGCGAGGAACTACAGGCACAGGGTGTGGAGCTGCCCAGTGCGGTGGACGTGGCCAATGCGGTGATCGCGATCCGCCGCCGCAAGCTGCCCGACCCGGATGTACTGGGCAACGCCGGCAGCTTCTTCAAGAACCCGGTGCTGCCGCTGGAACAGGTCGACGTGCTGCTGCAGCACTTCCCCGAGCTGCCGGTGTTCCCGTCCGACCAGGACGGCAAGCGCAAGGTCTCGGCGGCATGGATGATCGAGTCCTGCGGCTGGAAGGGCTTCCGCGAAGGCGATGCTGGCGTGGCGCCGAGCCACGCACTGGTGCTGGTCAACCACGGCAACGCCACCGGCGCTGAACTGCTGGCGCTGGCGCGACGCATCTCTGCTTCCGTGCTGGAGAAGTTCGGCGTGCCGATCGAACCGGAGCCCCGCCTGCTCGGCGCACAGTGGTGAACACCCCCGCCCTCTCCCCCAGCGCCACCCCGATGCGGGCGGCGCTGCTGATGCTCGGCAGCACGATGGCATTCGGCCTGATGGCGGTGGCGATCCGCTATGCCACGCGCTACGTGCCCACCCAGGAAGTGGCGTTCTTCCGAAACGCCTTCGGCCTGCTCGCGCTGTTGCCGATGCTGCTGCGGCCAGGCCACGCGCCGCTGAAGACCCAACAGCTGCCGCGCTACTTCGTGCGCAGTGCGATCGGCCTGGGTTCGATGCTGTGCGCCTTCTGGGCATTGGGCCATCTGCCGTTGGCGCAGGCGGTCTCGCTCTCCTACTCCACGCCGCTGTTCGTCACCATCGCCGCCGTGCTGTGGCTGGGCGAGACCGTGCGCGTGCGTCGCTGGGCGGCGGTGGTGGTCGGTTTCATCGGCGTGTTGGTGATCGTCCGCCCCGGTACCGCGGGCTTCACTGCAGGCAGCCTGGTGGCGGTGGGTGCGGCCGTGCTCAGTTCGCTGGTGGCGATCCAGATCAAGCAGCTGACCCGCATCGACAGCGCCGACACCGTGGTGCTCTATACCTACGTGTTCTGGGTGCCATTGTCGTTGGTGCCGGCCGTGTTCGTGTGGGTCTGGCCCACCGGCATGGCGTGGCTGTGGCTGCTGGCCACCGGCGTGCTGGGCACCATCGGCCAGCTGCTGTGGACGCGTGCGCTGCGCCTGGGTGAAGTCTCGGCACTGACCCCGATCAGCTTCCTGCAACTGCCACTGGTGACGCTGTTCGGCTGGCTGCTGTTCAACGAAACGGTAGACCGCTGGACGATCATCGGTGCCGGCATCATCCTCGCCGCCAACGCCTACATCGCCCATCGCGAGGCCGTGCTGTCGCGCCGCGCAGCGAGCGCTGCGGCCTCATCAGCAGCCAAGCCCGCCGAGTAGATCCGCGCCATGCGCGGATGATTCCTGTCCGCCCGATCAACGATGGCGGCACAAAGAGCTGCCGAGCGTAACTGTAGAGTCGAGCCATGCTCGACTCATCGCGCGAAGCGCGACGGTTCACCCATGGCAGGTGACGTGCATTTACAACGCGCGATACACCCGCTCCGCCGCATCGAACACATTACCCGGTGCGAACTGCTCGCCCAGGTAATGCAGCGACTGTCGGCGCAGTTGCGGCGAACGCTCCTCGCCATCGCTGCCCAGCAGCACCTGCTGGAACTCGATCAGGTCCTGCAGGATGCGCCAGTGCCGGTACCAGGCGATCCAGCGCGGGTCGCCGCGGTCGCTGCCGTAGCCGTCCTCGAAGCCCAGCGGATTCTCGCGTCCCCAGCGCCCGCCAACCGCCGCACCGATGAACATCAGGTCGCGCTCGCGCGGTGCCAGCGACAGGCCATCCCAATCGATCAGGTGCAGCCCACCGTCATTGCCCATCAGCAGGTTGCCGGCATGCAGATCGGTGTGGCACAGGTGCAGGTCTACCGGCACGTCCTGCAAGGCCGCAAGCAGTTCCCGTGCCTGCGCATGCAGCGCCGCGATGCGCGCATGCTGCTGGTCCCATACCGAAACGAATGCGCGGCCCAGCCCGTCCTTCGCGGCCGCCAGGCCCTCGCCGGCCAACCACTGCCCGACGGTCTCCAGCGCCGCGGTTTCCAGCCGTACGATCGGCAACGCCTGCTGCAGTTCCGCTGGCAGCTGCGCGCCGTGCAGGCGCCGCAGCACCTCACCCAATCGTTTCCACTGCGTGCGGCTCAACGCCGCCTCGAACCCGGACTGGCCTTCCACGTAAGGGAACAGGGTGAACTGCAATCCCCAGCGCTGTACCGACGCACCACCGGTCAGTGCCGGCCACGGCGCGACGATCTCATCGATTCCCAACGTGCCGCGCATCCAGTGCAGGCTGTCCCACACCGATGGGTCGACCTGGTAGGTGCGGCATTTCAACCACCACTGCCCGTGCCGCGCATCGACGCGATACACGCTGGCATTGGCGTCGGCGCCCACCGGGCGTGGCACCACGGCGGTGGGGGTGATGCCATAGGATTGTTGCAGGACTTCGCCGAGATGCTGCGCCGAAGCGAATGACATGGATGCAAGCGGAAAGTGTTACCTGCCGCCACTATCGCAGATGCGCTCGCCACGACACAGACATGTCCGTCACAACATCACCTCGGCACGACCAAAGAACTAGCCTGCAATACGGCGCATCACCGCCTCCAGCGGACCGCGCGCGAACTGCCATGACCACAGCCACGCCGCGCCGGTCGCCAGCATCAGGAACAGCAGCGCCCACAACAGCACCGACGCGAGCGAGGCACTGCCATCAAGCAGGCCCAGGCTTTCCAGCGTGCCCATGCCCAGCAGGATGTGACCCACGTACAGGGTCAGGGTCATGCGCCCGGCCGCGGTGAACGGCTCCAGCCAGTCGCCCGGATGTACCCGTGCCAGCCACAGGCAGGCGGCGATGACACTGCAGGCCGCGCCCGCACCGGTAAGCACGTAGGCGGGTCCTGGCGGCATCGGCTGCGTACCCAGCCACGCCTGCCACGGCGTTCCGTGCGCAAGATGCTGCACGCCCTGGCCGGCGCCGATCAGCAGCAGCCCCAGCACCAGCAATGCATGCTGCACCCGCGGCTGCGACAACGGAAGGCGCGCCAGCAGCATGCCCAGCAGGAAGAAGCACAGCCAGGGCATCAACGGGTGGAAGCCATTGAACAGCAGGTTGCGGGCCGCGCCCGGCCATTGCCACAGACCGGCGTATTCCAGCGTCTGCCAGTTCCATCCCTGGCTGTAATCCCAATGCAGCAACGCCCAGAACGAACAGGCCGCCAGGCCCACGATGCTGGCCAGCAACACCCGCGGCGAGGCACGCAGCCACAGCACTGCCAACGCGAAATACACCGCGTAGTAGTGCAGGATATCGGCCGGGAACAGGGTCAGGTTGAGCAGGCCCAGCACCATCAGGAACAGCGCGCGCCTCCAGGTCTGCACGCTGGCCGGCCACCACCCTTGCCGCTGCGTGGCCAACACCAGGCCCAAGCCAGCCAGCGTAACGAACGTCGCCGAAGCCTTGCCTTCCAGCAGATGGAAGAACCCTGCCAGCCAACGCTCACCCTCTGCCGGCACGGCCATCGCCAGACGGAAATTCACCAGCACCATGCCGGCCAGTGCCAGGTAGCGTGCCAGATCCAGGCCGTGCAGCCGCCGGTCCACGGCGCTCATGCACGCGCCCCCAGCAGCAGCGCGAGCAGGCCAAGATCCAGCGATGCTTCATCGGTGCCCTCGGCTTCGCCCAGCCCCCGACGCAGCGCATCGCTTTCGATGGCATCCAGCAGCACCTGCGCCTGCAGTGCCGGCGCCAGTACGGGACGCCGACGTTCGCGCTGTGCAATCTGCTGCAGGGCTTCGGCCAGCGTCGCCTGCAATTGCCTGCGATTGGCCGCGAAGGCCTCGGCCACGGCCGGATTGCGTGCACTCTCGGCCAGCACCTCCACCGCAAGTGTTGCCCACTCCGGCTGCCGGCACAGCGCATGGAAGTCCTGCAGGAAGGCCATCACCTGTGTGCGTTCGCCATCGGACGCGGCCAGTCGCTGCAGCAACGGTGCCAGTTCTTCGCTCTCGGCCACCGCCACCGCAAGGATGATCGCCTCCTTGCCCGGGAAGTGGTTGTAGAGATTGCCCAGGCTGACGCTGGCCGCCTGCGCGATGTCACGCATGCTGGTCTGGTGGAATCCCTTCACGAGGAAGCACTGCAGGGCGGCCTGCAGGATCTGCGCGATGCGTTGCTCGTTGCGGTCGGCTCGGTTCATGGCGCAAATAGTGAACGAACGTTCGTCCGATTAGAAGCTGGCAATCCAGCCAACGCCGGGCTCCGTTCAGCCAGCCTTGACCTCAACTGCAGTTGAGGCCCGATGCTGCGTGGCCTGTCCCACGCTCAACCCGGAGTTCCTGCATGCCACGGATGATCACCACCCTGCTCGACAGCCGCGTGCTGTGGCTCCTCGCCCGACTGCTGCTGGCCGTGGTGTTCCTGTCCTCGGGCCTGGCCAAGCTGCTGGCGTGGGACAACAGCGTGGCCGAAATGCAGGCGGCCGGATTGCAACCGCCTGTGCTGTTCAACATCGCCAGCGCCGTGGTGCTGCTGGGCGGCGCATTGTGCCTGCTGCTTGATCGCCTGCTCTGGCTGGGCAGCGGCGCGCTGGGCGTGTTCATGCTGCTGACCATCGTGATCGTGCACACTTTCTGGAGCAAGCACGGTGCCGAACAGCAACTGGCCCTGTTCTTCGCGTTGGAGCACCTGAGCGTGGTCGGTGGCCTGATCTGTGCGGCCATTGCCAGTCACGCGCGCGCGCAGCTGCGCGCTACGCGTTCGTCCGCTTAGTCCTGTGGCAACAACGTAATCGCCTGGCGCAGGCCAGCTTCGACCCAGCTGCGCAGGCTGCCCTTGCCCGCCAGCCCCCACTGGATCACCAGGCCATGCCAGTGCGCCTCCAGCAGCGTGGCGGCGGCCTCTGCGTCGGCAAATCCCATCGTCCGCAGCTGGCTGGCGATGCCGTGGCGCATCTCCATGACATGCGCATTGGCCAGGGTCGCCCGACGCCCACCCGCTGCCCGCAGGTCTTCCATCAGCAGTGTCATGTGCCCGGCCAGTCGCTGCCGTGTCTCCATGCCGCGGGTCTGCGCCCCCAGCCAGCCCACCAACGCATCCACCGTCGCGGCATCCGCTGTCGGCACCGAGATTGCCATGCGCTCGCTGGAGCGGATGATCGCCCGCTCCAGCACGGCGGCACGACTGCCGAAGCGCTGCACCAACGTCGCCGCCGACAGCCCCGCCCGCGCCCCGAGTGCGGCAAGAGTGAAGCCCTGCGGTCCGGCCTGCACCAGCAGTTCCACGGCCAGCTCGACCACACGTTCATCAGGAATGGATTTGGTACGCGCCATGGAACTACTATAAACGAACGTTCGTTTATATATAACCTGATCATGCCCCACACTTCATCACGCATCCGTGCCTACATGGGCAGCTCGCTGGATGGCTACATCGCCGGCCCCGACAACGAGCTGGACTGGCTGAGCGCAGACCACGCCCGTGCAGGCGACCTGCCCGCGTCGCCGGACTACCTCGACTACCCAGGCTTCATTGCTGGCATCGGCTGCCTGCTGATGGGCCGCACCACCTACGAGGTGGTCGCCGCCATGCCGGAGTGGCCGTATGCCGGCCTGCCCGTCCTGGTAGCCAGCCACCGCCCCCTCCAGGATGCGCCCGATGGCGTGCAGGTTGCCGAGGGCAGCATCGAGGTACTGGTCGAGCGCGCACGTACCCTCGCCGCCGGCAGGGACGTCTATGTCGATGGCGGCGCCATCATCCGCCAGGCGGTGCAGGCACAGCTGCTGGACGATCTGGTGCTGACCTGGCTGCCCATCCTGCTGGGCGGCGGCGTACGCCTCTTCGACGTACTGCCGGAACCCGTGGCGCTGCAGTTCAGAGGCGCGGCAGCCGCCGGCAACGGCCTGTTGCAGGTCAGCGCGCGGCTTCTGCCTCAGAAGAACTCGTCGAGCAACCGGTAGAACGCCAGCCGGCGCTCGTCGGCAACCATGCCGTAGCGCTTGAACAGCGGCGCCACCCAACGCGTGTTGTCGAAATTGTAGACAAGGCTGCGCACGGCCAGCGCCAGGTCCTGGTAGCGGTCGGCCACACCCAGCCGGCCACAGTCGATGAAACCAGTGAAGCGGCCCCCGGCCACCATCAGGTTCGGCAGGCAGGCGTCTCCATGGCTGACCACCAGGTCTTCATGGTCGGGCCGGGTACTGCACAGTTCGGCGAAGACCTGCTGCGGACTCTGGCCCAGGCGCTCATCATCGAAATCATCGGCATCCACCAGGCCCGCTTCAATGCGGGCCTGCGCGACCTGCACGCGCGACGCCAGTCGCTGATCGAACGGACAGGCTGCCACCGGCAACGCATGCAGCCCGCGTAGCGCGTCGGCCAGCAGCTCCACCAGCTGCTGCGGCGCGAGCTCCGGCGACGAGGCCAGGTCGCGGCCAGGCAGCGCGCTCATCAGCAACCAGCGCCGGCCCGCCTCTTCGGCAGTGGCAATCACCGCTGGCACCGGTTGTCCCTGTGCCTGCAGCCAACGCAGGCGTGCGATCTCATCGCCCAGCTCACTGAAGGCGTCGATCACTTCCGACTTCAGGAAGGCATCGGCCTGGCCCGGCCGATGCACGCGGGAAACATCCGCACGCGACACACCGATCGATTGCCGCTCGATGCGCGCATCGGCCAATGCGTCCTGCCACGCCCACGGCAGCGGCATGTCATCAGTGATGGGTTTGGGTGCTTCCATGCCGAGGTGTTCCTGTTGCCGGTGACCCCACGGATTCTCGCTCATCCTGCATGGACCGCAGCCAACAACAACGCGGAAAGGTACATGCCCAGGCCGAACACACTGTGCGCCACCAGGCTGCGCAGGCGCGCCTTGCCCGGCGCCGGGGTCTTCGAAGCGGCAATGCCCGCGCCCATGCCCGGCTGCAGGATGAGGAACGGTGCGGCGACGCTGAGGATGCCGAAGGCCAGCGCCGGCCACAGTGTCGGCGCCTGCACCCAACCGTTCCCCACCACGGCCAGCAGCAACGCGGCGAAGACCACACCGATCACGTAATGCGCGGTCCAGCCCAGCGCGCGCTCGCCACTGACCGCAGCCGAGCGGCCGATGCCATCGTGGCGGAAGCGCCCGCGCGGCAGATGCCCCAACCAGCGGCCCACCATCGCGAAATCCAGCGAGGGAATGCCGAGCAGCCGCCGCTGCACCAGCGCCCACAGGTCCATCACAGCGGTCGCTCCCACGCCGACTACCACCGCATCCATCACGAATGTCGCCAAGCCAGCCATATCGCGCACCTTCAATTATTTGCTTGAATGATAGAGCGATGCTAGCGTGCGCCGCATGAACGCTGCAACAGAGCCACCGCTCTCACCGCTGGAAGCCTTGGCCGAAATCGCCCGCACGCTCGGCCATGCCCATCGCCTGGCCCTGCTGGAGCACATCGCCCAGGGCGAGCGCGCAGTGGAGCGCCTGGCCGAACTGACCGGGCTGTCGGTGGCCAATACCTCCCAGCATCTGCAGCAGCTGCGCCGTGCCGGCCTGGTTCAGACCCGACGCGATGGCAAGCGCATCCTCTACCGCAGTGGTGAGGGTCCGCTGGGCAACCTGCTGGCCGCGCTGCGCGACTATGCCGACCACCAGCGCGGCGAGATGCACGGCGTGATCCACGACAGCCTGCAGCGCCGCGATGCTCTGGAAGGCCTGACTGTCGAGCAGTTGCTGGAACAACGCAGCAGCGTGGTGCTGCTGGATGTGCGGCCGCGTGAGGAATTCGATCTGGGCCACTTGCCCGGCGCGCTGAACATTCCCGTTACAGAACTGCGTGCACGGATGGACGAACTGCCGCGTGCCGTCCACATTGTCGCGTACTGCCGCGGTCCCTACTGCGTGCTGTCCAACGATGCGGTGGCGATGCTGCGCGAGGCCGGACTGACCGCGCAGCGGCTCGCCGCCGGTTACCCCGAATGGAAGGCCGCCGGCCTGCAGGTGGACCTGCCCCGGCACTGAGCGAGACACCGGTCATGGATGATGTGTTTGCCCCGTTGATCGATGCGACCTGGCGCAGCGTGTTCTCCGGGCAGCGCATGCTGCAGGATGATCCGCTGCTGCAGTTGGCGTGCAGCGATGATTTCGATGAGGGCGAGGACGGCATGCTGCTGCAGCCGGTCGTGGGCCCCGCGCGCGCACTGCTGCGCCCGGCCCTGGCCGCTCGCCTGCAACTGCACGCGCAGCCGCACTGGACGCTCCCGCAGCTGCAACTGCGCCTGCAGCAGCTCGGCCAGCGCACGCATGGCGCGGATCGTGTCTTCTACTTCCCTGCCGCAGAACTTGCAGCCCTGGCCGAGCGCCCTGCACCGCCACATATCCGCCGTCTTGGCCCGGCCGACGCAGCCACGTTCGACGGGTTCCAGGCCAGCGCGAGCGAGGAGGATCTGGATGCCGCCTGGGTCGAGCTGGACCACTGGCAGGTGTTCGGCGCCTTCGATGGCGAGCGGCTGGTTACCGCGGGAAGCATGTACCCGTGGAGCCTGGATCCGGCCCTGGCCGACATGGGCGTGCTGACCCTTCCCGAAGCCCGCGGTCGCGGGCACGCGCGCCAGCTGGTACACGCCATGGCCGTGTCCGCGCGGGCGGCCGGGCTGCAGCCGCAGTACCGTTGCCAGCTCGACAACACCGCCTCGATCATTACCGCCGAACGCAGCGGCCTGCGTGCGTTCGCCGATTGGGACACCGTTCTGGCGGTCGACTGAGGCCGCCGCAGTACAACAAGGAAGCAACATGAAATTGATGGTCATCGGCGCCAGCAGGGGCCTCGGTCGGGCGTTTGTGGAAGGCCTGTGCAGTGCAGGCGACACCGTCATCGGCGTTTCAAGCAACCGACCGCGCGATATTGAATGCCCCGAGGGCGTCACCCTGCAGTGGATCGAAGCCGATCTGTCCCAGCCGACCGTGGCTGCCGACCACATCGCAGCACAGGCACCTGCCGATCTGGATGTGCTGATCCACAACCTGGGCATCTGGGAACAGACCGCCTTCAGCGACGAGTACGCCTTCCTCGACGAAACCGATGCCGCGCTCACCCAACTGGTCGACGTCAACATCACCGCGACCCTGGTGCTGCTGCAGCGCCTGCTGCCGCGGGTGCTGGGCGCACCACGCCCGCAGCTGGTGCTGACCGGCTCGACCTCGGCACTGCCACGCAGCGGCCGCCCGGAAGTGGCGTTCGGCGCATCCAAGTTCGCACTCAACGGCATCGCCGATGCACTGCGCGAGGGCTTCCGCGATCGCCGCCTGGCGGTGACCAGCCTGCAGCTGGGCTACCTCAACACCGACGATGCACTGTCGGTGCCGGTGGCAGAGGCCGCAGCGCGCGGCGACGGCGAGCTGGTGCCGGTGCACGACGTCGTTGCGATGGTGCGCGCGTTGCTGCAGTTGTCACCGTCCGGCTTCGTGCGCGAACTGGTGCTGCCGGCCATCGCCGACCCGCGCTACTGACCGACTCTGCGCAGGCCAGGCTCGACCTCTTCGCGCAACAGGTACCCGAGCACGATGGCGGTCAGCACGGTCGCCATCGCCAGGACAAACAGCTGGCCACGGACGGACTCCATGTATGCCTGGGCCAGCGCCGTTCTCGAAACGCCGGGCAATGCCTCCACCGCTCCGCCAAGGTCGCCCATGGACAGCCGGTGCACAGCTGCACGGGCCACGACGCCGGCTTCCAGCGCTACGCTCCCGCCAATCCGGGCAGAAAGCATGATGCCGACAAGCGCGAGGGCAATGGAATCGCCTGCCAGTCGCATTGCGTTGAAGATGCCCGCGGCCATGCCTGCCTGCTCTTTGCCAACCACGCTGACCGCCAGGCCATCCATGATCCCCCAAGGCAGACCGATGCCGATCCCGATGACCAGCATCGGCATCCAGCGCACCGAAGGTAGCTGGAACACCTGGGCCAGCCATGCGAGCCCAAGCGCGCCGATCAGCAGGCCAGCACAGCACAGCGTCCGCGCCGGAATCCAGCGCAGCAGGTAACCGGCAACCAGGGGCACAACCAGCAAGGGTGCAGACAGTGCTGCCATCGCCAGTCCGGCTTCGGTGGGCCGCAGCCCTTCAACACCGATGAACCCCGCCGGCAGCACCACCAAAAGGACGACGTACGAGAACGCAGGCGCAGCGGCGAGAATCTGCACGCCGACAAAGCGCCGGTTGCGGAACAGCCCGAGATCCAGCAGCGGTGTTCGATGGGAGCGCTCGACGGCAATGAACGCGGCCAGCAACACCATCGAGAGCGCCAGCAGTACCAGCGTCTGCGGATGCAACAGGCCGCGTTCCGGCAGCACGATCATGGCGTAGGTGAGTGACCCCAGCGCCAGCATGAAGGTGACGGCGCCCAGCCAATCCAGGCGTGGCGAACCGGTGCTCTTCGATTCGACGGATGACAGGGCGACCAGCGGTACGGTCAGGGCGGCCAGCAACGCAGGCAGGAAGAACACCCATTCCCAGCCCAGCGCATCGATCAATCCGCCTGCCAGCAGCGGACCGCCTGCGGCTCCTGCACCAAAGGTGGTGCCGATCAGGCTGAACACCCTGGCCCGCGCCTGGCCGTCGAACACCTGCGCCAGCGACGCCATCGCACCGGCAAACGCAGCCGACGCCGCCATCCCCTGAAGCAGTCGCAGTGCATTGATCCACGCCACATCGGGCATCAAGGGGATCATGCCGGTGACCAGCGCAAACGACGCGCCGCCCAGAAGCCAGATCCGGCGCCTGCCATGCAGATCGGCCAGCCCACCGGCCACCAGCGTGGTGCAGCCGTAGGTCAACAGATAAGCGTTGATGATCCAGGACAACGCCGCAGGGGAACCGCCCAGCGCGTCCCGGATGGCGGGAATGCCCACGGCGGGACTGGCAATGCTCAACGGAATGGTGAGCGCCGTCAGGCAGCCCGCCAGCACCACTCCAAAGCGTGATGATCCGGCCGTCTCAACAGAAGCAACTGACATGTCGATGAAACTCCAGCGTGGCCAGGCGCCACCGCATTGATGCTATCGACGACGCTGTCGCGTAAAAATCCATCGTTGTGTCCGTGCTTTAATGACATGAACGTCATCAATGGCCACGTCATGGACAGCTTTGCCGGTCTCAGCCTCTTCGTTCTGGTCGCCGAGGCACGCAGCTTCGCGGCCGCAGCACGACAGCGTGGCATCACTCCTTCGGCGGCAAGCAAGACCATCGCCCGGCTGGAAGAGCGCCTGGGTGCCCGCCTGCTGAATCGCAATACCCGCAGCGTCAGCCTGACTGCCGAAGGCGAGCAGTTCCTTGAACGCTGCCGTCGCATCATGACCGAGGTCGCCGCAGCGGAGCGCGAGCTGACCGACGCCCAGGCCGCGCCCAGCGGTCGCCTGAAGGTCAGTCTTCCACTCGCCAGCGGACTGATGCTGCCGGTGCTATCGGCCTTTGCGCACCGCTTTCCCGCCATTGAACTCGACCTGCACTTCAGCGACCGTCTTGTCGATGTCATCGAGGAGGGCTTCGACGCCGTTGTCCGCACGGGCAACCCCGCCGACTCCAGGCTGCACGGCCGCAACCTCGGCAGTGCCCGCCTGCTCTGTGTGGGCGCCCCTGCGTACTTCGCCAAGCGCGGCACGCCACAGCACCCGGATGATCTGAGCGGCCACGCATGCCTCCTCCATCGCTTTCCCGGCACCGGCCTGATCGAACGTTGGCCGCTGCCCACGCATGAGGGAGGCACTGAGCCGCGGCTGACTGCCGCAATGACTGCCAATCATCTTGAGACGATCCTGCACATGGCCATTGATGGCCATGGCATTGCGTGCCTGCCCGACTTCGCCACGCGTGATGCGCTGGACCGCGGTGAACTCGTCAGCGTCCTGGACCCATGGAGCACCGAGCGCAGCACCTTCTGGGCCCTCTGGCCAAGCCATCGCCATCAGCAGCCGCGTGTACGCGCGTTCGTGGATTTCATGGCCGAACACCTCCTGCCCGAACGCAGCCAGCGCAATTGAACCTGCGCGCTGCTGCGACTACGCTGCTCGTCACTGGCCGTCGGTCACAGGCGGGAACCTGCTATGGATGCGCTTTCACGGGTCTCGGCCCAGGTCCTGGACAGCGCCCTGCCCAGCCTGCCGCTGTACCTGCTGCAGGCCACGGCGGTGATCGGCATGATCGGCGTGCTGCTGATCGCCACCCGCCGCGCCGGGCACGCCATTGAAGGCCGTCGCCTGTATGTCGGCGTGGCGCTGGGCCTGATCTACCTGTTCAATTCCTGGTTCGTGGCCCGTTACACCCAGGGTGTGGTCAAGCTGCACCTCGGCTTCGACATCCTGCTGGTCAGTGGCCTGCTGGGCGGTTGGCGCGGCGGCCTGACCTGCCTGGCCGCCAGCCTGCTGGCGCGCTACCAGTTTGCCGGCACCCAGTATTTCCTGCCAGCCGGCCTCGAGGCCACGCTGCAGATGCTGGCCGGCGTCTGGCTGCGCAGGCGCCTGCACCCGCGCATGCTCAATGAGCTCTCGCTGCGCGTGATCCTGCAGGCCTGGGGCGTGCGTATCGCCGTCACTGCGTTGGGCCTGGCACTGGGCGTCGCAATCATCGGCGCCAATCGGCTGCCCGTGGAGGAATTGGCAATCCAGCGGCTGCTGGCACTGCCACTATCGCTGCTGATGCTCGGCGCGGTGTTCGCGCTGGTCTACAACGATGCGCAGATCGATGCACAGCGTCAGCGCGAACAGGCCTGGCTGCGCATCGATCCGATCAGTGGCCTGCCCAACATGCGTGCACTTGGCGAACGCCTGCAACATTACTGGCGCAACAACGACGGCATCGGCAAGGCCTGCCTGATCGTGGCCGAGATGGGCAACCTGCGCGATCTGCGCCTGCGCTATGGTCCGCTGCAGGACAACGGCCTGTGGCAGCGCGACAGCACCGACGAGGTGCATCGGCTGCTGCCCTCGCTGCCAGCCGGGCAGCTGGAGATCTACCAGTTCGGCGATGCCGCGCTGGCGATCCTGGTGCGCGACCTGACCTTGTTCGAACTGCGCACGCAGCCGCAGATCACCGAGCTGGCCAGCAACCTGGCCGATCGGGTCGGCCGCGATTGGCCCGGCTTCCGGCCGCTGTTCCGCTGTGCGGTGGTCGAACTGAAGCCCCCCGCCGATGCCGACGAAGGACATCTTCCGTTCCGCGCGATCACCGTGGCGCTGAGTGCGATCGAATCCGGCGTCGTGTTCTTCGACGACCCGATCCAGCGCGACAGCGAGATCGACGCCCTGATCGAAGTCGCCCTCGAACGCTGGCTGCAGCAGGGAGATGCCCCCCTGTGCTACCAGCCCAAGCATCGTCTGCAGGATCGCCAGCTGGTCGGCGCCGAAGCACTGCTGCGCATGCGCGACGGCGAGGGCCGGCTGATCGCGCCGATGCGGGTGATCTCGCTGCTGCGCCGGCAGGGGCGGTTGGCTGAACTGGAATGGGCCACGCTGCAGTCGGCCATCCACTTCCTGCAGCATTGCCGACGCGATGGCTCGCAGCTGAAGATCGCCGTGAACGTTTCGGCCGAGTCACTGCGCCTGCCCGACTTCGGCCTGCGCCTGCAGGAATTACTGGCACTGCACGATGTGCCCGGCGTGATGCTGCGCCTGGAAATCGTCGAATGGACCGAGATCGTCGAACGCGACGTGGTCGATGCCAACATCGCACAGCTGCTGGCGGCGGAGGTCACGCTGTCACTGGATGATTTCGGTGCCGGCTATTCAACCCTGATCCTGCTCTCGCAGCTGGCCATCGCCGAGGTCAAGATCGAGCAGGCGTTGATTGCCACGCTGTCCGACGCCAAGTCGCAGTCGATCGTTCGCTTCATCGTCGAAGTCGCGCACCGCTGCGGCGCGATCGTAGTGGCCGAGGGTACCGAAACCCTCGCGCAGGAACAGCAACTGCGCGCACTGGGTGTGGATGTCGGCCAGGGCTATCTGTACTCGGCGGCGCTGCCGGCCGACGAGTTCCGCCGCTTCGCCGCCAGCTAGACCGCGTAGTAACCCAGGAACATCGCCACCGCCGATTCGGCCACGCGTGCGCGCTCCTGTTCGTTCAACGGCGCCTGCCCCATCGTCACCTGTGGCCAGAATGCAAAGCTCTTCACCAGCCCGTGCAGCTGGTGGCCGGCGAACTCCGGATCGACCTGGCGCAGCCGGCCATCGGCGATTGCCGCACGGATCCACGCACTCTCACCGCTTTCCTTCTCGCCCATGCGGCAGACGATGGCCTGCGCACGTTCCGGCGAATGGATGATCTCGGCCATCGCCACCCGCGCCAGGTCGATGAAGTTGGCATCACTGAGCAGCTCCAGCTTCTGCCCCAGCAGCTGCATCAGCTGCGCCTGCAGCGGCTGGTCGGCGCGGTACGGCAGTGCGTCGCTGGCCACGCTGCGCTCCCACAGCTCCTCCAGGATCATCGAGAACAACGCTTCCTTGCTCGGGAAGTGGTTGTAGACGGTGCGCTTGGAGACCCCCGCCACCTCGGCGATGCGGTCCATGCTGGTCGCCTCGTAGCCCGATGCCCGGAACTCCTCCACCGCCGCACGCACGATGGCTTCGCGTTTGCGGTCGGTCAGGCGTTGCGGGGCACGGGACATGGCGGAAACCGGATAGCTGAACGGACGCCACCATTTTACACCCGGCAGTGTACTTTTGAAAAACACGAAACTACACTGTGCAGTGTACCCAGCGGACGTCACCCATGAAGCGCCTGCTCCTTGTCCTTTTGCTTGGAATCCTCGCCGTGACCGCCTACACCTTCTGCAAGTCCTGGTCCCTCCCCGACTTCCCCGAATCGCCGCAGTACCGCGACGGCAAGTTCCGCAATGCCCTGCCGCGTCCGGCGATGGGCCTGCGCGATGGCGCGGAGATCTGGTGGACGTTCCTGTTCAACAAGCCCAAGGGCACCGTGCCCGCCCACCCCATTCCGGTGCTGCCGCTGGACCGCGCCACCCTGGACGCCGCGCCTGATCGCAGCCTGTTCCGGCTTGGGCATTCCACAATCCTGCTGAAGCTGCGCGGGCAGTACTGGCTGACCGATCCGGTGTTCTCCGAGCGCGCTTCGCCGGTGCAATGGATGGGCCCGGCCCGCTTCCACGCGCCGCCGATCAGCATCGACCAACTGCCGCCGATCGCCGGCGTGATCCTCTCGCACAACCACTACGACCACCTGGACCATGCCGCGGTGATGCAGCTGGCCGGCAAGACCGCGCGCTTCATCGCACCGCTGGGTGTGGGCGACCAGCTGATTGCGTGGGGCGTGGACGCCAGCAAGGTGGAACAGCTGGATTGGTGGCAGTCCACCGAAGCCAGCGGCCTGCGCCTGACCGCCACCCCGGGCCAGCATTTCTCCGGCCGTGGGCTGGGCGACAGCGATCGCAGCCTGTGGGCGTCGTGGGTGATCCAGGACGGCGACTTCCGCATCTTCTTCAGTGGCGACACCGGCTACTTCGACGGCTTCAAGGCCATCGGTGAGAAGTACGGCCCGTTCGACCTGACCATGATCGAAACCGGTGCCTACGACCCGCGCTGGGCCTTCGTGCACATGCAGCCCGAGCAGACCCTGCAGGCGCACCTGGACCTGCGCGGCAAGTGGCTGCTGCCGATCCACAACGGCACCTTCGATCTGGCGCTGCACGCATGGCAACAGCCGTTCGAACACATCACCGCCCTGGCGGAGGCAAACAGCGTGCCGGTCGCCACGCCGATGATGGGCGAAGCGCTGGACATGCAGGCGCCTAGCGCCGGCACGCGCTGGTGGGAGCAGGTGCAGCTGTAACCAGCAACCGCCCTTGCCTGGAACCCTCTGCCGCACCCGCCTCGCGCGGGTGTTGCAGCAGGCGCAGCCGCCTCTGGGGGCCCGGACGGGGACCTGCAGCGGGTCGGCCGCCTGATTGTTCGACCATCCGGATAATATTGGCGGATCAAGGGGGATTATCCGTCAGGAAATTACGCTCAGGATGATCGTGCGCCATGTGGGTGCACCTTCCTGGATCTGAACATGAACATCGCTTCCTCAGCCCCCGTTGCCCTTGTCACCGGCGGCTCGCGCGGTATCGGTGCCGCCATCTCCCGCCGCCTCGCCGCCGATGGCTTCTCGGTTGCCATCAACTATGCCGGCCGTCACGAAGAAGCCGAAGCACTGGCCGCCGAACTGATGGCCAACGGCGGCCAGGCCATCGCACTTCAAGCCGATGTTGCCAATCCTCAGGCGGTGCAATCCCTGTTCAATGCCATTGAGGCCCGCTTCGGCGGTATCGATGTGGTCGTGAACAGTGCCGGGGTACTGGAACTCGCTGCGCTGGCCGAAAGCGAAGACGCGCTGTTCGACCGCCTCATCGCCATCAACCTGAAGGGTGCGTTCAATGTGCTGCGCGAGAGCGCACGACGGGTTCGCGATGGCGGCCGCATCGTCACCCTGTCCACCAGCGTGGTCGGATTCAAGCTCGAGCGTTATGGCGTCTATGCGGCAAGCAAGGCGGCGGTGGAAACCATGAGCGCCATCCTCAGCAAGGAGCTGCGCGGCCGCGGCATCACCGTGAACGCCGTCGCACCGGGCCCGACGGCAACGAGCCTGTTCCTGGAAGGCAAGTCAGCCGAACTGATCGACCGGTTGGCAAAGATGAGCCCGCTTGAACGCCTGGGTACGCCGGATGACATCGCCGCTGCTGTGGCCTTCCTGGCCGGTACCGACGGCGGGTGGATCAACGGTCAGGTTCTGCGTGCCAACGGCGGCGCGGTCTGAACCACGGAGAGACGCCATGAATCCGATCCCCGTTTCCCGCAGCGCTTACGCCCTCGTCACCGTGACCGCAGCGGTCACCGCTGCCTTCGCCGCAGCCGGAGCGCTGCATGCCGGCTGGCCAGTGTGGACGATGTTCATCGGTTGGATTGCCTTTTTCACCCAGCTGCAGGGCACGCGCTCCACGATCGAAAACCTGGCCTGCGTCTGGTTCGGGCTGGGCATCGGCGCATTGGCAACACTTGCAGTGGGCCTGCTCTCTCACCCATTGGATCCCTCGTTGGCCGTGCCCGTCGTTGTACTGGTCGTAGCGCTGTGCGTGGTTGCCCTGCGTGGCCTGCCGGTGTTGAACAACCTGCTGGGGTACTTCCTCGGACTGGTCAGCTGGTTCGCGGCCCACCTTGAGCCCTCGCTGGCCCATCTCTCCGAGCTGGCCGCGGCCAGCGCCCTCGGTTCACTGGCCGCCTGGACCGCACACACCGTGCCGCAGCGCCTGTTGGCCCGCGCCCGGCCATGACCCTCTCTTCTTCTGGAGCTCCCATGTCACACACCATCCTGATCACCGGCGCATCCTCCGGCTTCGGCCTGATGACCGCCAAGGCACTGGCCCTTGCCGGCCACGTCGTCTACGCCTCGATGCGCGAAACACGCGGGCGCAATGCAACGCGGGTGGCCGACATCGCACAGTGGGCAGACGCGCATCACGCCGACCTTCGCAGCGTCGAACTGGACGTACAGTCGGACGCGTCCAGCCAGGCGGCGGTCGAACAGGTGCTGACCGACGCAGGCGCGCTCGACGTCATCGTGCATAACGCCGGGCACATGGTGTTCGGGCCGGCTGAAGCGTTCACCCCGGAACAGCTGATGCAGCAGTACGACGTCAACGTACTGGGCACACAGCGGGTGAACCGTGCCGCGCTTCCGCACCTGCGCCGCCGTGGCAACGGCCTGCTCGTCTGGATCGGCTCGTCCTCCACACGCGGTGGCACTCCTCCGTTCCTTGCGCCCTATTTCGCCGCCAAGGCAGCCATGGATGCACTGGCCGTGTCCTATTCAACCGAACTGTCGCGGTGGGGCATCGAGACCACCATCATGGTGCCGGGTGCATTCACCAAGGGCACCAACCATTTCCTGCATTCGGGCACGCCCGCCGATACCGCCATCGCGGCCGACTATGAGAACGGTCCCTACGCCGGTGTCGCCGACCAGGCGCTGAAGGGCCTGGTAGGGTTGGAGCCTGCAGATGCCGATCCCGAGGAGGTCGCGCGGCAGATCGTGCGGGTCGTGGGCCTGCCACACGGACATCGGCCGTTCCGGGTACATGTAGACCCCTCACAGGACGGCGCCGAAGTGGTCAATGCCGTTGCCGATCGCATGCGACGCGAGATGTACACCGCCATCGGTCTCGCAGACCTGCTCTCGCCACGAGGCTGAAGCGGGAGTGGCAGCGCACCTGCAAGGCGCCTTCGAGCGCCCTGCAGGACGCCAGCGGTGATGACGGCGCTGATGCGGTCGCCCTGCACTACACCTTGGGCTGCAGCCTGCGCCCTTCGCGTGCCAGATTCAGCTGCAGTGCGGCGGCGGCGAGATCGGACATTTCCGTGGTGACTTTCTCGCTGCCGCGCGCGCGCATCCACCCCAGAATGTCGGCGAGATGCCAGATGGAGGTTGAGCCGTCGTGCACCGGGGCTGGAAACGACTGCGGGTTGGCCAGCATGAGCTTGCGCATGTTCTGGCGTGACACCCCGAGCAGATCGGCCACGTCCGTGAGCCCCACCAGATCGGGGCTCACTTCCACCAGTTCGGCACCCGGCACGGCCCGTTGCACGTCATCGACGGCCGAGCACAACGCAGCCACCGCGCTGTCAGCGTCACGGCAGAAGGCCAGCGCCATCCTTCCGGGCAGGCCGCTGCCCAGAAGGGCATCGTCACACCCCGCCTCTACCAGCCGCCGCTCGAGCACACCCACGTCATCGCAGATGTCCGGCAAGCGGTACTTCAGGGTGAAATTGAATTCCATCATCTGCCACCTCACTTCCATCAACGCCTGATTTCATTGCTCACGACTGCAGTTCTCGACCACACGGCGCAAGGCGCGCGCGTGATTGCCAGGACTGCGCGGCGTGCTCCAGATGCTCACGACGCAGAACTCTCCACATCGGCAGTCGGTGTCGTTGTAAGGGCAATACATGCGGCCCCACGCATGGCTCCCACCTACACGGAGGGTCCAACCTCGAGCTTCCGCGAACCGCAGTACCCATTCGATGTCCTTGTCGGGATGACGAGCACGAGACATTCCTTGTTCTCCCTAGTCTGCACATGACATACCTGGGTTGTCAAATGACAACCCGGGCAATTCGACCTTGGGCAATGACCCTAGGCGATCCTGGCCATGCGTCCAGAGCCACATCCGTCAACGCCCGCCGCATCCCTTACCGCAGCGCGTCATGTAAACGGTTACATCACTTGCTAGCGTAGCGCTCGCCCGATCCCGGCCGAACCTGCGAGGCTGTCTGTAATGGCATTTCGCGTTGAACGCTCCACGGTCCTCAAGCTGCCCTCCTCTTTCCGCCCCACCGCGGTCCTGCTGTTTGTCGGGCTGGCCATGTCCGCGCATGCCCAGAACCTGCCAGCCCGCGACCAGTGGCAGGCCAGTGCGTCGTCGCAACAGGTTCCGGCGATGGCCATCAGCCACCTGATCGACAACGATCCGAAAACAGTGACCGGCGGTGCCTTCAGTCCGGGCCACTGGTTCCAGATCGACCTCGGCGCGCCAGCAATGCTGGCCGGCGCACGCCTCACCTGGGACGTCTCCAACCCGGAAGGCTATTCGCTGCAGACCTCGCTGGACGGCATGCAGTGGCAGACCGCCTACACCATGGCCGATTCGCTCGGCGGCATCGAAACGCTGTACTTCGCACCGCGCCAGGCCCGCTACCTGCGTCTGGCCAGCCCGCAGCGCACTTCCGACTGGGGCGTGTCCATCTTCGAAATGGAGCCGCTGGACACCACGCTCAGTGCGCGCGTGGCCGGACTCGATGCCACGCAGTCCGCGGCACTCTGGCAGGGCGGCAGTGCGGTGGCGATTCCCGCCGGCAAGGGCGGTACCCACACACTCGACATCGTTCTGCCGCGCGCGCAGTCCAGCACCGGGCTGGCGGTGGACTGGGCCAATGAGCACGGCGCTGCGCGCCTGCAGGCACGCGATGCCCAGGGCCGCTGGCACGAACTGGCCACGGATGCACAGGCGGCAACCCGGCAGCAGAGCTGGCTCGCGGCCAGCGCGCCGCTGGACCTGCAGGCACTGCGGCTGAACGTCGACGGCGATGCCCCCCAGGTGGCACGCATCCGCTTGCTCGGCCCGAAGGCGGTGATGACGCCGATGAAGCGTTACCAGATCGCCGCCAGCGGCGCACAGCGCGCGTTGTTCCCCGCCTCGCTGCAGATGCAGCAGACCTACTGGACTGCGGTCGGCGTGCACGCGGGCCGGCAGAAGTCGATCTTCGACGAGTACGGCAACGTCGAGGCCTTCAAGGGCGCACCACTGGTGCAGCCGATCTGGCGCAATGCCGACGGCAGCGCAGCCGGGGCCGCCGGGCAGAAGGTGCAGCACGCGCTGAGCGACGGCTGGAAGCCAATGCCGTCTGCCACGTGGGCACCGCAGCCGGGACTGGAACTACGCAGCGAGGCCTTCGCCATCGAACGCGGCGGGCAACCGGTCACCCTGGTCCGCCACCGCCTGCGCAACACCGGCACCGCCACGATCGACGGCACGCTGACACTGGCGGTACGACCGATGCAGATGAACCCGCCGTGGCAGAACGGCGGGCTGTCGCCGATCCGCGAGGTCGCCGTCGAAGCCAACACGGTGCGCGTGAACGGCCGCACGCTGCTGCGCTCGCTCACGCCGGTGGATGCTGCCGGAGCCGCGCCGTTCGGCAACGAAGGTGCAACGGAAATCACCGCCGGCATCGCAGCCGGACGTCTGCCTGCCGCTCAGCAGGCACGCGATGAGCAAGGACTGGCCGCGGCCGCGTTGAGCTACCGGATCCGCCTCGCCCCCGGTACCAGCGATGCGGTGGTCGTGGCGTTCCCACTCGGCACCGCCGCTGCCGATGCCAATGGCGTGCTGCCCGAAGCGCCTGCGCTTGACCTGACCACGCTGCCCCGTGATGCCAATGCGGCGTTCGAGACGCTGGCCACGCAGGCGTCCGCAGATTGGCAGGCGCGGCTGGGCCAGGTCGGCCTGCGCCTGCCCGATCCCTCGCTGGTCGACATGCTGCGCGCGCAGGCTGCCTACATGCTGATCAACCAGACCGGCCCGGCCATGCAGCCCGGCCCGCGCAACTACAACCGCTCCTTCATCCGCGATGGCATGGCCACCTCGGCGGTGCTGCTGCGCATGGGCGAAGCCAAGGTCGCGCGCGACTATCTGGCCTGGTACAGCGAACATGGCGTGCACGGCAACGGCCTGGTCTCGCCCATCCTCAACGACGATGGCAGCGTCAACACCGGCTTCGGTTCGGATATCGAGTACGACAGCCAGGGCCAGTATGTGGCGCTGGTCGCCGACGTCGCCCGCCTCGATGGTGGTCCGGAGTCGGTGCGCGCGTACCTGCCGAAAGTGAAGGCCGCACTGCGCTTCCTGCAGGAACTGCGCGAGCGCACGCTGGTGCCCGGTTACAAGGCCGACCAGCCGGCGCCGGAGCGATTCGCGGGCATTCTTGCGCCGTCGATCAGCCATGAGGGCTATCCGTCGCCCACCCACAGCTACTGGGATGACTACTGGGGCCTGAAGGGCTGGCACGACGGTGCATGGCTGGCCGAATCGCTGGGTGACCACGAGACCGCACGCTGGGCGCGTGAGCAGTACAAGGCGCTGTACGACGCACTGCATGCCTCGATCCGGGCGACGATGGCGTGGAAGGGCATCGACTTCATTCCGTCCTCGGCGGATCTGGGCGATGGTGATCCCACCGGCGTTTCGATTGCATTGGACCCCACCGGTGCGCAGAGCGTGCTGCCGGCAGATGCATTGCGGACCACCTTCACCCGCTATCTGGAGGACGTGCGCAAGCGCAGCCAGCCCGGGGCGCTGTATGCCTACACCCCGTACGAGATCCGCAATGTATTGAGCTACGTGCATCTAGGCCAGCCCGAGGCCGCCGACGAACTGCTGCAGGGACTGCTGCATGATCGGCGCCCGCTTGAGTGGCAGGTGCTGGCCGAAGTGGTGCATTCGCGGTTGCGCTTCCCGCGCTACCTGGGCGACATGCCGCATACCTGGATCGGTGCCGAATACGGCCGCACGCTGTTCGGCATGTTGATGCGCGAGGACGATGACGCGTTGTCATTGCTGCCGGGGACACCGCCTTCGTGGGTGGCGGGCGATGGATTGGCGGTGGAGCGTCTGCCGACCGCGTATGGCACGTTGCAGATGCAGGCGCGGCAGCGCGACGGGCTGCTGACAGTGGTGATTGGCGAGGGGCTGCGCAAGGACACCGCCGTGCGCATGTGGTGGCCGAACCGGACCGCGCCGAAGTCTGTGCGCGTGGATGGACGCAGCGTTTCCGACTTCGATGCCGAGGGCGTGCGCCTGGCGAAACCGTTCCGGACGTTGGAAGCGGTCTGGTAATGCAGCCGAGCATGGCTCGGCTCTACAGAAATCAGACTCTGCGAGTAGATCCACGCCATGCGTGGATGCTCTTGTAGAGTCGAGCCATGCTCAACGCATCGCACACCACGCGAACTGCAGCCGAGCATGGCTCGGCTCTACAAAAGCAGCGGTAGCTGCCGGGCCATGCCCGGCATCAGAGCGTCGGCAGCCCCGGCGGGTTGGTCTGCGACTGCGGCACGGCCTCCTCGGCCACATTCCACCGCTTCAGCGCCTGCGCATAGGTGCCGCTGCCGATCTGGGTGTTCAGCGCCTGCGTCACCGCATCAGCCAGGCCACTGCCCTTGCGTGTGGTCACCGAGATCGCTGCGGCGTTCGGCCAGCCCCCCGGGAACAGGCCCACACGCCGCACCTTGCCATCGCGCGCCGAATAGGCACCAGTGGCGTTGGGCTCGAACGAGACATCGGCGCGCCCGGTGATCACCGCCAGCCGCCCAACCACGGCGTCATCGAAGTACTGGTACTCCACCGGCTTCAAGCCAGCGGCGATGTTCTGCTGGTCCCACTGGCGCAGGATCTGGTCCTGGTTGGTGCTGGCGCCGACCACCACCTTCAGCCCGGCAACGTCGGCCGGCTTTTCGATCTTCTGGATCGGGCCATCACTGCGCGTATAGATGCCGAGCAGGTCGTAACGGTAGCTGGAGAAATCGAACTTCTTCTTGCGCTCTTCGGTCACCGTCACGTTCGACAGCACCGCGTCGTACTTGCCTGATTCCAGACCCAGCGGCCAGTCGGCCCACGCCACCGGCACGATCACCAGCTTCAGGCCCAGCCCATCGGCAATCAGCCGTGCGATGTCCGGCTCGATGCCGACCACGTCCTTGCTGTCGGTACCATAGTCGGCCAGCGGCAGCTGCCCCGGATGGGTGGCCACGGTGAACGTACCGGGCGTGACAAAGCGATAGTCTGCCGGGATCAACGCCTGCGCCTTCGGATCGAGCGTGCCCTTCAGGATGGTGGTGTTCGCACCCGCCAGGCTGGTTGCGGCCACGGTGCCGGTATCCGGCGCCTGACGCACGCGCGAGTAGACGATGCCGGCGATGCCGATGACCAGCACACCCACGACCAACAGGGTGCTGCGCGAGGGGCGACGCGGTGCTACAGGGCTCATGGTCTTCCTTCCGGGTTTACAGGGTCTTGGCCAGGAAATCGGCGGTGCGTTGCTGGCGCGGGCGCTCGAACAGAGCCTCGGGCGTGCCCTGCTCGATCACCCGCCCCTGGTCCATCATCACCACGTGGTCGGCCACGCGGCGGGCGAAGCTCAGTTCGTGGGTGACAATCACCAGCGTGGTGCCGGAGCTTGCCAGCTCCTCGATCACGCTGAGCACTTCGGCCACCAGCTCCGGGTCCAGTGCCGAGGTCGGTTCGTCGAACAGCAGCACCTTCGGTTGCAGGGCCAGCGCACGAGCAATCGCGATGCGCTGCTGCTGGCCGCCGGACAGCTGGCGCGGGAAGGCATCGGCCTTGTCGGCCAGACCAACCCGTTCCAGCAGCGTGCGCGCCTGCTGCTCGGCCTGCGCGCGTGACACGCCACGCACCGCGATTGGCGCTTCGATGATGTTCTCCAGCGCGGTCAGGTGCGGGAACAGGTTGAAGCCCTGGAACACCATTCCCACCTCCGCACGACGGCGGCGGATCTCGCGTTCGGGCAGCTCGTACAGGGTGTCGCCATCGCGGCGGTAGCCGATCAGCTGCCCGCCGACGGTCACGTAACCGCTGTCGGCACGTTCCAGGTGGTTGATCAGCCGCAGCAACGTGGACTTGCCAGCGCCGGACGGGCCGATCAGCACCGTCACGCTGCCAGCGCGCAGGTCCAGGTTCACGTCTTCCAGCACCGGCTGGTCGCCGAACACCTTGCCTACGCCATGCAGCGACACCGATGCCCCCTCGCCCGCTTCAACCTGCGCGGCGATGCGCGGGCGATTGACCACGCGCGGTGCAGCCTCACCTGTGGCGCGCGTCGGTGACGAGACACGCGATACCGAACGCTCGCGCTGCAGTTGGCCGCGCGCAAAGCGCTGCTCCACGCGCCGCTGCAGCAGCGACAGCACGGTCAGGATCACCAGGTACCAGACCGTGGCCACCATCAGCAGCGGCACCACTTCCAGGTTGCGTCGGTAGATCACCTGTACCGTGTAAAACAGCTCCGGCAGCGCCAGCACGTAGACCACCGACGTGCTCTTGGCCAGGCCGATCACATCGTTGAACGCTGCCGGCAGGATCGAGCGCATCGCCTGCGGCAGGATGATGCGGCGCACCTGGCGGCCACGTGGCAGGCCCAGCGCGGCCGCGGCCTCGTACTGGCCGTGGTCGACCGAAAGAATGCCGCCACGGATCACCTCGGCCGAGAACGCGGCCTGGTTCAGGGTCAGGCCCAGCACCGCGGCAGTGAACACACCGATCAACTGTGTGGTCGGGTACGAGAACAGGCTGATGCCGGTGAACGGAATCCCCAGTTCGATGGTGCTGTACAGATAGCCCAGGTTGTTCAGCAGCAGCAACAGCACCAGCAGCGGGATCGAGCGGAACAGCCACACATAGCCCCACGACACTGCCGACAGCAGCGGTGAACCAGAGACGCGGGCCAGCGCAAGCAGCGTGCCCAGCGCGAAGCCGAGGCCGGTGCCGAGCGCGGTCAGCAGCAGCGTGCGACCCAGGCCTTCCAGCACCGGGCGTGCGAAGAACCACTCCGCAAAGGTGCCCCAGCCCCAACGCGGATTGCCCAACACTGATTGCAGCCCGATCAGGATCAGCGCCAACGCCAGAAGGGTTCCGACCACCTGTAGTGGATGCCGGGCCGGCACGATCTTCAACGCCGGGGTTGGCGCCGGGCGTGTGGCAATTCCATCCAGCGCGGTCGAAGGCGTGCTCATGCGTGGGCTCCGTGCAGCACGGTCTGTGATGGCACAACGGCGGGTGCCGATACGCCAAGACGCTTCTCGAACGGCAAGTGGGCGATGGATTCCGGATCGGCATCCAGATCGAACAGCGCGGTGTAACCGTGGCTGAGATACAGGCCAACCGCTTCGGGCTGGCGGAAGCCGGTGGTCAGGAACACCCGCCCGTAACCCTGGCGCGCCGCCTGCTCTTCCAGCTCCTGCAGCACCCGTCGCGCGATGCCTTGGCGGCGCAGCCCGGGCAACGTCCAGATGCGCTTGAACTCGGCGGTGTCCGCATCCCGGTGCGGCATGAAGGCACCGCCGGAGATCGCCACACCGTCGCGCAGCAGCAATACGAACGCCCCTACCGGCGCAGCAAAGGCCTGCGCCGGGTAGCGCTGCAGCTCCTCGCGGGCGCTGCCGCCGATGCGTCGGCGCACATCGGCGTAGCGGCTGTCGTACTCCTGTTCCAGTCCATCGAACAGTGGACGGGCCAGTGGATCGTCCACCGAGGTGTAGAGGAAGCGTTCGTTGCTGCTCATGCCACGTCCTTCACCAGATAGTCTTCGGCCAGCCGCGCCCACAGGCTGGCGGCGGGTGCGATGGCGGCGTCGTTGAATACATAGCGCGGGCTGTGCAGCGGTGCGCTGTCGCCGTTGCCGACGAACACGAAGCTGCCGGGCCGCGCCTGCAGCAGGAACGCGAAATCCTCACTGGCAGTGCGCGGCGCGAATTCGGGCACCACGTGTTCGCTGCCGAAGCCCTGCACGGCCACCTCACGGATGTAGGCGGTCTGCTGAGGGTGGTTGATCACACTGGGGAAGCCGCGCGGGAACTCGATCTCGGCGCGCGCGCCGAACGCGGCGGCGGTCTGCTCGGCAATCTCGGTGACCCGACGCCGCAGCGTGTCGCGCACCTCCGGCAGATAGGCGCGCACGGTCAGCTTCAGCTCGACCACGTCTGGAATCACATTGGCGGCCTGCCCGCCATGAATCGAACCGACGGTGACCACGCCCATCTGCCGCGGATCGACATTGCGCGACACCACGCTCTGCAGCGCGGTGACGATGTGCGCTGCCACCAGAATCGGGTCGACGCTTCCCTGTGGCTCGGCGCCGTGGCCGCCCTTGCCGATCACCTTCAGCCGCGCCCAGTCCACCGACGCCATTGCCGGGCCATCGACAAAGCCGAAGTGCCCCACCAGCACGCCCGGCCAGTTGTGCAGGCCATAGATCGCATCCACCGGGAAGCGTTCGAACAGGCCGTCGGCAATCATCTTCGATGCGCCCGAACCCGTCTCCTCGGCCGGCTGGAACACCAGCTGCAGGGTGCCGTCGATATTGCCGTGATGGGCCAGGTAATGCGCGGCGGACAGCAGGATGGCGGTATGCCCGTCGTGGCCGCAGGCATGCATCAGCCCCTCGTTCTGGCTGGCGTAGGCCAGGCCGGAGTCCTCATGGATCGGCAGTGCATCGATGTCGGCACGCAGCCCAAGGCGACGGCTGCCCTGCCCGCGCTGCAGCGTACCGACCACGCCGGTACCGCCGAGGCCGGTGGTCACCTCATAGCCCCACTGCTGCAGCAGCTCGGCCACGCGAGCGCTGGTGCGGTGTTCCTGGAAGGCCAGCTCCGGGTGGCGGTGCAGGTCATGGCGAATCGCGATGGCGGCCTCGGCGCGCGCCGCGATCTCCGGCAGCACGCCAGTCGTTGGGGAATTCCGCCGGGCATGGCCCGGTGCTGCCGCGCTTTCTCCGCTCATCGCCTTACCCCACCTTCCGCGCCGGTTCGGCGTCGGTCGAATGGCGGCTGGCCTTGTACGGCAGGCCCAGATGCGCTCGCAGCGTCTGCCCTTCCAGCTCACGCTGGTGGTAGCCGCGCGCCTGCAGGATCGGCAGCACCTGGGTCACGAAATCGTCCAGGCCTTCGCGCTGTGCCGCGAAACCGAGGATGAAGCCGTCGCTGGCACCGGCATCAAACCAACGGATCAGCTCGTCGGCCACATGCTCCGGCGTACCGATGAAATTTGGCCGTGGGCTCACCGCTTCCAGCGCCACCTGGCGCAGGCTCAGGCCCTTCTCACGCGCATCCTGCTTGATGCGGTCGGTGGTGGAACGGAACGAATTGCTGCCGATGTCACCCAGCTCCGGGAACGGCGCGTCCGGATCGTACTGGCTGAAATCGTGGTGGTCGAAGAAGCGGCCGAGATAGGCCAGCGCATCCTCCAGCGTGGCCAGCGCAGCAATCGCCTGGTACTTGGCTTCAGCCTCCTCGGCAGTGCGACCGACGATGGGGCCGATGCCCGGGAAGATCTTCACGTCATTGCCGCTGCGGCCGTGGGCGATCGCCGAGTTCTTCACCTTCTGGGTGAACGCGCGGGTCTCCTCCAGCGATGGCGAATGGGTGAACACCGCATCGGCGTACTTGCCGGCCAGCGCGATGCCATCGTCGGACGACCCGGCCTGGAAGATCACCGGCTGCCCCTGTGGCGAACGCTGGATGTTGAGCGGCCCTTCCACCTGGAAAAAGCGGCCCTTGTGGTCAAGGCGGCGGAACTTGTCCGGCGCGAAGAACGTGCCGCTGTCGCGCTCACGCACGAAGGCATCGTCGTCCCAGGAATCCCACAGCCCTTGCACTACGTCCAGGTACTCGTCGGCGATCTGGTAGCGCAGCGCGTGCTCCGGGTGCGGGCGACCGTAGTTGCGCCCCGAACCCTCCAGCGGCGACGTCACCACGTTCCACCCCGCACGACCGCCGCTGAGCAGGTCCAGCGAAGCGAACTGCCGGGCCACGGTAAACGGGTCGCTGTAGGAGGTCGACAGCGTGCCCGCCAGGCCGATCTTCTTCGTCGCCGTGGCCAGCGCCGACAGCAGCGAGATCGGCTCGAAGCGATTGAGGAAGTGCGGGATCGACTTCTCGTTGATGTACAGGCCGTCGGCTACGAAGCCGAAGGCAATGCCGTTGTCCTCGGCGGTACGCGCGATGTCGATGTAGAACTGCAGGTTGACGCTGGCATCGGCCGGATTGGAGGGATGCTTCCAGGCATGCATGTGGCTGCCAGGACCCTGCAGCATGATGCCGAACGGAATGTGGCGCGGGGTCGTGCTCATGGGAATCGCTCCTGCAGGTCAGGCCACCGCCGCGCGCGGCGCGGGCGACAGCAGTTCAAGGGATGTCAGGCGTGCATCAAGGTCGGCCACCGGCGCATCGAGGATGAACTCGCCCACGCCGAAGCGCCGGTGCAGCGCATCCAGTTCGTCACGCACGTGCTGCGCATCACCGGACAACACGCTGGGGCGCGTTTCCTCGATGCGGAAGTCGGCCACGCCCACCTGCCGCGCATACTCGGCAGCTGCTTCGGGACTGGGCAGGTTCACCGTCTGCCCGGGACCGAGGTGCAGCTTGTAGACGCGCAGCGCACCGATATGACGCGCTACGGCTTCGGCAGTTGGGGCGGCGAACGCCACCGTGGCCAGCAGCGGCGGCTGCTTTGAAACGCTGAGGTAGGCATCGAACGCGGCCTCGATATGCTTCGGGTCACCATCGAAGTGCGCGGCGTAGACGAAGCGCCAGCCCAGCTCGGCCGCCTGCTGCGCGCTCTGCGGGCTGGCCCCGAGCAGGAAGCGCTCCGGTGCCTGCTGCGGAACCGGCCGAGCCTGTGCCTCGGTGTCGGCGCCGGACAGATAACCTTCCAGGTCACGCAGTTGCTGGTCGAAGTCGGCGAACGCCGGACGCCCGGCTGCCAGCGCCGCGGTCGAGGCCGGCAGGCCACCGGGGGCCTTGCCCACGCCCAGATCGACACGCCCCGGCGCCAGCGCCGACAGCAGGTTGAAGTTCTCCGCCACCTTGTACGGCGCGTAGTGGCGCAGCATCACCCCGCCACTGCCGATGCGGATGCGCCGGGTCTGCGCCAGCACCCACGCAGCCAGCACTTCCGGTGCAGGGCTGGCCAGCGTCGGCGTAGCGTGGTGCTCGGCAAACCAGTAGCGGTGGTAGCCCAGCTGCTCGGCGCGCTGCGCCAGCTGCAGGCTGTTGCGCAGCGCCTGCTCCGGCGAGGCACCTTCGGCCACCGGGCTCTTGTCCAGCACGCTGATCTGATAGCTCATGGTCACGTCCTCGCTCAGGGGTGGGCCACGGGAATGCCGAGCAAGCCGTTCAACGCGGCCAGGATCGGCTCTGCACCGGAGATGTACTGGCGGTCCTGGTGCGCGCCACTGGCCAGTTCGCTGCGCACGCCCTGCGGCAACACCAGCTTGGGTAGTGACTGGTCCTGCTCACCGATCTCGGCGATCACCTCGCGGCGCGGCCGCGCGAAGCCGATGCGGCGTACATCCAGCTGCGCGTCCAGGCCATCGATGCTCGACAGCGCGCCCTCCAGCAGCAGGCTGTGCCGACAGAAGAAGCGCTGGCCGGGAATCTGGCCGTCCTCGAACTCACGGTCGAGCAGGAACAGGATGGGTTTGCTTGCCGCGTCGAAAGTCACAGGGGTCGTCCTCATCGGGGCCGGCAATGCGATGCCGCTTCGATATCGATGCTAGAGATGCCAGCAGCCGCAGCAGCGACGGCTGGCGACAATCGGCGGTCAGATCCGGCCACGCAGATGCGGCGTAGCCATAAGCAAAGCGCCGTCGGTTATGGCGTCAGGCAATACGTCGCAGCGGCGCCGCTACCGCCAGTGCCTGCGTGGCCAGATGCCTCGCTGCACGCTCGGTCGCCAGTTCGATGCGCGCCTGCAGGGCCGCACTGCTGATGTGCTCGCCCTCGAAGTCGGCCGGTGTGGCATACACCCCGATCGGCAGCGTGTGCGCCTGCAGGAAACTGAACAACGGCCGCAGCTGGTGATCGATCACCAGCGCATGTCGCTCGCTGCCGCCGGTGGCTGCCAGCAGCACCGGCGTATCCACCAGCGCCTCCAGCTCGATGAAGTCGACCAGGTGCTTGAACAAGCCGGGATACGAGCCGCGATACACCGGCGCGGCCACCACCAGCAGCTCCGCCGCTTCGATGGTCTGCAGTGCCCGTTCCACCGCCGGCTCCGCCTCGCCGCGCGACAGCGACTGGCCCAGCGAACGCGCGATCGGCGCCAGCTCCACCAGCTCCACGCTGGCATGCACCCGCTGCTGCAGCGAGTCCAGCAGATGCCGTACCAGCAACAACGTGCGCGACGTCGCCGAGCTGGTCGGCGACCCCACCAATGCAACCACCCTCAATGCAGAAGACATGAACTGCTCCCGTATGGAGCCGAGCCATGCTCGGCTGCCTTTCGCTTTTGTAGAGTCGAGCCATGCTCGACTGCTTCCCACCTCAGAACCGGTAACTGACCCGCCCGTACCAGTACGCACCCACATTGCTCAGCACATCGCCGCTGTCCCACGTGGTCTCGATGCTCGCCACATCGGTGGCACTGCGCGCGTACTCCGGCACCTTGCGGGTGCGCTTGTCGAACACGTTGTTGATGCCCAGCGCCGCACTCCAGCCCGCGCCCAGCTCCACGCCACCGGACAGGTTGGTCACCAGCACCGGCGGCTGCCTGTACTCCACGCCGTTGTTCAGGCGCTTGATCGGCCCGTAGTAGGTGAAGTCCAGATTCGAGCGCCAGCGCCCGTTCTGCCAGCCCAGTCCCGCCACCTGCGTATAGCTGGGCGTGCGGAAGCGCAGCGCGTACTCGCTGGATTTGGTCAGCAGGTTGATGTTCGGCAAACCCTGTAGTGCCGCCGGAATGTCGCTGACCTTCTGGATGGTGGTGCGGCCGACGTTGGCCGCGTAGCTCCAGCGCAGCTTGCCCCACGCCGTCTCCTGGTTCGCTTCCAGGGTCAACTCCACACCGCGCGTACGGGTGTTGCCCACGTTGGTGAAGTAGCTGGCGTAGAACGCATCACCCGGCAGGATGCTGATGCCGGCCGACCCCAGCAATGCGTCGATGGTGTTCTTCTGCGCCGCGCTCAGTACGGTACCGCTGTTGTCGGTAATGCGCGCCGGATCCTGCGCGTTGTAGCCGATCTGGCTGGACTGGCCGAGCTGGCCGCGGATGTCGATCTGATAGGCATCCACTGCCAGGTGGAACGCCGGGCTCGGGTCCCAGGTCACGCCCAGGCTGTAGTTGGTGGCCTTTTCCGGCTTCAACGGTGTGGCACCCAACGCAATCGCCGCGGGCGAAGACACCTGCGCCACCAGCGTGGTCCCGCACGGGCAACTGCCGGTGGCCTGGTAGAACTGCGCACCCAGGCTGGGCGCGTGGAAGCCATTGCTGACCGTGGCACGCACACCCAGCGCGTCGGTGAAGTCGAAGCGCGTGGTCAAGCGGCCGGTGGAGACACTGCCGAAGTCGGAGTGGTCTTCCCAGCGCGCGGCCGCATCCAGGTACCAGCGCGAGGTGATGTTGGTGGCCGCACCCACGTACACCGCCTTGCTGTTACGGGTGGCTTTCACCGCGTCCGCAGTGGAATAGCCGACGAAGGCTGCAGCGCCGAAGCCGGTATACGACTCCCATTGCCCTGCGCCGCGCTCGTACTGCTCGTGCTGATACTCGGCGCCCGCGCTCACCTCCAGCGGCGAAGCAAATGCCGCCACCTCGAAGCCACGGCGCAGGTCCAGGTTTGCGATGCCCTGCTGGTAGTCCAGCTTGCCGTCATAGAAATCAGTGGGTGAACCGGGATACGGCAGCGAGTAGTTCACCGAGTTACGCGTATAGGTGCGCACGGCGCTGCGGTTGCCGGTCAGGCTGGCGTCATAGTCCCAACCCGCGATCTGGCCTTTCACCCCGGCCGTACCGGTGTACTGCTTCTCCTTGGTTTCCAGCACCGGCAGGAAGCCATCCGGAAACACGCTCAGCACGCCGGGAGCCCTGTAAGTGGTGAAGATGGTCGCCGGCAGACGGAAATTCTGGATCGCCTGTGCAGTGCGATCGCTGGCCGTAGCATTGGCGTAGAACTGCGCGCTCTCGCCCAGGCCATGGCCCACGTTCACCGCGAAGGCCTTCAACGCATACGACGGCGAGCTGAGGATGGTGTTGGCCTCGGCATTTCGGTTGGCCTCGGCCGGATTCGGCGTGGCACCTGCTGGCAAACGATTGTTCGGCCGCAGCGCCACCAGATTGCCGCTGCCATCCACTGCCGGATAGCTCAGGTAGCCGTCGATGTAGCGACGGGTTCGGATCGCATGATGCTGGCGGGTGGTCTCGCCGGACAGGTTGACGAAGCCATCCTCGCCCCACGGCAGGCCAACGTTGGCGCGCACGCTGGTTCGCGAACCATCACCATCGGTGCTCTGCCCGCTCTCCACCGACACATCACCACCGTGCGCCTGCGACTTCAGGATCACGTTGACCACGCCGGTGATCGCGTCCGAGCCGTAGATGGCGGAGGCACCATCACGCAGCACTTCCACATGGTCGATGGCCGAGACCGGAATCAACGCCAGGTCAGCCCAGGCGTGCCCGGGGAAGCCGCCCCCATTGGCACCGCTCACATAGGCGCTGGCATTGCGGCGCTTGCCGTTGACCAGTACCAGCGTGTAGCCCGGCGACAGGTTGCGCAGCTGATAGCCGCGGATCAGGCTCTCCTGATCGCTCTGGTAGCCGCCGATCTGGCTCAGCGACGGCAGGCTGCGCTGCAGCGCTTCCAGCAGGTTGCCCTGCCCGGTAGCAGCGAGGTCCTCGGCGGAGATCACGTCGATCGGTGTGGAACTATTCTTCACCGTACGCGTGCTGGTGCGTGAACCGGTGACCACCACCGCATCCAGCGTGGAGGCCGCCACATTGGCGGTAGCTGCAGTGGTGGCAGGGTCTGCATCGGCTTCCGCCGCATGGCTGGGCGATGCAGCGAGGGCAGCGGCGATCAGGACGGCAAGAGTGCTCGGGACAGGATGGTGGGCGGCAGGCATGGGGGCTCGTGGAAGTGGGCCGGAAACACGCTTCCATTCAAGGGCCTGTTCACCTGTTGCGACAGGCGGGATCGCGTCACCCAACCGTCATATCCGGCCACCCACATGACTGCTGGTAATGACGTTAGGCGGCCTGAATACACGGGGTCAGAGCCCTTCCTCCGGAAGGGATCCGACCCCGGCCTCCAATCCCGGCCTCCATATACCCCGCAGGCATCACCTCATGCCCGCGCACCACTCTGCGTCACGCACCACCACCCGTAGCATCAGGCCATGCACAGCCCTTCCGCCGATCCCGCCGCCCCGCTCGTCGCCATCGTCGCCTGCCACGGCCAGGGGCTGTTCGAGTTCGGCTGTGCGGTCGGCCTGTTCGCACCGATACGGCCTGAACTGGGCGTGGCCTGGTACCGCACCCAGCTGTGCGCGGGCGAACCCGGCGCACTGCGCATGCTCGGCAGCGCCCAGGTGCAGCTACCCTACGATCTAAGGAGCGTCGATGACGCCGACATCATCGTCATCCCCGGTTGGCGCGAGCCCAGCGAACGTCCGCCGCAGGCCCTGCTCGATGCACTGATCCGCGCCCACGCACGCGGCGCACGCATCGCCTCGATCTGCTCCGGTGCGTTCGTGCTGGCCTGGGCCGGGCTGCTCGATGGCCGCGAGGCCACCACCCACTGGCGCCTCACCGAAGCGCTCGCGCGCGAGTTCCCACGCATCGACGTACGCGAGGATGTGCTGTACGTGGACACCGGCAGCATCATCACCTCGGCCGGCTCGGCCACCGGCATGGACATGATGCTGCACATGGTGCGCAAGGATTACGGCGCGCGCGTGGCTAATCTGGTGGCCGAGCGATTGGTGCTGGCACCTTGGCGCGATGCCGGGCGCAGCCAGCGCGTCAGCCGGGCCATCCCCAACGGCGAGCCCACGCGCCTGGCAAAACTGATGGAATGGATGCGCCGTAACCTGCGCGAGCCGCACTCGCTAGGCAGCCTCGCCGAGCAGGCCGCGCTCAGCCAGCGCACCCTGCAGCGGCAGTTCCTGGAAGCCACCGGCCTGTCGCCCATCGATTGGCTGATCCGCGAGCGCGTGGCCTTCGCGCGTGAGCTGCTGGAAACCACCGACCGGCCACTGCAGTGGATTACCGAGCAGGCCGGCTTTGGTTCGCAGGAGTCGTTCCGTCGGCACTTCCGTGGCCAGGTCGATGCCAGCCCCACCGAGTACCGCAGCCAGCATCGCAACGGCATCAGTGCGGACCGTCTGGTCGGCTGCTGAACCCCGGGTAATGCCGGCCTCTGGCCGGCAGGCAAGGCCCCCCGCCCTCTTCGTAGACGACTTTCCACGCCATCACCACCACTGCACTATAGGGGCATGCCCCGCACTGCCGACGGACCGGTGATGACCGACAGCCCCTACAGGACCTACCGCGTTGGAATCGGCGTATCGCTGCTGTTGGCGGCACTGATCGCCACGCTCTCGTTGATTGCCGTGGCCAGCCCCAACCTGGGTTGGGGCGTCGTGGCGCTGGCCACCATCGCGATCTGGGTCGGCCTCCCGCTGCTGCTGGTCCTGCTGCTGGTGTGGCTGCGCTACATGGTGCGACAGCGCGGGCAGGTGCCCGGCCGCATACACGTGCTGATGTTCGTGCCAACCGCCGCCGCCATGCTCATCATTCCACTGTGGCACGTCCTGCAAGGCAGTGTGGACAGCCTGGCCGGCGGCTCACGCGCATCCATCGCCGAGCTGCACGTCAACCTCAGCGGGCAACCCCTTTGGCTGGACACCTCGCCGTATGCATCCACCGGTTCTGGCGCTGGCCCGGACCTGCCCATGCAGGGCGAAACGCCCGAGCGCTTCCTGGCCTTCCACCGCTACCCCAACCCGCAGTCCGATGCAGACAGGGCCTTCCCGTATGAACAAGCGCGCCTGAAGCGCTCCGTCGACCACTACCGTTACGCCACACCGTCTGGAGATCGCGCCGTCACCGATGTGCCGCTGGTCCGTCGGACCTACCCTGACCTTGCGCCATTCAACGCGGCCTGGCGACGTGCGGGTACACCCGAGCTCGTGCATATCTACTACCACTATAGCGATCACGTAGAGGTCGCGCCCGCGCTCGCACGCCTCAGTGGCTTCACCACCGATGATCTGGAGCGCAGCCGCTTCGAAGGCCTGACGCTGTTCAAGATCCACAACTACGGCAGTGCGCCCATCCTGCGGATGGAAATCAATGGCCTCACACTGGACATCGGCGACGGGGCCATCGCGAACATCCCGGAAGCGCCCCGGGATTGCACGGCCTACGGCTACCCGGTCAGCCCCGCGCTGTTGCCGCTCAACCTGCCCCTGCAGGTGCGCTGGCAGACTGCAGACGCGCCGAAGCGGTGGCACAGCGCGCGCGTGCAGGTGCCCGCGTTCCGGCAGCCGCAGCCACTGCAGGGGCAATCCACATTGCAGCGCGTCCTGCTGTACATGCTGCCCGATGACGCGCTGGCCGCCGAACGCTACGCCGAGGTCTTTGACGGCGATTCGCGGCGCGGCATCAAGGCCACTGGCCTGCCAGCCAGCGCTGCCAGCTACGCCGTGTGTGGCAGCGCGAGGGCGACCTATGGCGAAGGAGCGGGTAACGTGCTGGCAGACTGATCCCCGGTGTTGCCGGCGCGTTCCCCTCCACGCTGACGCGCGCTCAGTCCTCCTGCACCAGCTTGAACTCGCGCAGCAGGCCACCAATCTGGGTCTTGTCAAGCTTGTTCATCAGCAGGTTGCGCAGGAACGCAGGCCCGGGAATATCCAGCGCCTTGCCATCGCGCAGGCGACCGGTCGCCGCCAGCAGCGAGCGCACGTCATAGGTGGAATTGAACACCTCGGGCACACCGCGCTCGATCCCAAGCAGTGTGTACACCGCTTCCATCGGTGTGCGCACCGAATACTCGGTGGTGAAGATGCAGTCGCGCTGCTTCGATTCGGCGAACTGGCCGATGAAGGCGAAGTTCACCGCGCCCTCCGGCACCACGTCCGGGCGATCACCGGCCTGGCGTGGCATGAAGAACGCGGTGATGTACGGCATCATCACCGGCACCGTCTTCGCGCCGGTCGCGGCCAATTCGTCGATTTCTTCCACCGGCACGCCCAGGTGGTACAGCCACTCACGGGTGATCTCCTCGCCGGTGCAGTCCTGCATCGGCTTCTTAACGTAGTCGCCGGGCGTATCCACGAACAGCGAATACACCCAGACCACGATCTGATCCTTGGGCTGGTTCTTGAAATGCGGCTGGCGGTTCACCGTCCAGCTCATCAACCAGCGCGAATCGCGCACACTGACGATGCCGCCGGTCACCACCTTGCCACTGAACGGGTCGCGCTTGGCGATCTTCTGGATGTAGGCCGGAATGCGTGCATCCAGCGTGGTCACCGTCGCCGATTCCCACTTGGTCTGCGGGATATGCGCGCCGAACACGTCCGGGTGGCCAAAGGCCTCGTCCTTCGCGGCAATGCGGCGCCACAGGTCCCAGGCAGGCGCCGGCCCCTCATTCAATCGCGCAGCCGTGTGGTGGTCGCCGTTGTCCGAGTTCTCGGTCAACGAACCGATCGTCATGAAAACAAGGTCATCCGCGCTCAGATCCACGCCACCGGCCACGCCCTCGCGCGTCCAGTGGATGCGCGTGGCCTGCTTGCGGCCGGCCGCCAGATCGAAGTCGACGTCGGTCACCTCGGTGCCGTACTGGAACACCACGCCGTGGTCCTGCAGCCACTTCACCAGCGGCAGCACCAGCGATTCGTACTGGTTGTACTTGGTGAACTTCAGCGCCGAGAAATCCGGCAGGCCGCCGATGTGGTGGATGAAGCGGTGCAGGTACAGCTTCATCTCCAGCGCCGAATGCCATTCCTCGAAGGCGAACATGGTGCGCCAGTACAGCCAGAAGTTGCTGTCCAGGAAGTCGCGACCCAGCACCTCGTCGATGCGCTTGTTCTCCATCTCCTGCCGGGTGGCCAGGAACAACGCGATGATGTCCTTCTGCGCCTGTTCGCTCAGGGTGAACAGGCCGTCGGTGTGCGCATCTTCGCCGCGATTGATCGTGGCACGCTGCAGCGAATAGTTCGGGTCGTCCTTGTTCAACCAGTAGAACTCGTCCAGCACACTGGCATCTTCAATCTCCAGCGACGGAATCGAGCGGAACAGATCCCACAGGCACTCGAAGTGGTCTTCCATCTCGCGGCCGCCACGGATCACGAAGCCCTTTTCAGGCACCTTCAGGCCATCCAGCGCGCCTCCGGCAATCTGCTGCTGCTCGAGAATGGTGATGCGCTCACCGGCCATGCGGCCATCGCGCACCAGGAACGCGGCGCCGGCCAGCGAGGCAAGGCCCGAACCGACGAACCAAGCCCGCTTGCCATCGACACCGGCGGGCTTGCGCGGGCGCGCGAAGGCTTCGTAGTTGCCACTGCTGTAGTACATGCGTTGCTCCTTCCTGGAGGGGGTCATCAGGAACCCGCAGTGGAATGACACAGCCATTCCATGCAGGTCATGCCCCTACTCTAGCGCCGAACCGATGTACCGTTTCCTGCACGCACGCTGTGACCGAATGACGCAGCCACGTCAGAGCTGTCGCCCCAGCAGCATGCCCGGCCAGCCATCCACATTGAACGGCGCGATGCGCGTGTAGCCGCAGGTCTCATAGAAGCGCACCAGATCACCGTTGCCACCGCCGTAGCAGTCCACGCGCAGATGGTCGAGCCCGGCAGCGCGTGCCTGCTCATCGGCAAAGGCCATCAAGCGACGGCCGATGCCGCGCACGCGGGCGTCACGCGATGCCACCAGTACCCGCACATACAGCTCCGGCACGGTGGGCGCCGGCACATAGGGCATCGATTCGCCCAGCGCCAGGAACGCGCGCACGTCACCCTGCTCGTTCTGCGCCACCCATGCACCCGGCAGCGCGCAGGCATCGGTCACCTGGGTGATCCGGCGCGGCATCGTCGACCACGGTTCGCTACCCCACTGCTGCAGGTTGCCGATCGACACGAACCATTCGATGACTTCGTCGAAGAGCATCAGCACCGCAGGGGCATCGTCTACGTTGGCGCGGCGGATGTTCAAGATTTCCTTTCCTGCTTCAGTCATGTGCGCATTCCTTTCAACGCTTCAATCAATTGCGACGAGGATGCCGGCCAGCGGCCGGCACTACCAGGGCTGGAAGTCCGTGAGCCGGATTTGACATGCAGGCATTTACCTGCCTATAGTCCACCCAAGGACGGCGCCTGCCCGCCCACCGCGAGGAACCTGCAATGGTCGATATCGCACACAGGGTCGGCATCAAGGCCCCTGCAAGCCAGGTGTACCAGGCGCTGGCAACCCCCGAAGGCGTCGCCGCCTGGTGGGCCGAAGACACCCATGGTGACCGCGTGGCCGGCGGCTCGGTCAAGGTGCGCTTCACGAACAACGGCCAGGAAATCGGCGCCATGGAAATGAAGCTGGAACAACTCATTCCAGGCGAGCTCGTGCTGTGGCGGTTCCTCGCCGGTCCCGCCGAATGGATCGGCACCCACGCGCGCTTCGTGCTGAAGCAGGAGAGCGACTACTGCATCGTCCTGTTCACCCATGACGGCTGGAAGGAACGCGTCGAGTTCACCTCCCACTGCAGTACCAAGTGGGCGGTTTTCCTGCTCAGCCTCAAAGCGCTGGTGGAATCCGGCAAGGGCCAGCCCAACCCACACGACATCAGGATCGACAACTGGAATTGAAGACGCCCCGCATGAATGCAGACAAGGTGTTCAAGGCACTGGCCGACCCCACGCGCAGGACGCTGCTGGATCTGCTCTGCGAAGACAACGGGCAGACGCTCGGCCAGCTGTGCGAGCACCTGGACATGGCCCGGCAATCGGTCACCCAGCACCTGGGCCTGCTGGAAGACGCCAACCTGATCAGCACCGTGCGCCGTGGCCGCGAGAAGCTGCACTTCATCAACCCGGTGCCGCTGCACGAGGTGTACGAACGCTGGGTACGCAAGTTCGAGCAGCAGCGCCTGAGCCTGCTGCATGACCTGAAACGAGAACTGGAAGGAGAATGACGATGTCCGCAGAGTCCACCCGCTTCATCCACGTGATCTACATCGCCTCCACGCCGCAGAAGGTGTTCGAGGCCATCACCCGCCCCGAGATCGCCAGCCGCTACTGGGGCCACGAAAACGTTTCGGACTGGAAACCCGGCTCTCGCTGGCAGCATGTGCGCGCCAACGAAACGCGCTCGGTTGAACTGGTCGGCGAAGTGGTGGAAAGCACCCCACCCTCGCGACTGGTCATCACCTGGGCCGCCGCCTCGCAGGCGGAGAACCCGGATGCCTACAGCCGCGTCACCTTCGACATCGTGCCCTACCAGGACATGGTGCGGCTGACCGTCACCCATGACGAACTGGAACCCGGCAGCGGCATGGACACCGGCATCCGCCAGGGCTGGCCGATCGTGCTGTCGAGCCTGAAGTCGTTGTTGGAGACCGGCAAGGGATTGGATGTGTTTGCGAAGCCGCAGTAAACGGCTGCGTCGGGACGACGCCGCAGGCGCCTTGGCTGCTGCGGCGTCGGAAATGCGGCCGATGCGGGTCCGCTAGCGTGCGGTCCAGCCACCATCCACCGGCAACGCCGTGCCGGTGATCTGCGCGGCGGCGTCCGAGGCCAGGAACACCACCATCTCGCCCAGCTGTTCGGGCGTCACGAACTGCAACGAAGGCTGCTTTTCGGCCAACAGCGCGCGCGCGGCGGACTCTTGATCCGTGCCTTCGCGCTCCGCCAACGCAGTGATCTGTTGCTCAACCAGTGCGGTTCGCACCCAACCTGGGCAGATCGCGTTGGCGGTAATGCCAGTGCCCGCATTCTCCAGCGCGGTCACCTTGGTGAATCCCACCACGCCGTGCTTGGCCGCCACGTAGGCCGACTTGTTCACCGAGCCCACCAACCCGTGCACGGATGCGATGTTGATGATGCGGCCGGCGCCCTGCTGCTTCATGTGGGGCAAGGCCGCCGCCGTGGAATGAAACACCGCCGAGAGATTCAGCGCCAGGATCGCATCCCACTTCTCGACCGGAAACTCCTCGATCGACGCGGTGTGCTGGATGCCGGCATTGTTCACCAGGATGTCGATGCGGCCCATCGTCGCGACGGCGCGATCGATCATTCCGCGCACCGCCTCGCCACGGGACAGGTCGGCACCGTCATGCGCCACCCGCACGCCGAACTCGGCTTCCAGGTCGGAACGGATGCGTTCGATCTCCGCTGCATCGCCGAATCCGTTCAACACGATATCGGCGCCTCGCCGCGCCAACGCTGTGGCGATGCCAAGACCGATACCGCTTGTGGAGCCGGTAACCACCGCGACCTTTCCACTGAACATGGGCGAGCTTCCATCGGGCACAGGCAGCCAGTGTAGTCCTCTAGATCCACTCCACGCGCGGATCAGTAGATCCACGCCATCCGTGGATGCCCCCTCTCGGCAGACTTTCACATTGCCCCTATAGTCACCCCAATCCACCCATGGATGGCCCGATGAACCCCTGCAAGGCCCTGCTGCCCGCCGTTGTTGTCGCACTGCTCGCCCCTGCCATCAGCCAGGCCGCGCCGCCTGCTCAAGACGCCACACCGCTCACCACCGGCAGCGTGCGGGTGGATATAGCGACCGGCCGCGTGGAAGGCAACGTCTGCGTATCCAGCCGACCTGCCGAATCGATGGGCTCGTTCGTGCTCAACGCCGGCCTGAATGTCGCACGGGTCACCGATGGCAATGGCGCGCCGCTGGACTTCGAAGGCTGGTACGACCCCGGCGTGGATGGCGAAGCACGCGTGTACACCGTGGCCAAGCCACCCGCCACGCTCTGCGTGCAGTATGTGGGCACCTTCCCGGTCTACGCCCGGCACGATGCCCCGACCGACTTCAAGGGCCTGATGGCCTTCAACGGCGACAGCGCCCGCTTCACCGAACAGTCCGCGTGGCTACCGCAGGCGTTCGAACCCAAGGTGCGCGTGCGCAGCAGCGAAAGCCGCTACGACCTGCAGGTGGACTGCAGCGGCTGCCGGTTCCTGTATCTCAACGGCAGCCCGGCCATTGAAGGCGCGCAGGGGCGATTCCGCAGCGACAACTCGCGGCCGATCCTGCTGTTCGGCGGCAGCGGCCCGATCACCCGCACTGCGCAGGTCACGATCCTCAATGAGACCCTGCCCGCGGCCAAGGTCGAGGCACTGTCCAGCACGGTGCAGAAGATAGCCGACGTGCACAGCCGCTATATGGGCGTGCCGCTGGCCGACCGCCCCACCTTCCTGCGCATGGTCACCCTCAACCAGATCGAGCGCGACCGCGAGGGCAGCGAATGGGGCTTTGCCACCTGGCCGACCATCGCCATGAGCGGCAGCATCGGCAACGTGGCCGATTCATTGCTGGCCGGTGGCGAGAACGCCGAGCGGCGTGTGCAGTACATCGCACACGAAATGGGCCACTACTACTTCGGCACGCTGAACCGTCCGCAGGGCCCCTACTTCTGGGTGCTGCTGGAATCCAGCGCGGAATTCCTGTCGATCAAGGCGCTGCGCGAGATCAGTGGCGATGCCGCGGCGGATCGCTACATTGCGCGACTGCAATCGGCCGTCGATAAGCAGGAGAAGCCGCTGCCCGCGTTCGATGCCATCGACGGCAACTCGGACCTGGGCGAGATGTATCGCTATGTCTATGCCCCTTTGCTGCTGCTCTCGTTGGAGAAACAGTTGGGCGAAGCGAAGATGCAGGCCTTCATGCGCGGGCTGCTGGCCGCGCCTTCGCCGAGGAACTGGGCGGAGCTGCAAGGCATTGCGATGAAGGCCGGCATCGATGCCAAGGCTTGGCAGCAATGGCAGCTCAGCTGTGTAGCAGTTGGCAAACCGAGGTGTCAGTAGATCTACGCCATGCACGGTCTGGCCCAGCTCGGACCTCCGCCGAGCCAAGGCCTATGCAGAACCCATGGCCTGTCGATAAGTGCCGATCAAGCCGCTGTCGACAGTGCGCTGCGAATCAGCGCGGCCCAAGCACCTCGGAAAGCGCCCCCTGCTGCGGCATTCCGTTGTACTTCTTGAGAACACCTTGACCATCGCGGATAACAATGCCAGGCGTTCCGCGGAACCCCAGCGTCAGCATGAGCATCTGATGATCTTCCAGGGTCTTGCTTACGTCGGCGGGAATGCTTTTGGCCGGTGTAATGCCGCCTCGCTCGAACGTGTGCTCGTTCTCCAGCAGTGCGGCAGAGCGGTTGGGAGCGCCAAGGATCGCTGCTGCCTTGTTGGGGCTGTCTTCGCTGATGATCCCAACCAAGATGTGCCGAAGCTGGACCTTGCCGGCGTCCACCCACGGCCGCGCCGCATCCCAGAAGCGATGACAGTAGGGACAGTTGGGATCACTGAAGGTATAAATCACCCGCGGCGCGTCAGCTTTTCCGTCAAGCACCCAGGTGGAGGACTCCAACTGCGCCCAGGTACGTTCCGCCATTGGTTTGGCCACCAGCTCCTGCAGGGTGGGATCATCGATGCGGTTGCCCTTGGCATCCAACCGTGTGCCAACGATGACATTGCCATCCCTGGTGAGGTAGGCCGCGACTGGCTGATCGCCCGCGACCGCAGCGAAGGCACGCACCTCCGCCCCTGCATCAAATTCCTTCACGATGGAAAGCCCCTGGCCTTTCAGCGCGGTGATGGCCGGTGGTTCGTCGGCGGTCCCCGCCTGGCTGCAACCCGCCGTCAACAGAAGACACACTCCGAGGGATGCACGACGACTCGAAGGATTTGCAAACATGGTGCTGTTACTCCCGATCTGTGGTGTTTGAAGATTTCTGCGCAAATCGACGCATGAGGGTGTTCTTGAGACTTGCCATCGTCAGTTCGCCCATGTGCGTATCCACCAGACGCCCCTCGCTGTCGAAGAAGAGAGTGGTAGGCAGGCCGCGCGCGCCCATCACGCGCATCGTGTCCGATGCCGGGTCACGCAGAACATGGTCCAGGTTCAACCCCTCACGTTCGAGGAAACTCTGGATGACCGTCGCTCGCTCGCCCTGATTGACCATGACGAATGCAGTTTCCGGATAGAGCGATTGCGCTTGCTCCAGCACCGGCATTTCACGACGGCACGGAGGACACCATGTCGCCCACAAATTGACGACGACAGGCCGGCCCACATACGCGTCCAAGCTCACCGGACGGTCATCGAGCATCACCAACGGGTCGCTCGGCAAGGGCGGTGCCGAGCGCTGCAGCAGGACGAGTACGCCACCGGCCGCCGCCCACGCAAGGACACCGGCCAGCACACCCGCAGAAACAGGTACCCGCAGTGCTCGTGCCGATCGCGTGCGCCAGGCGATAAACAACAGCGCGCCGAGCGTGCCGATCCACCAGGAAAATCCACCGTCACCGATCGCAATCATCGACCAAGGCGCCTGCGTGTATTCCTTCCACCACCTCGCGATGTACGCCAGCCGCGCAACCAGCAGCCCCACGAGCAGAGCATCGAACAACAGGCTGCCAGCCGCTTTGTGGGGCGAATCGGGCAGTCGGCGTGCCCACATCCGTGCCACCCACCAAGCCAGCAGCGCAGAAAGCACGAAGATCACCATGTCGATGGAGAACGGCCCGATGCCGATCATGGTGCCCCCGCCCGATCGAGGCGAGCCATGAAATCATCCGCATCGACTTCACCGACAACGCGCTGCGCCCTGCGCTCCCGTCCATCCGGCCCCACCAGGATGATCGTGGGAGGCCCTTGCACCTGCCATCGCTTCAGCAAGGCCTGGTCCTGCTCATCGTTACGCGTCACATCCGGGCGCACGACCTGCATGCCGGCCAGGCGAGAAGAGACCTCAGGATGCCCGAATACCTCGCGCTCGATCACGTGGCAACTGACGCACCAGTCGGCATAGAAGTCGATCAGTGTCCATTGACCGCGTGCACCGGCCTCGGCGATTCGAACATCCACGTCCTCAATGGACTTGGCCTGCACATAGGCCACACTGCCGGTGCCGGGCATGCTTGCTGCTGTTCGCAGATGCGCCAGCGGCTGCAAGCTGGATTCCCCACCGGCTGCTGCACCCACAAGCATCAGCACAGACCACAGGCCCGCAAAGGCCGCAACGGATCGCAGCGCCCACGCCAGGCGACGCCTCGCTGCCACGGCCTGGCCCCACGCGATCAGTCCAATCGCGATCGAGAGTATCCACATGCCCCAGAGCAACAGCCCCATCGTGCCGGACAGGAACCGGGACAACATCATCACTGCCATGCCAACCATGACGTAGCCGAAGACCACTCGCACGGTCTCCATCCATGCACCGGGCCGCGGAAGAACGCGTGCCCCGAACACGGCGATGGCCAGTAGAGGCAAACCCATTCCAAGCCCGAGGGCGAACAACGCAAGCCCACCGTACAGCGCGCTGCCGGTCTGGCCGATGTAGAGCAGCGCGCCCGCCAATGGCGCGGTCATGCACGGCCCGACCAGCAATGCCGAGAGGAAGCCCAGTGCAGCAGCACCTGCAACGCGCCCGCCGGCACGCTCCTGGCCGGAAGCGCCGATGCGGTTGACCAGGGCCGAAGGCAGGCGCAGCTCGAACAGGCCAAACAGCGAACTTGCCAGGATGAGGAACAGCGCGGCAAAGGCCCCGAGCAACCAAGGCGACTGCAACATCGCCTGCAGATTGGCCCCTGCCAACCCGGCGGCAACCCCGACGGCCGCATAGGTTCCCGCCATCGCCAGCACATACGTCAAGGACAGCAGGAACGCGCGTCGCGGCCCCGCCTGGTTGCCGACGACCAGTGTGGAGACGATGGGGATCATCGGCAACGTGCAGGGCGTGAACGCCAGCAGCAGGCCGAAACCAAAGAAGAGCAGCACCCCGGTGACCGGCCCCAGCGTCGAGAGCTTCTCGGCCGCCGCCTGATCCTCCGCCATTTCTACTGCGACACCGGCATCAGACGTTGCAGGAGCCGGCTTCGGCACGGGGGGCGCCTGTGCTGCGCCCGCCTGCGGCGAAGGCGCCGCATCATCGATTGCGGGCAATGCCGGACGATCAACGGACGCAGCCACCGGGGAAGGAGCACGTGCGCCTGCTGCGGGCGGTGCTGGCGCGTCCCGCACTATCGGCAGTGTTACCTGCATTTTCTGTGGCGGATAGCAGATGCCACCGTCCGCGCAACCTTGCCAATGCAACGTCAGTGGGCCAGGGGCCGTCGTGGGCCAACGCAGGCGAAGGTCACTTCCCGTATAGATCTGCGTATCGCCGAAGAACTCATCATGCTTCGGTTGGCCGGCGGGAAGATCCAGGTCGATCCAACTCCCGCGCGCGTCGACCAACCTGATCGAGTGGCGGTAGACGTAGTAGCCGTCGGCAACATGCCCGGCTGCCGACATCCTGGGGCCCTGCTCTTGAACCGCACCCAGCCTGAACACGTCGGCGGCTTCAAGAAACTCCGGATTGCTGTTGCCCCAGGAAGGAAGAAAAGCACTCGCCGCCGCGCTGCCGATCACGCCCCAGCACAGCAGAAAGGCCAACAATACGCGCCAATACAAAGTCAAATCAGAACCCTCCAGGCAAACTCGGCTGAAGGATGCACCTGTCCGATTAAGCGAGACTAAAGCGTTGTGGATACACGTTTTTTCACTGACGACACGCTCATTTCTGGCCTAACATGCCCTCATGATGGTGAAATGCTGAGGCGGACATGCGCGTGTTGCTGGTGGAAGATGATCAGCTGATTGGCAAGGGCATCGTGGCTGGCCTGCGCAAGCACGGCATCGCCGTTCGCCATGTCACCACGGCCCAGGACGCAGAAGCCAGCCACAGGGAAGACACCTTTCATGCGCTGGTGCTTGATCTTGGTCTTCCCGATCGTGACGGCATGGACCTTCTCGCCAGCGTCCGCGTCTTCGAGCCCCAGCTTCCCGTTCTGATCCTCACCGCGCGCGATGCGATCGACCACAAGCTGAAAGGCCTGCATGCCGGTGCAGACGACTACATGATCAAGCCATTCGATCTTCGCGAGCTTGCAGCCAGGCTGCATGCACTGGTCAGGCGGACCCAGGGCCGGGCTGCGCAGGCGATCGTGGCCGGCCCCCTGCGCCTGGAACCGGAGAGTGGTTTGGCCTGGTTCAATGAAGCGTCAGTCACGCTGTCCCGTCGAGAGATCGATCTTCTGGCACACCTGGCCAGCACCGATGGGCGCTGGGTTTCGGCCAACCTTCTGAATGAGCGCCTGTATGGCTTGAACGAAGACGGCAGCAGCAACGCCCTCAACGTGCATATCCACAACATCCGCCGAAAGTTGGGAGCCACTGCAATCGAGACGGCACGTGGTCTTGGCTATCGCCTGGGATGGAGACCCACACCATGAGCCTGCGCCTTCGAGCAGTACTGATTACCGGTCTGTCGCTGCTTCTGCTGTGGGCAACCGCTGCCACCCTGATGATGCGTGGTGTTCACTCGAACCTTGATCGAACCCTCGATGGGCGGCTGGCCATGTCAGCGCGCATGGTCGCGGGCCTTCTGGAGCAGGCACCGCTGGCGCCAAGCTCGGCAACATCGGATTTCAGCGAGTCCGTCCGCCTCATCGGCAAGGACGGCATCGCATGCGATATACGGCCCCTGCGCGGAGACGTTCTGGCTCGAACGGCCAACGGGCCCCATTCGGAGTTCGAGTCGTTGCCGGCAGGCTTCAGCACACGAGATGTCATGGGACAGAAGTGGAGGGTCTATGTGCTTCGCACCAATGGCTATCAGATCACGACAGCAGACCGCATCGAACAACGCGACACGCTGATCAATGAACTGCTCGCTGCCGCCGGCCTGCCGTTCCTCGTTGCGCTTCTGGGTGGCCTTGCGGCGCTCTGGATTGGCATCGGACGGGGTCTGGCCCCGCTGAAGACGCTGTCCCAGCAACTGCGTGCCAAGCACGCGGACGACACTTCACCAATCTCGTTGAGCCCTGCCCCCTCTGAGTTGCATCCGGTTCTGGGTGCCATGAATGGGCTTCTCAAACGCCTGGCCCGGACGCTGTCCAGCCAGCGGGCATTCACCGACGCAGTAGCGCACGAACTGCGAACACCGTTGACAGTGATCGACACGCATCTGCAGGTCGCCCAGATAAGCGATGGCGAAGACGTAGTGAGCTCGCTCGCCAGTGCAGAGGAAGGCGTGAAGCGCCTGCGGCGAACACTGGATCAGATGATGACGCTGGTGCGCACGGAGGCATCCACCAGCGAGGGAGACGAATGCGCTTCGGTCATGGACGTGGTCAACGGCGTCGCCAGCCATGCTGCAGGTGACTCCCGTACGCGACTGACCATCCAATCCAAGGGGATCGATGCAGGCAGCGCCATTCCACGGTCGATGCTGGAAGTTGCACTCCGCAATCTGGTGGACAACGCCCTGCGATACTCACCACAGGGCAGCAGCGTCGAACTGCGGGTGGATTTCAATGGCACCGCTGGCTTCTGCCGGCTACAGGTAGCCGATCGTGGCCCTGGCTTGAGCGCCGAGCACGCCAAGCAGATCGGGCAACGCTTCTGGCGCGGCGATCAGGGGCGGCAGCACAGCGATGGCGCAGGACTGGGCATTTCCATTGTCCTGGCCATCGTCGAACGCTTCGGAGGACGGCTGGACATGAAGCCTGGCGAGGATGGTGGGCTGATCGCCGAGCTTCTTGTCCCGCTGCGCTGAGCCTGTTCTGTTCAAGGGCTGGTGCCAGCATTGGCATGCATGCGATGAACGTGCCTGGTGACATCATAGGCTCACCTGGCGCGCCCCATTACTTCCAATGATCCGGCCCCAGGAACGGCAGGCTCAACACAAACACCGGAACCGCCACAGGAATCAACGCAGCGCCCAGCACCTTGCCGGCCGCCGTCCCCACACCCGGCTTGCCCTCCCTCTCCGGCAGGATCCGCTGCGCCCGCGCACTGATCGGCTGCGCCAGCTTCCCCTTCTCCGCCAACGCAGCAGCGTCCGGCAACTTCACCCGCTCGCCGTCGCCCTCGAACAGCGCGCTGTAGTAGCTGCCGCCCTTCTTTGAAAGATTGCAGGCCCGATCAAACGCCAGCGCATAACGGCTCCGGTCCTGCGGCAGGTAGTAGCGCGCACGCTCATCCACATACTTCGCCTCGCGCGGGAGCACCTCAATCCGCTCCAGCTTGAACTGCGCGGCCTGTTCCGGCGTCACCTGCTCCGGCCGCAGCAGCAGCGCATAGCTGCCGTGCACCTTGGCCTTGTTGGCCGGGTCGCGCCAGTCCTCATGGAAGTACATCTGCGCGCAGGCCACCGCCTCGCGCAGCGGGCTGTCCATCAGCGCGCGGTACTCGCGGAACGGTGCAGCATTGAAGCGCATCGGTTCTTCAAAGCGTGGCAGCAGGTACAGCTGGCCATCGTCGGCCACGAACGCACCGGTGATTTCGCGGCTTGAGGCGTGCTCCTCCGGGCCACTGGCGCAGCCAGACAGCAGGCCAAAGCACAGGGCGGAGAGAATGAAGAAGGACGTTCGCATGTCGTGTTCGAGGGCTTCCCTGGGAAAACGGCCCCGCCCGGAAGGACGAAGCCAGTCCGCCATGGTGCCACGGCACCGCATGCGATGCAGAGCCCGCCCTACTTCAACCGCTCCACCAACCGCTGCCCCACCTCCAACGCCGAAGCCGGGTTCTGCCCGGTAATCAGCTCGCGGTCCACCACGACATGCCCGGTCCACGGCGTGGCATTGCTGCTGAACTTCGCACCCGCCCGCTGCAACGCCGTCTGCGGGTAGAACTTCATCTCACCGCCATCCAGCAGCGGCTTGGCCTGCTCTTCCTCCTGGTTGCTGATCACCGTCATCTGGTAGCCGCTGTAGATCCACTTCGGCGTGGCCGGCGTCGCGCCCGCCTCCAGCTTTGCCACGAAACCCGCGGCATCCGGCAGCGTGGACAGCAGCGCGATCGGCCCGTGGCAGACCAGCGCAGTAGTCTTGTTGCGCTGGTGGAAGTCGGCCAGCAGCCGGCCCAGCGCCGGGCTCTTCAGCAGGTCCTGCATCGGCGCGTGGCCACCGGGAATGTAGACCGCATCGAAACGCGCGTAGCCCTGCTGCTCGACGCGCGCCAGGCTGACCACCGGCGAGGTCGTCGGCGAGGTCAGCGCCAGCTTCTCCAGCAGATTCTTGTGCAGCATCAGCTGCGCGGCATCGTTGCCGAAGTACGCCGGCGTCACCGAGGACGCATCCACCGTCGGCGCCCGCCCCTGCGGCGTGGCGAAGGTCACCTCGTGGCCCGCATCCAGCAGCAGCTTGACCGGCTGCATCAGCTCGTTGAGATAGAAGCCGGTGGACAGCACCTTGCCGTCCTTCAGGTCCAGGTGGTTTTCATCGGACAGCACCACCAGCACGTTGGCGGCATGCGCGCCGCTGGCGGCCAGGGTCAGGGCCAGCGCTGCGGCCAGCCGGGTCATCAGGTTCATGGGGAGCTCCTATCGGGGAGTGGGCGCCACTTTATTCATCGCCCCAGCGGCGATAAATTGGCCCTATCGCAAAACATCTGTTCCACGGAGAGCCAAATGAGCCGCAAGTTCGACTACCTGGGCGATGTGGAAGTGTTCCTGGCGGTGGTCGAGCACGGCTCGTTCACCGCCGGCGCGGTGGCGCTGTCCACCACGCCCTCGGTGCTGAGCCGCGCGATCACCCGCCTCGAAGCGCGGCTAGGCCGGCAGCTGCTGCAGCGGACCACCCGCCGCGTGGGCCTGACCGACGCCGGGCGGCTCTATCTGGAACAGGTGCGCACCGCCTTTGGCCTGCTGGACGACGCCGAGCGCGACGTTCTGGCCCAGGACGGTGCGCTGGCCGGCCGCGTGCGCTTGAGCGTGCCCACCACCTATGGCCACTACCGGCTGCCGCCTGTGCTGGCGCGCTTTGCGCAGCAGTACCCGCAGGTGCAGGTGGAACTGAACATCACCAACCGCAACGTGGACCTGGTGGCCGAAGGCTTCGACCTGGCCATCCGCCTGGGCCAGCTGCCGGACAGCGGGCTGGTGGGGCGAAAGCTGGAAGACGCGCCGCTGTTGCTGGTGGCCGCACCGGACTACCTGCAACGCCGCGGCACGCCGCAGACGCTGGACGACCTGCAGCAGCATCTGTGCCTGCCGTTCGTGATGCCGCGTACCGGGCGGTTGGCGCCTTGGATCTTCCGCGACGGCGGGCGCGACGTGGACTGGCTGCCGCGTTCGTCCATCGAGACCTCCGACGATGTACTGGGCGTGGTGTCGCTGGCCGAACAGGGCATCGGCATCTGCCAGAGCTACGAGTTCATCGTGCGCGAGCGATTGCAGCGTGGGCAGTTGGTGGAAGTGCTGCCGCAGCTGCGGGGGAGATCGCGGCCGTTCTCGGTGATCTATGCGCCGCATCGGCGGCAATCGGCTGCGGCGCGGGCGATGATTGAGTTGCTGGTGGGGAATGCGGCTGAGGCTGGCGTTGATTAATGGTGCGAGGTTCGCTGGCGGTGTCGGGTTTGAACCGCTTTTCGGGATGTGCGGCTGATCGCGTGCCGTTGCTTGGCGAGGTGGACTAAGAACTGTTGCAAAGAAGGCTGTCGCGCTATTCGCTTGTGGCATGGGCGATTGCGCCACCTTGATTCGCAATCGACAGGGCGGCTGCGCGAATGCGTCTACTGGCGTCGCGTGCTGCACAAATGGTGCGTGCAACAATAGTTCTCCGCTCTCGAATTCCGCGATTCCTTCGCGAATTTCTATTGGCATTCGAAGCGGCGGCGTAAACACCATGACGCGCCACCGATACCGGGTGGCCGGGCGTGCAAACCCGAGACGCAGAGTGAATACGCTTGCCAGTCGGCACCGTCCTTGAGGCGGTGCCGACTGGCAAACCGTCGGCCTATATGGCGGACGGTGCGTGGGGGTCTTCGGGCCCGCCGGTCACTCCTCTGCGTCCCGGTTTGCAACCCGCACCGTCCGCCACCCTCTTCGCGGTGGCGCTGTTAAGCACAGCCACGGAAGCCGACGCCATGAATGAATCCGACACCTTCTCTTCGTACACCGTTGTTGAGCCCATCAACGACGACACTCCCCTGCCCGACCTGAACTCCCTGCTCGGCATCCTCAAGCGCATGCGCGGCTGCGAGGGCGCCGATGGACTGCCTTGGCCGGAGAACGACGTCTCACCCGGGCGCCGCGTGAGCCTGGCGAAGACCGAGCGCGCGTTGGTCGGGCTGCTGACGGTGCTGGAGGTGCTGCACTCGGCGGACCGCTGCCGGGTGGCAGCGGAGCCAGAGCGGCATTTGGATGAGGGGGTGGTTGATGGGTTGTTTTTGGCTTGCCGGGGGTTGGCTGAGTGGGCTTGTCGGGAGGTTAGGCCGGAGTGATTTCCCTTGGCAGCGTAGATGCCTGCTAACGAACCCATTGTCTACTTCAGGCTACGAGCGGGCGTTCGCAACTCCAAAATCAAGCAGAACTGAAACCCGAATCCGCGTTTAACGAACTCTTTGGCTTCATTTCCTTTATTCACCAGAATAGTTCGCCAAGTCTACAAATGACTCGCGCTCTCTAAAAATGTCATCGAATAGAACTTGTAGGCGCGAGTCGATACTGGGCTGCGAAAAACTATCGTCAAGGTCCACTACTGCAAAAGTGAACGGATCTTGACCGTAGTGAATCCGTGCCTGAGTAATCTGACGCATCCACCGACGAATAGCACTACTGTCAAGCACCTTGGGCGTTCAGGAAAATGCCGGGCGCGACATTGACACGATCCGCAACGCATGCCGCTCACTGCTACCAAATCGATCCTGCAGCCACCTCACCCAAGCACGCTTCTGAGCAGGCATAGGAGCTTCTTTATGACCATCGACTGCAGCATCACCTTATCCAGGCTCAGGTCGGCCACCAATTGCTTGAGCTTGCGGTGTTCCTCATCCAACAATCGCAGCCACACGTAGTACGTCGCATCCGCAATGCCAATCTTGTGGCACACCGATCGCCATGCCCAGCGCCACCCGCTTGAGCGCGTGGGCAATCTGCTCACCGGCAAATCGGGGTTTCTTCATCGCCTGATTCCCTGTGATCCACAGGGTTCATGCTGGGCGAAGTCTCAGCTCTACGCTGGCCCGGTTCTTCCGGGCTGGGTCACTAGCGCGGACGATGGAACGATTTTCGATGCATCAACCGACGCATGAGTAATCGCGCCCCTAGCGCAAGGCAACCAATTGAGCACTAGGCCCCTCCGCACGAATGCTGAGGTTGGCACTCTTCGACACCACGTATCCAAGTGGTCGCGTCAGGGCGAACGGAAAGAGCACTGGCAGCGACTGCAGACTGGACAGCGAAACTGGCTTACTGGAGTAGCGCACTGCCGCCTCGATTAACCATGCCGTGACTTCGTCGTTGTCGATCACAGTAGGCGCAAGCCTGATCACACGCCTACCCTTCTCCACGCGCTCAACCGCGCCCCAGCTCCCCTGGCTTTGGATGACCATATTGGTCATACGCCGGGTACCTTCGCGCTCCCCATAAGCTTCACTCATGCGTCGATGGACCTCGGCAGACGCGCAGTCGCACTGAATAGCGGACAGGCGGCCTACAAACTCGGCGACCTTGCCGAAGAAAGGGTACGTCGCCACGGACATTCCCCAGCAGAGCGCTGAGACGGGAATGTCTGGCTGCATCTCGTGTATGGCTGCGCCGCGATCCGCGAAGTCAGTAAGTTCAGAGCGTGGCTCCAGCCACAGGCGATTCAGGACAGTGCGCGTTTTCTTCTTGGCTTCCATTCCAAGTTCGGCGGCATCAAGCAGTGCATTCAGATCAGCTAGTCCAGCCAGGCCTGCACGAACGTTCAGTGCAGCAGCCGCCCAATCAAGCTGAATGAACCGATCAAAGCCAATTTTTGGGGTTGATGAATTCATTCGGTATCAATTACATAACTGACTTTCACAAAGGGCACGATCAACTCTTCGACCGACACTCCGCCATGGACCACCACCTGCTCGCCTTCCGGCACAAAGGCAGTTCTTCCACCTGCAAACAGAGGCATGAAGCCCGCGGGTAGCCCAGCGATATCCAGCCTGACTGTGGAGGGATAAGCAGCGGCGGAATCGGCCAGGAGTGGCTCGCTTCGATACACGCGCACGCGCTCTCCGCGCGTCTCTGCAATCACGCCTTGGTTGGGCCTGCCGATCCCGGTCGATTCCACGTTCCCGTGGTCCGCCGTGAGGTAGATATGGTACCCCTTGTCCAGCAGCAGGGAGAACAACCGGTCGATAAAACCGGTCGTCAGCCAGTTGCCGACCCACATCGCCACGTCCTTCTTGGATCGCTCCTTGTGGAGCCGATCGTCCACCTCATCGATGACCAGGCCCACCACCTTCGGGCGCCGGTCGTTCAAGTCCGCCTCAAGCACGTCCAGTTGATCAATCTGGCGCAGCGCGCGTCGGTACATCACCTCATTCGAGTTGACGCCTTCGTTCTGCCAGAACGTCTTCCACAAGGACTCCTCTTTGTCCGTCCGGTCGATGGAGTCGTCGAACTCGCGCGGCTTCAGGCCGGAGAACAGCGCCTGGCGCGACACCGACGTCACGGTCGGCGCCCATGCGAACGCGGTTCCTTCGTCGAACGCGAATCGCTTGGTGATAGCGACAAGGCGCTCGCGGATCTGTACCCATTGGTCGAAGGCCAGTCCGTCGAAGACCAGCAGAGCCACCTTGGTTTCCCCTGCGGACCGACGATGGCGCAAAAAGCGCGGTACGTGGTGAACCATCACCGGGCCTTTGGTCACTGGCTGCAGAATCAGGTCGGCGTAGTGCTTGGCTGCGACCCAGGCCTGCAGTCGCTCGTCCGATTGCGCCTGCAATGTCTTGATGCGATCCCGGATCGCAGGCAAGTGTTCGCTGCCTTCCGTACCGGGCAGGCTATGCGTGCGGGCCAGGATCTCACCGTAACGCTTGGCGAACTCGCTCCAGTCCTTGTGCGAGGACGCGGCAGTTGGCGTCGTCTCGATCAGGCCATCAATGCCTTTGAGTACCAAAGTCTGCAATGCCGCTGGGTCCTGGACAATCCCCGCCTTGATCCAACTCGGCATCCCCGCCGGGACGCTGTGCACCGCCAGCGGATGCAAGCTGCCGTCGAGGAACATGGAGTCGACCAACACCTGCACATCGGAGTGATCGAACGGAATCTCGATCTTGGCGACGTAGTCTGGCGGTGGCGGTTCGCCCGTGCGCGTGCCATCCAGTCCAAGTGTCTTCAAGTAGCGATACCACGCATCCTGCACCACGCGCAGCAGCCCACTTTTTGACGCCAGCCAGGTGGCGACGGGTTGGTCGGTAAACAGTCCCTTGCCTTGAATGATGTCTGCCGCGTGCTGTGCGAACAGGGGTGGCAACGAGCGGTTGGCAAAGTGAAGCCGTAACAGCTCACGCCAGAAGTCCACCGGGTTGCGAATCGACCTCGGCGCCAGTTGATAGACGTGTTCCAGGATGAAGTCCTTCGACTCGTTCTCGCCCCGTGCACTCTGCAATTCCGTCTGGTGGGCATGAAACAGCCCCGCAAGATGCTCCGGCTCGACTTGCTGGACCGCGCTGTAAGACAGCTTGGGGAATAGATCGGCAAGGCTGAGGCGCACCGCACGACCGTGATGCACGATGTCCCACGGCAACGCATTCGCGTCGGCGCTACGCAGATGCAGCACCAGCGAGGGCGCTGGCCCTTGCTCACCGCGATCCCATGCCGCGCGGTAGCGTTCCTCATATTCCGCGCGGAAGACAAACGGGTCTTCGTACAGCATCAGCTCGAAGCCGCGACCGCGCAGCTCGGTCAATACCTTCTCGTCGAGCAACACATCATCAGGGTCGCACGCCACCCAAAGCCGGGTGAGGTCGGCCGTGAAGTGGCTCAGGATGCGCTCCGTCCAAAGGCTCATGCATCACCTCCAATGCGCACCATCATCACGGCATTCAAATCTGGCACGCTGGCCCCCATGTCATCGATGGCGGCCACGCGTGCGTTGTGTTCCTGTTGCAGCCGCTTGCGCCGGTGCTCACGCACAGCGGGCAGGCCGATACGCCCAATAGCCAGGCCTCGGGCCTCGAACGCATACACCGCACGCTCGCGTTCATCCTTCAGCCGGGCGCGGTGTTCGGTCAGCAGCTCGGTGAAGATCCGTTCACCTTGGGTGCTTGCAGCCGCCTGCGATGCCTCGAACCACTTCACCGACTCATCTGAACCTGTCACGGCATGGATGTCCACGATTTCAGTCAGCAGCAGATCCCAGACTCGCTTGGCGGTCGGTATAAAGGGACGGCCTTCCTCGTTGATGAACACCGGAAGGAAGCGCTTCCGACTCAAGCCTTCAGCCAACAGACTGATCTCCCACAGCGACCAGATGCCGCGTACCGAATCTGGCAGCCCGGTCACGCGGATCACCGGCAGCGGCAGGCCGGCGACAAAGCGCGGCAGCTCGCTGATCACCGCCCGAGCGCGTGGGTCTTCCATCGTGACCCATTCCAACTCCGAGTTCTCATCCGCCGTGCGGGCGTCAAAGCAGGCCTGTGCTGACTCGCTGCCGTCCGCCCACTTCACCCGCCACGCCTTTCCAACCTTCGTTGCCGAGCCGCCGCGCGCAGCCAACCCGCTTGTGATGGCCCGCTCCAGCCAGAACTGGGCAGGGTGGTCGCGCCACTTGCGGGCATCGTCGGCGTCCAGATCGTGGTCTGCGGTGAGCAGATCGTTGTTCTTCTTCGACTCCGCCAGTGTGAATCGGAGCTGCGACACCACCGCGTCGCACTCCTGTTCTATGGCATCCGGGTTCTGCAGGCCATGCACGAACAGCTCGTCGAAGATGGGGTCGGCTTCGACCGAATCCATCACATCGGCCGCCTTGTCGACGCCAAACTCCAGTGCGATGACTTCCAGCTTTTCTTCCAGCACCTGACGTACGCGGTGCTCCACGGTGTCTTCGAGCACGAAGTTGATGGCGCGAACCACGTGCTTTTGCCCGATACGGTCTACCCGACCAATGCGCTGCTCGATCCGCATCGGGTTCCACGGCATGTCGAAGTTAACGATGACGTGGCAGAACTGCAGGTTCAGACCTTCACCACCGGCATCCGTCGAAATCAGCACGCGCACATCCTTGGAGAACACCTGTTGTGCCCGTGTGCGCGCTTCCAGGTCCATGCTGCCGTTGAGCGTCGCTACCGAGAAGCCCCGGCTCTCCAGGTAGTTGGCCAGCATCGCCTGCGTCGGCACGAACTCGGTGAAGATCAGTACCTTCAGGGCCGGGTCGCCTTCCTCTTGCTGCAGCTTGTAGATCAGCTCCAGCAGTGCCTCAGCCTTGGCATCAGTGCCGGCGGCCTCCGTTTCCCGCGCCAGATCCAGCAGCATCTCGACTTCGGACTTCTCCAGCTCCCAGCCACTGGACTGCATCGCCAGATCCACCTGGGACTGGCCGTCGAGATCGGCCCACTCGTCGGCGCTGGTGTTCTCGAACAGGTTGGCTTGCGGCTGCGGCGCATCGAGCAAGGCCTGGCGCTTTTCCAGTGTGGTGCGGATGGCCGCCGTGCTGGACGTCACCAGCCGCTGCATCAGGATCATCAAGAAGCCGATGTGGCGCTGCTTGGCCACCATGGCCTGGTTGTAGCCGTGGCGCACATAGTCGGTCACCGCCTCGTACAAGCGCTGCTGCGAGCCGTGGCGGGCCTGCCAGGCAACCGCCTGTAGCCGGGTGACACGCGGCTTGAACAGTGGCTGGCCTTCGGCATTGATCGATGCGCGCTTCTCGGTGCGGATCACGAAGGGCCGCACCCGGTCACGGCTGACGCTGCTCTCGTCCGGGAAGGCTTCGCGGTCCAGCAACTGCATCAGCCGCATGAACTGATCGGTCTTGCCCTGGTGCGGCGTGGCTGACAGCAGCAATAGATACGGCGAGGCTTCCGCCAGCGCTGCGCCCAACTTGTAGCGGGCCACCTGCTCGGTGCTGCCGCCCATGCGGTGGGCTTCGTCAATGATGACCAGATCCCACGACGCTGAGATCAGGTCCTCGAAGCGCTCGCGGTTGTAGGTGTTGAGTTGCTCCAGACTCCAGCCGCGACGGCCTTCCAGCGGCTTCACCGAATCCAGCGAGCAGATCACCTGGTCGTGCATACGCCACAGGCTCTCTTCCTCGCCTGCGCCACCGCTGCGCCACTGGCGGAAGGCTGCCAGCTCGGACGGCTCGATGAACTGAAACTTCTCGCCGAAGTGCAGACGCATTTCCGCCTGCCACTGGCGCACCAGCCCCTTGGGCGCCACCACCAGGATGCGCTTCACCCGGCCACGCAACTTCAATTCGCGCAGCACCAGGCCGGCCTCGATGGTCTTGCCGAGGCCCACCTCATCGGCCAGCAGGTAGCGGATGCGGTCACGGCTGATGGCGCGGTTCAGCGCATAGAGCTGGTGCGGCAGCGGCACCACGCTGGACTGGATCGGTGCCAGCAGCAGGTTGTCCTCCAGTGCATCCAGCAGCTTGGCAGCCGCCGTGGTGTGCAGGATCTGCTCCACGCTCGGGCGCACGCTTTCCAGCAGGGCAAGGTCCTCCGCGCGGGCGCGCACCACCGCGTCCTTGGCAGGCAGCCACACGCGGTAAGCGACCTCGCCCCACACGTCCTGGCGTTCGATCACGCGGCACGGCGATGCCTGCCGGGTGAACCAGCACCAGTCGCCGATGGAGAACCCGCCGCCGGCCACGTTCAGATCCCGTCTTCGGTACGGGTCAGCGCGAGGTCGTAGAGGGTGAGCAACTTCTCATCCTCTTGCAGAGTTTCCTCTGGCAGCTTATTGGCGATGCCGATGATGGTCTGGTAGTCCTTGGCGGCCCACGCAGCGCGGAAACCAGCACGCAGCACCTCCAGGCGCGATTCCTTGATCTTGCGACCTGTAAACGTCTTGTAGGTCTCGAATTCCTTCAGCAGCGCCTTCTCGCGCTTCTTCTCCAGATCCTGGGACTTGTTCGGGTCAGGCACGTACCAGCGATCCTTGGCCTTGGCGACCAGTGCGAGACTGTTCTTCTCCAACCCGCGAAGATCCTTGTGGTTGGTCGAAAGGTAGCTGTGGATCTGGCTCGGCACCTCACCCGTCCCGTCGTACTTCAGGAAGTTGTCCTCTAGCAAAGCAGCCAACTCGGGCTTAGCCTCGTGCTTCTTCCACCCTGCGCCAAGCTGACCCATGAACTCAGGGCTGAGTTCTTGGTAAGTCGATGGCCGACGTTTCAGAAAATCTGAAAGCCAGTCTATTGCACTGCGTTCGTCAGATACAAACATCTCCATCTGAGGCGCAGCGGCAACCTGCAAACGCTTCTTGTCGTACTCTGCCACTTGATCCGGAAGAAACACCATTCCATCTCGCTCGACGAAGCGCTGAGAAAGGCCTGCCTGGAACTCATGGGTGGACATTGGAACGGGGAAATTGTGTCGTACAAACCATGCAACCATTCGATCAAAAATGATCCGAGGATCGCGCTCAGCAATAAACTCAAGATCACCGGCCTTTGCCTTAACGGTTGGCAGATAGCCCAGGTGCGTTCGAACGAAATCCCACACAGAATCCTCACTACCGCCGGCTTTGGCGAAGCGAGCCTCTAGGCCACCATTTGGCTTGTAGGCTGAAATAACCAGGTCTTGCTTAACAGCCGTTGTTGTCGTGACAGCCTTAAAACTTCCTTGCTTTTTGTCTAGAGCAGAAACATTGGCGACAACAAATCCTGCTTCTTGGAGCGCAGTCTGAATGCTGTTCCAGACTGACGCTTGAGTATTTGAGAATTCTACTGTCATCCATCGGCCAGGCTTTAGTACGCGAAACGCCTCTGCAAACGCTGAGGTCATAAGGGCACGATAGTTGGTGATGTCTTTATCCTGGATCTTGTTTTCAATGGCTTCAAGCTTGTTGTTTGTATGAACGCCAAGCCAGCTTTCAGAAAGAAAATTAAGTTCGGAATACATGATATTCCCACCAAACGGCGGATCAATAAATATGTAATCCACAGAATTATCTGGCATATCCAAATTGGAAGCACTTCCAGTGGAGACGAATTGGGCCGACCGAATGTGCTGGAGAGATTCGACAATCACTCCCAACTTCTGTTTTCTCAAGCCTTCAATTAAGTTCTTCTCTACTGGAAGCGAAGAAACATAGAGCGTTCCTGATTGATACCCTGTCAGAACAGGTTTCTTCCCGCCACCCTTAAAAATAATTCGGGACATTAGCGTGCTATGAGTTAGATCGTAAGAATTGATCAAAAACGAAATCTCACGAGGAAACTGCGAGGTCATTGCTCTCTTTCTAAGCGCTGCCAAAACATGGAGGCTGCGTCTTGTGTAGAACTGATGGACATACTCAATATCGTGAGACTCTTTTGGCTGACGGGTATTAAATCCATCAGGCAGCTTAGCTAAGGGAATGTTTCCCTCAACTGGCACCGATGCGATCTTCGCGATTAGTTCAAGGTCAGACGGTTCTGGGCGCTTGTCATAACGTTTGCTCCCAAGGCTGTAATTAATTGAAACAGGTACTTGGCGACGCCGCCGAACCGTTTTGCAAAGCACCGGATCAGTTTCTGTTGACCATAAGCGCTCGAGATCCTTTTTCTGCAACTCAGCAGAACAGTTACAACAGTTAAATTTCTCGTTGATTTTTCCCTGTGTGGCGTCAATCGCTACATCCCAGAAAACTAACTCATGAGCGCAGTGAGGGCATCCGTACACATCAGACCAGACAATGTAGTTGATCCGACCAAGGGAGTGTCCATCTGAGTGCTTGGTCTCATACATCCATCCAAGCTGACGTTCAACATCTCTTAGAACGGACTCCGCTTCCTCTTTGAAAGACGCAACCTCGGTCGGAATATTCAAATTGGCGGCGATAAACGTCGCCGCTGGTGACAAATCATTAAGGATGGCAACGCGCTCACCAATTTTTGAAAATGCCCTCCAAACTTGCTTGCCCTCATCAATTACATTTTCATAGATCACACCTGCCTGATCGATTCTGTAACCAAGTGACGCGACTATCTCCCGGTTTCCACATAGTTGCGCCGCAACTCCAGTCATCCCAGTGCCACAAAAGCTATCGAGCACAACGTCACCTGGATTCGTGTAATGCAAAATGAACCGCATGATCGCTTTGTGAGGAACTTTAGTGTGATAGCTATGTGCATCATAAAAAAGACCACTCCGCCCCTCACTTACATCGGCAACGAAGGGCTCTCTCTTATATGAGTTCTCAACCGGCTGGGTCGGCAAAGTTGACAACAGGTCCTGAAGAAAAGGGTTCGGGCAAGCCGTGTAATAGGGCGGATCTGATGCCTTCAAAATGTCTTCATCGGAAGCTTCGGGAAAGCCGTTGGAATTGCGGAATGAACGGTCCTGCAGCCTCTCTTTCAGAAGTTTCATATAGTGGCTGCGACGTTCATCGTCACTTGAAAATTGACGGCCAAATGTATATGCATTGGCGGACTTGTTTCGAGAAGGCCCAAATAGCTGCCCCATAAAGTTAACTCCTATTTAAAAACATCAGCTCCGGACTTAATCGTAGTGAATGCGGAATTAGAGAAACAAACTCTTCAAATCACACAAAACGAAATACTGCCCTAGGTTACGTTTAACATCGAGCCTTGATCCGGTCTTGTTTTCCAATAAAGAAATCATGTCCACATTGAGCTCTAAGGTCATGACCCTAGAGCTTACGAGCGAGGCTTTGTCGGGATTGTTTTGATGAAGCACAAGGTAGTGTTTTCCACCAAGTGCCGACATAAGTTTGTTCTGCGCTCTCAGCGCTTTGAAATTAAAACTTTTCCGTAAGTGGATAAGGTTGTGAACGTGCTGGTAGAAGTCACGATTAAGATTATTTGAATCCTCATCGACAAACCAGATCTCGGTCGCCTCGACGCCAACCCAAACTCCATCGCTGCTGCGCCGATGGAGAACATCCAAGTCACACGTCAGATTGTTTTTTGGCTTTACCTGAAGTCGCCAATCCCAAAAATTGGCAGGGACTCTTGAACACTGCGTGGCAAGGCCACCATTAAGTGCTGTCTTATGCCAGTTGTGGTAGTCCCAGGGAGAGCCATTGGCAAGAGTCGGTACGTTACTTGAGAAATTTATATCAGTGTGAGGCCAAGGAAGATTTACGAGGTGATTCCATGGCCAAATAAACACCCCGTCTTTTTTCTCAAAAACGATGTGCAACGGAACTTCAGTAGTCCAGTCATAACAAATCTGAGGCCAATATGTGGCATAACCCATATGGCTGGGCAAATTTGCACTAATCCAATTGTAGAAAACATCAACTTTATGAAGGTGCTGGATTTGCTTCATGGTTCTCTCATTCAAAGTTTGTTGGAACAGCGAACGTGGTGAGACGGCCTGAGCATTTTTGAAATTGCCGCGCATTAATAACCCACGTGGCGGCGGCATTCGCAGTTCAAACTTAAGCTGGTCAGATCAATATGACTTACAGACTTACGCTCACTCAATCACGAAGCGCAGCTTGGTGGCATCTTTGCCCTTGCAGCGCTCGTTCATGAAGGTGTCGAAGCGCTTGCGCAGGTCGTCGGGCGTGGCCGGCGAGCCGCCCTGCAGCAGCGCCTGTTTGATCTCGTCGCCCTTGACCGCGATCTTCTCCAGCCCCGATAGCGCCTCCTGCACTGCATTGGCGAATTCGGTGGTCATCGGGTCGGGCAGCTTGCGTGAGGCCAAGAAGGCATCGATCAGCTTCTTGGATGCGGGCGGCAACAGACCTAGACTGTCCTGCGTGAATGGGTCCTCCAGGTTTTCCAGCAGGGTTTGCTGCCAGTTGACCAGCAGTTCGTCCAGATCGTCATCCAGCTTGTGCAGGCGGTTGGCAGCCGGGATCAGCTCCAACTGCTCGGCAGACGGGCGGAACTGGCAGTGCGGGCAGACGGCGGTCGTGACCAGGGTCGGTTCGTCCAGCGATGAGCAGCTCTTCAGCCCGTTGAGGGATTCTTCGAACGCGGTGAGCTGGCTGGTGGGCATCAGCGACACGCCGGCCAACACGCGCAGTGCCAGCAGGCGGTCGTCCTTGCGCAGGGCGTTGCGGGTCTTGTCCTCGGCCACGCCCAGCCGCGCCTTGCTGTGGCTGGCGATGTAGGCGGTGATGTAGTCTTTTTTGAGCTGGTTGAGCGTCTGCCGGTATTCGGCGGCGTGCTCGGCTGTGCGGTCCTGGGTCAGCTTCTCCTGTAGCGCCTTGCGGGCGGTCTCGGCCTGCTTCACCCACGGGTGCTCGGCGGGCAACACCATCTCGGCCTGCGAGAGGTAGGACGCCGTGCTGCCCAACTCCACCACCAGTTCGAGCAGACGCTCGACGGCGGCCAGGATCTCCAGATTCTTCTTCTGGCCGTCCAGGTCTTCCTGCGTGACGCGCAGGTTCTTGAGCTTGCCGACGGTGTTGTACGGCGCGAGCGATTCGGTGAACTTCTTCAGCGAGTCCAGCCGGGCGTGCCAGTCTTTGGCTTCTTCTTCGCGCAGCAGGTTCTGGCCCCAGAAGCCGAGTTTGCCTTGCTGTAGGTCGGAGCCGGCCTTGAGCACGCGCGGCACCAGCGCGCTGACTTTCTCCTGCAGTTTGATGACCGGCTCGGTGTCGCCCTGGCTGGCTTTCTGGGCCAGACCAGACGGCAGATCGAACAACTCGAACAGGGCACGCAGCACCGCGAGGTTGATCTCCTTGGGTGCCTCGACGTGCTTGAACTGCTTGAGCTCTTCCAGCGAACGCTCTGCGAGCTGCACGAGCTTGCCGGAGTCGATCTTGTCGCCGGGAATCGAAAGCACGATGTCACCTGAGTAGACGAGCCCGCCCAGCACGGTGACCAGCAGGTCGGGCTCCAGCCGGTACTTGATCGGCGCGAAGTACTCGACGTCCGAGGTACCCGACAGCAGCTCACTGCGGTTGAGCACCTGGCCGTGGCCCTTGGCCTTGAGCCGGTTCAGCACTTCCTGCGCATAGCGGGAGTTGGCCGGGTCGACGCGGTCGCCATCGAGCAACTCCAGCGCATCGAGCACGGCGAGCGCATCCTTGGTGCGAGTGCCGCCGGCCAGTGCGCGTAGCGCGTTGCCGATCAGTTGCTTGCGGTTGGCCTCGGTGACCAGCACCGAGAAGGTGGGGTATTCCGGCGAGAGATCGACGAAGCGCTGGCCCAGCACCAGGCCCGAAATCACGTTCACCACATCGCGGAAGTTGATGCGCTCGTCCGCACCCAGCCGCGCCCGGTCACGCAGAGACACGCCTTTGGCCCACTCCTGCAGATTCTTCTTCTTGCCCTGGTAGGTAACCTCGAACGCGGTCATCTGCTTTTCCTGCAGCCACTTGCTCATGGCACGCAGGAAATCCTGTGCCTTGGAGAGGTAGATGGCCTTGGCACCGCCGCTGGCGGTGGAGGCCAGATCGAGCGCCGCCGCGTAGGACGACAGGTGCCGCTTGAGATCGTCGTCAAGCCCGGTGAGGCGGAAGAAGACCTCGTCCGACAGGTTGTTGTCGGCGAACTTCGGCTTGTCGAAGGGCTGGATGAAGTAGACGTAGAAGTCGCGCTCGGGTTGGGCCGTGGGGCGATCGTTCGGCGCCCCGAAGAACAGGTAGCCCATGCGTTCGACGCGGCGCTCCTGCCATTCGAGCTGGTACTGCCAGATCTGGAAGCCGGGGTAACGCAGGTCGTCGCTGCACTCCATCAGCGCCTTGACGGCGCTGTAGTAGGCGCGGTCCAGTGCGTCGTCGGACAGGGCTTCGGCGCGCTTTTCGATCTGCGCGTCGTAGTCGATGTCCTTCTTGAGGTCGAGGTAGTACTGCTCGGTGTCCGGTGCCTTGGAGATGAACTGGCCGTTGACGGTCTTCAGCACTTCCCGCATGACGGTCTGGACCATCGACAGCAGGTTCTCGGCCGGATCGCCCGGCATGTCCTCTACGCCCGGCTGGAACAGACACAGGGCATCGCGTAGCTCGGCAGCCGTCGGGCCAATCGGCACATGGATGTCGCCGCCCGTCGTCAGACGGTGCACGGCCAACGCGTTGATGACGCGCAGCGCCATTGCCTTGTAGGCCGGGCGCGTGAACGCTTGCTGGACCCGCGACTCCAGCACCTCGGAGACGCGCATGACGTCCTTGATGTTGGGGTCAGCGCGCAGGACCGAGTTGGCCTTGATGGTGTTCCAGAAATTCTCGTAGCTGATGAACAGCGGCTTGTCAGTGGGTACTTCCTGGTCGAGGATGGCCAGCATGGCAGCCTCGATGGTCTTGAGCGCGCCACGCTTCTCGGTGAAGTGGATCTGCTCGAAGGTCTTCAGGTAGTCTGGGTGAACGGGGAACAACCTCACGTACTCGTCCATCCGCTCGTTCATGGAGCCATAGAACTTGGCGAACGGCGTGAGGTATTCGCGGATCTTGTTCTGCTGGTCGGCCGTCTTCTTGAGCAGGCGCGCGGAGACAACGAAGCTGACATCCTGGCGGTCGATCAGGATCTGCGTGAAGCGTTCGTTGACCCGGCGCATGCTGTCGGCGACGTGCTGGAAGCGCACACTGTCAAAGATGGCTTCCTGCACACCAGCCACGAAGCGGAACTTCAGGTGCTTGGTGACCTCGCCGATCTGACGCAGGATGGCCAGGTCCTGCACCAGTTCGTGATCCCGACGGGACTGTAGGTACTCCAGGAACTCGTCGACAACCAGCAGGACGCCCTGGTACGGGAATTTCTCCGCGAACGCGGCCATCATCTCCTCGAATGAGTCCTTGTTGTTGAGCTCCTTGTCGGCGGTCGGGAAGGTGTAATCGACGCCGATCTTTTCGAGGAAGCGCTCAAGCTGCAGGGTGATGATCTGGCGCAGTGGCATCTGCAGCCCGCCTACCTCGATGCGCAGCACCTTGAAGCGACCAGCAATCGGGGCAACCGCCTCTGCGACCTTGGGGTGGCGGATCATCGGTGCGTAGGCCGCGTCTTCAGCCACCAACGACAGTACCGACATCAAGTGCGACTTACCGGTGCCGTAGTTGCCGACGATCAGCACGCCCTTGTGATCGACGGAGTCGTCAAAGCTAAGCTGGGGAACCATGAGTTTGGAGATCCGCTCGGCCATGTCGTCGGAGATGACATAGGTCGCGACGAGCTTCTTGGCCTCGTCCGGGCGCCCGGCATCGAGCAGCTGAATGACTGACTCGATCTGCTCGAACTGGATCAGATCTCCGTATTTCATGCTCTTGTTCATCTAGTCCCCACTTCCCTGCAATGTCAAATTTCGAGTACGACCACGCCGTCGCGGCTGTAGTCACGATGTTCTGGATGGCTGATGTCGGCATAGACCAAGCGATCACCGCGCAATTCGCCAGGCCAGACGGCCACAACGCGCTTGGAATGCGCCAGCCGCCTAATGCTTTCGAGTGGGCTGATCTGAAGGTCAGGTTCGAACAATAACTCGAGGTTATCGAGCAACAGCGGATCTCCAGTGCGCTCTTTGCCTGCAATCTCTCGAAGCAACTCTCCGGCCGAGAAACCGCGCTTGTTCTTGGGCAGGACAGCCATTTTTCGCCCCAGCTCGAGGCCGACATTCAACCGCTCCGTGCCCAACTTGCTGGCAAGCTGACACAGCATTCGAGTCTTTCCACTGCGACCGGACCCGACCAACAGAATCAACTTACTGCTGGTGTCGTTGATTTCACACAAAAGTCGTTCAATCTTCTCCAGCATGAGAATCCTTCCAGCCGCCGCGGCTGAGAGTCGTTGTAAAGCAAGTCGGAGCCAACCACGCATCAGCACCACTCGGGCTGCGGGAAGAGTGGCGTTATCCCAGTCGCAATTCTTCAGCCGAACAGTTGGTACAGAGTTCTGAAGGGACCCTAGTGGCTTTCAAAAAGCGATCGATTCACCCATCCTGCAGCATTGCTGCGTACTGCAGCCCATCCCCCTCATCTTCCGACCCTCCATCACGACGCCACGGATGATCTCATAAGCATCACATTTTGATAACTACTGCAAGATTGGCCGTGAAACTACCAGCAAACAACAAGGGCGCCTCTCGGCGCCCTCGTTCTCTCAACTCATTCCCACTCAATAGTAGCCGGCGGCTTCCCCGAGATGTCATAGACAACCCGCGACACCCCCCGCAACTCATTGATGATCCGGTTGCTCACCGTACCCAGGAACTCATACGGCAGATGCGCCCAATGCGCCGTCATGAAATCAATCGTCTCCACGGCCCTTAGCGCAATCACCCACTCATAAGCGCGCGCATCGCCCACCACGCCCACCGACTTCACCGGCAGGAACACGGCAAACGCCTGGCTGGTCTTGTCGTACAGATCCGCCTTGCGCAGCTCGTCGATGAAGATGGCATCGGCCTTGGCCAGCAGCTCGGCGTATTCGCGCTTCACTTCGCCCAGGATACGCACGCCCAGGCCCGGGCCCGGGAACGGATGGCGGTAAACCATGGTGCGCGGCAGGCCCAGCTCAACGCCCAGGCGGCGCACTTCGTCCTTGAACAGCTCGCGCAGCGGCTCCACCAAGCCCAGCTTCATGTGCTCCGGCAGGCCGCCCACGTTGTGGTGGCTCTTGATCACATGCGCCTTGCCGGTCTTGCTGCCGGCCGACTCGATCACGTCCGGGTAGATGGTGCCCTGCGCCAGCCACTTGGCATTCTTCAGCTTGTTCGATTCTTCGTCGAAGATCTCAACGAACAGGTTGCCGATGATCTTGCGCTTGGCTTCCGGGTCGCTCACGCCTTCCAGCGCAGCGAAGTAACGGTCGGCGGCATTCACGCGCACCACCTTCACGCCCATGTGCTCGGCAAACATCGCCATCACCTGGTCGCCTTCCTGCCAGCGCAGCAGGCCGGTATCCACGAACACGCAGGTCAGCTTCTCGCCGATGGCCTTGTGCAGCAACGCGGCCACGACGGACGAATCAACGCCGCCGGACAGGCCCAGGATCACTTCGTCATCGCCCACCTGTTCGCGCACGCGGGCGATCTGGTCGTCGATGATGTTGGCGGCGGTCCACAGGGTCTGGCAGCCGCACACATCCACCACGAAGCGGCGCAGCAGCGCCTGTCCCTGCAGGGTGTGGGTTACTTCCGGGTGGAACTGCACGCCGTACCAGCGCTTTTCTTCGTTGGCCATGGCGGCCACCGGAATGCGGTCGGTGGTGGCGGTGATGGTGAAGCCCGGCGGTGCAACGGAGACGTGGTCGCCGTGGCTCATCCAGACATTCAGCTTCGGCTCGCCGCCGTGGTCGCTCAGGCCCTTGAACAGTGCATCCGGGTTGATGACGTTCACTTCGGCGTGGCCGAATTCGCGCTGGTCCGCGGCCTCGGTGGCACCGCCCAGCTGCGCGGCCAGGGTCTGCATGCCGTAGCAGATGCCGAAGATCGGCAGGCCGCTGTCGAACACTTCCTGCGGTGCGGCCGGCGCACCCGGCAGCGTGGTCGATTCCGGGCCACCGGACAGGATGATGCCCTTGGCGCCGAACGCGGCGATCTCGGCCGGGTTGTGGTCCCACGCCCAGATTTCGCAGTAGACGCCCAGCTCGCGGATGCGGCGGGCGATCAGCTGCGTGTACTGCGCGCCGAAATCGAGGATGAGGATCTTGTCGTTATGGATATTGGTCATGGTGCCGTTCCAGTGGTGTTTTTCGCAGCGCCCGGCGCTTCAAGGCTCTGCGTCAGCGTGGCGATGAACGCCTCGCGTTGTTGAATATGTGAGGTGTCTTCCTCGTCCCAGCGCAGCATCAGCAGGCCGTGCGGTGCGCTGGGGTTGGAGCGGTCAGCGCGCGGCAGCTCGGCGATTTCCTGCACTTCGGTGCCGGGCACGATGCGCCGTTGCAGCGCTGCCATCGAGATGCCCGAATCCGCAGCACCCCAGGACGCCCAGCGCACACTCATCCGTGCGGGCTCCAGCGCGCCCAGGACCGGTGTCAGCACCGGATCATCCGGCCCGTGCAGCGGCTCGGTAATGCATTGCAGCGTGACCTGCAGCGGACGCTCGCCGGTGCCTTTCAGCAGCCAGCGCTGCTCGCCAGCGGCCTGCACCTGCCAGCCCTTCGGCAGCGAGAACACGTTCTGGCACGCCTGCACGTCCTGCAATTGCGAAACCGCCGCGCCCGGAGACCCGGAGCGCGGCGGCGGTTCGGACAACGAACAGCCTGCCATCAGCAGGCTGCCCGTAATCGCAAGAGCAGTTCGCAAGCGCATCAGGCGCGGTAGTTCGGCGGCTCTTTGGTGATCGTCACGTCGTGGACGTGGCTCTCACGCTGGCCGGCGCCGCTGATCTTCACGAACTTGGGCTTGCTGCGCATGTCTTCGATGGTGGCGCAGCCCACGTAGCCCATGGTGGCGCGCAGGCCGCCCATCAGCTGGTGGATGATGCCGCCCACCGGGCCGCGGTACGGCACGCGGCCTTCGATGCCTTCCGGCACCAGCTTGTCGGCGGTGGCGGCGTCCTGGAAGTAGCGGTCCTTCGACCCCTTCTCCATGGCAGCCAGCGAACCCATGCCGCGGTAGCTCTTGTACGAACGGCCCTGGTACAGCTCGGTCTCACCCGGCGACTCCTCGGTACCGGCCAGCAGGCCACCGACCATGATGGTCGAGGCACCGGCGGCCAGCGCCTTGCCGATGTCGCCCGAGTAGCGGACGCCACCGTCGGCGATCAGCGGGATGCGGTCCTGCAGCGCTTCGGCCACCAGATCAATGGCGGTGACCTGCGGCACGCCGACGCCGGCGACGACGCGGGTGGTGCAGATCGAGCCCGGGCCGATGCCGACCTTGACTGCGTCCGCGCCGCTGTCCAGCAGCGCCAGTGCGGCTTCACCGGTGCAGATGTTGCCACCGATGACCTGCACGCCCGGGAAGTTCTTCTTGACCCAGCTGACGCGGTCCAGCACGCCCTGCGAGTGGCCGTGCGCGGTATCGACCACGATCACGTCCACGCCGGCGGCGACCAGCGCTTCCACGCGGCGATCGGTATCGCCACCCACGCCGACGGCAGCGCCGACCAGCAGGCGGGTCGACAGGTCCTTGGCGGCGTTCGGGAAATCGGTGTTCTTCTGGATGTCCTTGACGGTGATCAGGCCACGCAGTTCGAACGAATCATTGACCACCAGCACCTTTTCGATGCGGTTGCGGTGCAGCAGCTGCAGCACTTCGTCAGACGCGGCGCCTTCCTTGACCGTGATCAGACGATCCTTCTTGGTCATGATGTGGCGGACCGGATCGTCCAGCTCGGTCTCGAAGCGCATGTCGCGGTGGGTCACGATGCCGGCCAGCAGGCCGTCGCTGCCCACCACCGGCACGCCGGAGATGTTGTGCGCCTGGGTCAGGGCCAGCACGTCACGGATGGTGGTTTCCGGGCCGACGGTGATCGGGTCGCGGATGACACCGGCCTCGAACTTCTTGACCTTGGCCACTTCCGCGGCCTGCTGTTCCAGGCTGAGATTCTTGTGGATGATGCCCATGCCGCCGAGCTGGGCCATGGCGATGGCCAGGCGGGCTTCGGTGACGGTATCCATGGCTGCGGACAGGATCGGAAGCTTCAGCTTCAGGTCGCGAGTCAACCGCGTTTCGAGGTTGACGTCCTTGGGCAGGATGGTCGAATGGGCGGGGACGAGCGAGACGTCGTCGTAAGTGAGTGCTTCAGCCTGGATGCGCAGCATCGGCATACCCGAGATGTGGGGAAGCGCGACATTTTACCCTGTTTTCGCGCCGCGTGGCAGGGGGTAAATGCGACGCAGTGTCGCGCGGGCGGTGGTTGGTTCAGGGGAGGCTGCAACCTGCGCTCAGGGCCTGGAACCTGCCCTCGGTGGGTGCGGACCGTTGGTCCGCACTCTCTCTCAGACACCAGTGCCCCAGCAGGAGCCTCACCCCTCTGGCATTGTGCCGACCAACGGTCGGCACCCACCAGCAGCACATCCCGCGAGCAGACCCAAGGGCCAGATCCAGCCGCTTTAGGTGGGTGCGGACCGTTGGTCCGCACTATCCCTCAGACACCTGAGACCAGCCCCAGGTGCGGTCAGCTCAGCGCTTCCGCCGCTTCCAGGGTGTTCTGCATCAGCGTGGCCACGGTCATCGGGCCCACGCCGCCCGGCACCGGGGTGATCCAGCTCGCCCGCTGGGCGGCCGCTTCAAACCCCACGTCGCCCACCAACCGGCCGTCATCCAGCCGGTTGATACCGACGTCGATCACCACCGCGCCCGGCTTCACCCATTCGCCCGGAACGATGCCCGGGCGACCCACCGCCACCACCAGGATGTCGGCGTTGCGCACGGCCTGTTCCAGCACGTCCTTGGGGGTGAACTTGTGGCAGCTGGTCACGGTGCAGCCGGCAATCAGCAGTTCCAGGCCCATCGGCCGGCCCACGTGGTTGCTCACGCCCACGATGGTGGCGTTGCGGCCACGCACCGGCTGGTCGGTGTGGCCCAGCAGCGTGGTGATGCCGCGCGGGGTGCAAGGGCGCAGGCCGAACTCGCGCAGGGCGAGGTGGCCGACGTTTTCCGGGTGGAAGCCGTCCACGTCCTTGCGCGGGTCGATGCGCTGGATCAGCCGGCGCGCGTCGGGGATGCCCGGCAGCGGCAGCTGGATCAGGATGCCGTTGATCTTCGGATCGGCGTTGAGCTGGTCGATCAGGTCGAGCAGCTCGGCTTCGGTGGTACCGGCCGGCAGGTCGTAGTCATGTGCTTCGATGCCGACCTTCTCGGCGGCACGGCGCTTGTTGCGCACGTACACGGTCGAAGCCGGGTCGCCACCGACCAGCACCACGGCCAGGCCCGGGCGGCTGCCGCCAGCGGCCACGCGGGCGTCGACGCGCACCTTCAGGCTGTCGAGCAGGTCCTCGGCGATGCGGCGGCCATCAAGGATGCGGGCAGGAAGCTGGGGGGCGGAATCGGTCATCGGGAGCAGGCGTGGGGCGGCGGGGACGCTATTGTCCCCGATTCAGGCCCCCTCGCCCACCGCCGCGCGTCGACACCGCGCACCGGTAGTGCCGGCCGCTGGCCGGCAACCTCATGACGTCGGAACGTTTCCGCATCTGCCGGTAGTGCCGGCCGCTGGCCGGCAACCTCATGGCGTCGGAACGTTTCCGTATCTGCCGGTAGTGCCGGCCGCTGGCCGGCAACCTCATGGCGTCGGAATGATTCCATATCCGCCGGTAGTGCCGGCCGCTGGCCGGCAACCTCATGACGTCGGAACGTTTCCGTATCTGCCGGTAGTGCCGGCCGCTGGCCGGCAACCTCATGACGTCGGAACGTTTCCGTATTTGC